>NZ_JBHWVO010000002.1:196467-554062 GCF_042736635.1 Streptomyces sp. NPDC060035
GCCTGGCCGAGCGCTGACCCTGGCCGAGCGCTGCGGGCCGCCGCCCGACTCGGGGTTGACGGCGTCGCGCGGAAACCCCCATACGCCAGACACCGGCGCCGTCGCCGCGTAACCCCCCGCGGCGACGGCGTCGGCGCGCGCGCCCGGGACCGGTCCCGGGGCTCCCCGGCGCGGATGCCCCGGGGACTGATGGTTTCGGTTCCGATGGGCGACCCCACACGCCTCACCTGCCCCACAGGCACCGGGGTGACCGCCGAGCGCCCCCCAGGGCCGCCAGGAAGACGTCACAGGCTCCGGCGACACGCCCGACCGCCAAAGGTCCTCCCGCTCGCCGGCAAGCCCGTACCGGGCCCGTGGCGCCTTCGCCGAGCCAGTAGAGTCACCCGGCATCGGCGGGCGCCCGCCCGCCGGAGGCCAGGGAGCGAAGCGTGCTGATCCCACACGACACCCGGATCGCCCTCGACACGGTGGTCGATCTGGTGAACACCGCGCCGGAGAGCGAGCCGGCCGACGGGCTCCCCGACGTCGATGCGCTCTACGACTTCGCGGAGCGCCATCTCATCAGCGGCGTGGGCGAGCTCGGCGAGAAGGACCTGCGCGCCGTGCAGGACGTACGGAGCCGGTTCGCCGAGATATTCGCGGCGCCCGATGCCCGTACCGCGGCCGATCTCGTCAACCGGCTGGTGGCCGCCGCGGGCACCACCCCGCAGCTCACGAACCACGACGGCTACGACTGGCACGTCCACTACTTCGCGCCGGACGCCTCCGTCTCGGACCATCTCGCGGCCGACTGCGGCATGGCGCTGGCCTTCATCGTCGTGGCGGGCGAACAGGAGCGGCTGCGTCGGTGCGAGGCGCCGGACTGTCGGCGCGCGTTCGTCGATCTGTCCCGCAACCGCTCCCGTCGCTACTGCTCCAGCCGCACCTGCGGCAATCGGCTCCATGTCGCCGCGTACCGGGCCCGGCGCAGGGAAGCGGCGCGCTGACGATCGCCTCGCACGCCGGACGGGCCGCCTTCGCACCGAGCCCCTCCGGACCGGCCGTCGACAGGACGGCCCTCCGCAGGGGACGGCCCTTTGCAGGGTCGGCCCTTTGCAGGATGGCGGGCGGAGCGGCGGGCCCGGGGCCGATGCCCGCTCACAGCAGAAAAAGATCATGCAGCGCGGCCATCAGCAGCAGGCTGCCGATCACCGTCAGAAAGATCATCAGGGGTGGCTGGGACAGCGCGAAGAGGCAGCCACGCGGCTCTTCGGCAGGGGGTGCAGGGGCCTCGCCCCGGAATGTGTCCACCATCTCGAAGCGATCATGACGCAGAGGCACCCCTGTTGGCGATCAACACGCTTTTTCGCGCGGGGAGTTCACCCCCCACCCACTGGGGGGATTCGCTCCCGCGTCCGATCCGCCGTCACACATTCGCACCGGCCGGCCACGGCCCGTAGACCCCGCTCCGGGCGCGGTGCGGGGGTCAGCGCGGAGCGGCGCTGGAAGCGCGTACGACGAGCTCCGGCTGGAGCACCACACTGCGGTGCCGGTGACTGCCGTCCCCGTCGTCCGCCTCCTCGAGGAGGAGCTCCGCCGCCATCCTGCCCATGACCACGGCGGGCTGCCTGACCGAGGTCAGCGGCACGGCGGCGGCTGCGGCGAACTCGATGTCGTCGTAACCGACGATGGCGACATCCTGCGGCACCCGGACACCCGCTGCGTAGAGCGACTGAAGGACACCGAGCGCCAGCAGGTCGTTGGCGCAGAAGACGGCGGTCGGCCGCGGCACGAGACCGAGCAGCCGGGCTCCGGCATCCCGGCCCGCCGCCACGTCCAGTCGGTCGGACGGGATCTCGACGAGCGCCTCGGGGCCGAGTCCGGCCTCGGCCAGGGCGGAGAGGGCTCCCTCGCGGCGGTCCCTGATCTGGTGCAGGTCGCCGGGGCCGCTGACATAGGCGACGGAGCGGTGTCCCGCGGAGACGAGGTGCCCGACGGCAAGCTTGCCGCCGCGTACGTCGTCGACGGAGACGGCGCAGGTCTCCGCGCCCGGAGCCACCCGGTCCACGAGCACGTACGGAATCCGGTGGCGGGCGAACGCCTCGAGGTTGCCGCCGGTGGCGTCGGCCGGGGTGACGAGCACCCCGCAGACGCGCTGTTCGGCGAAGAGCCCGAGGTACTCGGCCTCCTCCTCCGGGCTCTGGCCGCTGTTGCACACCATCACGCCGAGGCCGGCGTCCCGGGCCGCGCGTTCCGCACCGCGGGCGATGTCGACGAAGAAGGGGTTGCCCATGTCGAGGACGAGCAGGGCCATGATCCGGCTGCGGCCGGCCCTCAGTTGCCTGGCCGACTCACTGCGTACGTAGCCGAGCTCCTCGATCGCCGCCAGCACCCGGGCGCGGGTGTCCGGAAGCACCGCCTCGGGGCGGTTGATCACATTGGAGACCGTACCCACCGAGACTCCGGCCTGCCGGGCCACATCCTTGATCCCTGCCACACGCCCCACTTGCCCTGCCCCACTGATGCGTCCGGCCGCCGCGCATCGGCGCGGCGTATCCCTGTCCTGCCGACGGCAACCGGCGTGTTCCGCCGGCCTGTCGTCCTTACCCTGCGGCCCAGGAATGAATTGTTTCAATCCGTCCGGGACGCTAGCTCCATCCGCCACATACCGTCAAGATCGGATCGAAGCAACCCCGAATATACCGACGCCCGAGTCCGGCACGAGCGGCTCGCGTACGGTTCCCGCGCATGAATCGATTCATATTGCAGCCATCTCACCGCGCCCGGCACGCCCTGTCAGATGCCGTGCTTCTTCAGGATCGCCTCGATATCGCTGAAGTCCTCACCGGGCGCGGCGGACGGCTGGGGCTTCTTCGGCCGGTCCTGCGGCTGCGGGCGGGCAGTCGTATGCGCGGACGTCAGCGAGGGCGTCGACGCGGCCGGGGACACGGCGTCGCCCCGCGACGCAGCCCGCGCAGCCTTGCGTTCCTTGCGGGTGGATCCACCACGGCGCTCCACGGACCGCGTGGTCATGAAGAGCAGCCACGCCAGCGCGAGCAGTGCGAAGCCGATCCAGACGCTGGGCTTGAACACGATGTCGGACACCCACTCGACGACACCGGTCATCACGAGGCCGACAGGCACCAGCGAATAGGCGGCGATCCTGGTCGCCGCGAGGAATCGCTTGCGGTACGCGGTGATCGCGGCGATGCCCAGGCCTGCCGCCGACACCGCGGAACAGATGGTCTCGGCAAGCATCGGTGCCTCCAGCGCATCGGGAAACGTCCCTTCCATCCTGCACCGGTCACCGGCTGCGGGGCCACGGCCCCGGGCCACATCAGGGACTTTTCAGGGCTGCGGTCCTCCCCAGGTCCCGATTGGGAAGCGCGGGTCCGGCCTGAAAGACTGATCCCATGAGCGATTCCACCCCCGCAGCCCCGGTCGTCCTGGACATCTGGTGCGAGCTCGAGTGCCCCGACTGCCATCAGGCCCTCTCCGACGTCCGTGCCCTTCGCGCCCGCTACGGCGACCGGCTGGAGATCCGGCTGCGCCACTTCCCGCTGGAGAAGCACAAGCACGCGTACGCCGCGGCGCAGGCTGCCGAGGAGGCCGTCGAGCAGGGCGAGGGATGGCCCTACATCGAGGCCGTATTGGCCCGTACCGCTGATCTCGCCCGCGCCGGTGAGCCCCTGTTGCTCGACGTGGCACGCGAACTGGGACTGGACGCCGAGGAGTTCGACACGGCACTGATCGACGGCCGGCACATGCTGATCGTCGACGCGGACCAGGCCGAGGGCAAGGCGATCGGAGTCACCGGGACCCCGACGTATGTGATCGCTGACGAGCGGCTGGACGGCGGCAGGAGCCAGGAAGGGCTGCGCGAGCGGATCGAGGAGATCGCCGACCGCCTGCTCGCCGACCGCGACTGACCACAGAGGTCGCGATGGCCGCGAGTGACCACAAGGGTCGCGATGGCCGGAAGCGACCGGCCTACAACGCCTTGGCCAGGTTGTACTGGGTCGGCTCGTAGCCGAGCGACTCGTACAGCCGCAACGCGGGCGTGTTGGACGCGAAGACATGCAGGCCGAGCCTGCCGAGCCCCACGTCGAACGTGATGCTTTCGGCACGGTGCATCAGCGCACGGCCGTATCCGTGTCCGCGGTGCTCCCCTTTGACCTCGACATCGAAGACGTAACCGATCGCCTCGCCCTGCGGCGTCTCGCGCCGCGCCACCCAGACATAGCCGATGACGTCGCCGCCGCGGACGAGGACGTGGAAGTGCGTGCCCTCGGTGGCCAGGCCGTCCGGCAGGATCGTGGCGATGTCGGTCTCCGACTTCCGCCGGGCCTGCTCCGCCGGGACGCCCCGCTCGATCCAGTCCTGCGCATACGTCTCGACGCTGGTGCCCGCCCACTCGGCGAATTCCTGGTCGCTCATGGGGCGTCCGGTGACCCCGTCCGGGAGTGAGGGTGCGGTCCGCCGGAGCTCCTTGATCATGTTCCGGCTGCGCTCGGTGTAACCGAGTACGGTCGCGAGCCCCCGGGCGGCCTCGTTGTCCGCGGGAGCCACCAGACGGACCTGGGTGCAGCCCCAGCTGCGCAGCACCTCCTCCGCGGCGAGGGCCGCGATGGTGCCCCGGCCCCGCCTGCGGTGCGGCTCTTCGATGCGCAGCGAATGGACGATGCCGGCCGACGCGCCGAACGCCGGATCGGTGGTGATCGCGACGGAACCGACGGGACGCCCGTTGTCGCACACGTCGTAGTTGCGTGCCCGTGCGCCGTCGGCGCCTTGCTGGATCGGCCCGGTCGGCCGGAGGGTCGTGGTCATCAGGGGTGTTCTATCCGCTGCGCCGCGGTCCGTCACCTGTTTTTGCCGGCCGGGCTCAGGGATCGAGGTCGTCCCCCGCGCGCTCGTCGAAGATCCGCATCGCCTTCGCGGTCACCGGTCCCGGCGCGCCCGGCAGCTCCCGTCCGTCCACCCGGTGAACGGCCTGGATGTCGCGGAGCGTGGAGGTCAGGAAGACCTCCTCGGCCTGCTCGAGGATGTCCAGCGGCAGGTCGGTCTCCTGCGCACCGGTCCACTCCACGGCCAGTGCGCGGGTGATGCCGGCCAGGCATCCGGAGGTGACGGGAGGGGTGTGGATATGGCCGTCGAGCACGACGAAGACATTGGATCCGGTGCCCTCGCAGAGCTGCCCGACCGTGTTGGCGAAGAGCGCCTCGGAGGCGCCCTGCTCGTGGGCGCGCGCGAGGGCGACGACGTTCTCGGCGTACGAGGTGGTCTTGAGACCGGTCACCGCGCTGCGTTCGTTGCGCGTCCAGGGGACGGTGATCACGGCCGTGCTGTCGGGACGGCGCGCGGTCTCGCCCAGCGCGACGATGAGGCTCGGACCCGCGTCGCCACGTTCGGAGCCGAGAGGCGAGAGGCCGCCGGTGTACGTGATCCGCAGCCGGCCGAGCGTCATGGGATTGGCCGCGATGACGGCCTCCGAGGCCCGGCGGACCTCGTCCGGGTCGGGGTCGGGCAGGCCGAGACCCCGTGCCGAGCGTGTCAGCCGGTCGAGATGCCGGGTGACGGCGAAGGGGCGGCCTCCGGCGACCCTGACCGTCTCGAAGATGCCGTCCCCCACGGTCAGCCCGTGATCGAACACGGACACCCGTGCGTCATCGGCGTCCCGGAGTTCACCGTTGACCCAAATTCTCATGACGCGGTCCTTCCTGTCTCCTCGTAGGCGCCCGACGCTACAGCGAGCAGCCGGGACGCCTTCAGCTCGGTCTCCGCCCATTCACGCTGCGGGTCGGATCCCCAGGTGATGCCGGCTCCGGTACCGAAGCGCAGCAAGGGTGCGCTGCCCGTGCGGTCGATCCAGAAGGTCCGTATGCCGACGGCCAGTCCTGCGGTTCTCCGGTCCGCGTCGACCCAGCCGATTCCTCCGCAGTACGGGCCGCGCGGCGATGTCTCCAGGGCGTCGATGATCCGCAGCGCACTGGACTTGGGGGCACCGGTGACGGACCCGGGCGGGAACGCGGCGGCGAGCAGCTCCGGCCAGCCTGCGCCTTCGGCCAGCCGGCAGCGCACCGTGGAGACGAGGTGGACGAGTCCGGGGTGCTTCTCCACGACGCAGAGATCGGGGACGCTCACGCTGCCGGTCGCGCAGACCCGGCCCAGGTCGTTGCGGACCAGGTCGACGATCATCACGTTCTCCGCGTGGTCCTTCTCCAGCAGGTCGCCCTCGGTTCGCCCGGTTCCCTTGATCGGCCCGGACTCGACGATCCGGCCCTCGCGCCTCAGGAAGAGTTCCGGAGAGGCCGTGGCGATCTCCACGCCCTGGGCCGGCAGCCGGATCGTGCCCGCGTAGGGGGCGGGGTTGCCGCGGGCCAGCAGGGCGGTGAGGGCATCGACGTCGGCGGCGGGGTCGGGTAGTCGTGCGGACAGGACCCGGCAGAGGTTGGCCTGGTAGACCTCGCCCGCCGCGATGTGTTCACGGATCCGCCGTACGCCGGCCAGGTAGGCGTCCTCGTCGAGCGATGAGGTCCAGTCCCGGGGTGCCGGCCCACGCCAGGCCCCGGGTACGGGAAGGGGTACCTGCTCGGTCCGTACGGTGGAGAAGCGGGCGCAGACGAGACGGCCTTCAAAATCAGCACATACAGCCCAGAAACCGGATGATTCGAGAGCCGCAGGATCGCTGGTCACATCCTGCAGGCCTGAGGCGATGAGGCCGCCGAAGCGGGCCATGGGGGCTAGGTCGTGCACTCTGGTGAGTCTAGAACGGTGCGCGGTCACCCGCGGCGGGGCGGAGGCACCGCAGCACGCTGCGCAAACGCGTTTTTGTGCTGGCCCGGGAATCCGCTAGAGTTCAACACGTCACCGGGACGCGCAAGCCGACCGGGAATGACAAGCGGACGTAGCTCAGTTGGTAGAGCGCAACCTTGCCAAGGTTGAGGTCGCCAGTTCGAACCTGGTCGTCCGCTCGCAGAAGGTGGGGGATTTTTCCCGAACCCCCATCCCTGGTGGAGTGGCCGAGAGGCGAGGCAACGGCCTGCAAAGCCGTCTACACGGGTTCAAATCCCGTCTCCACCTCCAAGGACGATTAGCTCAGCGGGAGAGCACTTCCCTGACACGGAAGGGGTCACTGGTTCAATCCCAGTATCGTCCACCGGTCCGCAAGGACCCCCGCGCGATTAGCTCAGCGGGAGAGCACTTCCCTGACACGGAAGGGGTCACTGGTTCAATCCCAGTATCGCGCACGCAGTACACGCAGGGTCACCCTGCGCGATTAGCTCAGCGGGAGAGCGCTTCCCTGACACGGAAGAGGTCACTGGTTCAATCCCAGTATCGCGCACCGTTCGAAGCCCCCGGTCGTCTCGACGACCGGGGGCTTTGTCGTGGTCCTGTGGGTCAGCCGGTGAAGAGCTGGGTGGCCTTGCGGGCCAGTTCGTACAGCCCGTAGCCGAACGGCACGGCGACCCAGAGCCAGACCAAGACCATGAGCGGCTTACGACTCCTGGTGTACACGGGGGCTCCCTTCCGGTGTCTCGTGGAAGCGCGAATGGACGGGGCGTATGCACTCGTTGGCGACGAAGCCGACGATCAGCAGCCCGATCATGATGGCCAGGGAGGTCGCGTAGAGGCTGGGACCGCTGTGGCCTGCGCGCTCCCCCGCGTCGGCGACCCTGTTGACGATCAGCGGACCGAGCACGCCCGCCGTGGACCAGGCGGTCAGCAGTCTGCCGTGGATGGCTCCCACCTGATACGTACCGAAGAGGTCCCTCAGGTAGGCGGGGGCGGTCGCGAACCCTCCTCCGTAGAAGGACAGGATCACCAGCGCGCAGCAGATGAAGAGCGGTTTGGAGTCGTTGCCGAGCTGGGCGATCATCACGTACATCAGCGCGCCGACACCGAGATAGACGCGGTACATGTTCTTGCGGCCGATCAGGTCCGAGGTGGAGGACCACAGGATGCGGCCGCCCATGTTGGCCAGCGAGAGCAGGGCGACGAAGCCGGCTGCCGCGGAGACCGAGACCGGGGTGGAGGTGTCCGCGAAGAAGTCCTGGATCATGGGCACGGCCTTCTCGAGGATGCCGATGCCCGCGGTGACATTCATGCAGAGGACCACCCACAGACACCAGAACTGCGGTGTCCGCAGGGCGTTGCGGGCGGAGACCTGGGCGCTGGTGACGAGTCTGCGGGTTTCCTGCTTCGGCTCCCAGCCGTCGGGGAGCCAGCCGTCCGGCGGTACCCGCACCAGGAGGACGCCGAGCGACATGAACGCCGCGTAGACGACGCCGTGGACGAGGAAGGCGGTCGCGATGCCCGAGCGGTCCGTACCGAAGCTCTCGAGCATGCCCGTGGACCAGGGCGAGGCGATGAGTGCGCCGCCGCCGAAGCCCATGATGGCGATGCCGGTGGCCATACCGGGGCGGTCGGGGAACCACTTGATGAGAGTGGAGACCGGAGAGATGTAACCGATGCCGAGCCCGATCCCGCCGATGAAGCCGTAGCCGAGAACGACGAGCCAGTACTGGCCGGTGGACGCACCGAGGGCGGCGACGAGGAAGCCGGAGGAGAAACAGACGAGGGAGACGAACATGGCCCAGCGGGGGCCGTTGCGTTCGACGAGCGTTCCGCCGAAGGCGGCGGAGAGGCCCAGCATCACGATGCCCAGCTGGAACGGGAGGGCACTTCCGGTGCCCGACAGCCCGAGAGCGGATTCGAGTGGGGGCTTGAACACGCTCCAGGCGTAGGCCTGTCCGATGGAGAGGTGCACGGCGAGCGCGGCGGGTGGCACGAGCCAGCGGCTCCAGCCCGGGGGTGCGACAGTTCGTGACCTGTCGAGGAAGTTCATGGCCCCGCACTCTAGGCAGCGATCATGGCCATGACTAGATCATGAACCGAACTTCGTCGACGGTATGCAATGCGGCACGCGACGGGCCCGGACGCAACGCGCCCGGGCCCCGCAGGTGTTCAGGACGAGAAGAGCATCCGGCCGAAGCTCTTCTGGCGGTGGTGTCCGTGGTGCCCGCCCTGGTGCGGCGCACCCCACGCGGGAGCCGGAGCCGCGGGATAGGCCTGCGGGGCGGCGGGATAAGCCTGGGGGGCGGGCGGGGCCTGCTGCGACCACTGCGACTCGAGGCGGGTGAGCGACTCCAGCTCGCCGTAGTCGAGGAAGATGCCCCGGCAGCCGCTGCACTGCTCGATCTGGACGCCGTTGCGGTTGTACGTGTTCATCTGGGCGTGACACTTGGGGCACTGGATCATCGGATCGGCTCCTCACCGTCGTTTCGATGTCGCCGGAATGCATGCCCGGCGGCAGTCGGTTCACCCTACGACGTGGTCTCGGCAGTCAACTCGGGCGGGAGGGACGCAATTCGGACACACGCGTCGATCATCAGCTGTTCCACCTCATCCGGACTTCGGCCCTCCGCGGCGGACTTGGCGAAGGCGAGCGCCGCCGTCTGCACCGTGAGTGCGCGCGCGGCGACGTCCAGCTCCGGCCACGGGTCCCCCTCGGCGCACACGGCGGGGCCGCCCTCGCTCCGGTAGGCGTCCAGGAAGCGCAGCCAGACCTCGGGCGGCAGCAGTCCGGCCGCGTACCAGGCAGCCGGGCGTGCCAGATCCCATGTGGGGTCGCCGAGGCCCGCGTCGTCGACGTCGATCAGCAGCCAGGGACCGTGCGGGGCCGGGTGGCGGACGAGCTGGCCGAGGTGCAGATCTCCGTGACAGACGAATCGGGCCCGGGGTCCGGTGGCCGGGGCCTCGTCCCGGGCCCAGGCAGGCAGGCTGCGCCAGGCGGCGAGCACCGGAGCGATGTCCGGGTCGCCCGCCCGGGCCGCGCACATCCGCGCGACGGCCCGGGCGGCCTTGGCAGGCCCGCGCATGGGCGGCAGCGGATGGGGCGGGGCAGTGCGGTGCAATCGGGCCAGGAGAACGCCTGCTTCCTCCCAGGGGGCGGCATCGGGGTCCGCGGGATCGACGGGTTCGCCGTGCGGCCAGAGGCTGACGGGACGGCCGTCGGGCGTCACCCCGGACAGGACGGCCGAGGGCACGCCCGCCGTGCGGCTCGACGCGGGGTGCGCTGCGGGGTGCGCTGCGGGGTGCGCTGCGGGGTCCGGCGCCCCGCGGGGTGCGGGGACCGGCAAGGGCGGGAGCAGGATGCCCGTGAGGAGCGGTGCCGCGGCCAGGGCGAGGCGGGCCGCCAGGCCCGGAGGGTCGGTGTCCGGGGCGTGCGCCTTGGCCACCACCGGCCCGCTACGGACCACCGTCCCGTCGGGCCGGTCCGCGAGCACCCGGGGCGGGGCGCAGTCGCACGCGGCGGCCCACGCATGACTGCCGGCATGGGCGAGGTCGCCCAGTACGCGAACGACAGGGGTGGTGGTGGTCATCGGTTCGGCTCCCCCGGCGGTGATCGGCCGGCCCAGTGGCAGGTCCCTGCGACGAGCGTACGGGGCACGGACCGAGAGGCTGCCGGGTGACCTCGGGGCAGTGGCCGCCCGGCAGTTCCAAGAGGCCCCGGACAGCGCGATGTCCGGCCAGCTCCCCAGCTGGCCGGACAAACGCTGCCGTCCGCCGCACCCCCGTCCCCACGGGGTTGTTGGCCGGATGTCCTGGCCCGGACCGCTCTTCCGGACCCGGGACGCCGCTCAGCGCCCCAGCATCACGCCCACGGACGACGCCTGTGTGACCACTGCGTCCCAGCCGCCGAAGACGACTACGAGCAGGGCCGCCAGAGGAAGAACCATGGCTGTCGCCACCAGGGGGTGGCGCGTACCGGACGGGCGTGCACCGAACGAGGCGTATGCCCTGCGTCCCTGTGCGCGGATCATGGTCCGCGTTGCCGTGTCCGCCATGGTTCCTCTCCTGACCTGATTCGGAGCGGCGGGCGTTTGACCTCGGGGGACGAGTTCTGCGCCCGCCGCTTGACTTCAACATTAGGGAGACGGGAGGCCTCGGGCGTCATGCCCGCGTACTGATTACCGGGCCTCCCGGAGGATGAGCCGTCGGCATTCGGTGTACTCCCCTGGGTGGAGATCCGGCGCTAAGCCTTGGGGTCATCCCGGAGGGGGCGCTCGGAGGCGTCCTCCCTGGGGACCGGTTGTTCGACCAGGGCGAGCACCCTGGTCGCCATGAAACGGGCGGTACGGACAACTGATCCACTTCGGGTGACTTCACTCACTTCCACCACCCCCCGACGGACTGCTGTCTCCACCCGGCGGCCTGCCCTGGAGGCCACCACCTCGTACGTCCGAGTCGTGTCTCCCGCGTCCACGACTATCTCCACGCGATCGCCCTTCATTGATCCAATCCCCCTTCTGCGACGGTCCTTTGAGATCTCGCACGGGTCACAGGGCCTGGATCTCCGGCTCCCTGACCACTCCTCAATTCTCCCACCGGGCACTGACAATCGATGGGCGGAGGAGGGCGCGGCCTCTGAGCGCGCCGCGCCACGGGTACGTAAGCTGTGCCTCGTCAGGCGGACCAGGCAGCGGGGATGGGCAGACGATGGCGATGATGCGGCTCCGGCGCGAGGACCCGCGTGTCGTCGGCTCGTTCAGGCTTCACCGACGGCTCGGTGCGGGCGGCATGGGTGTGGTCTATCTGGGTTCCGACCGCAGGGGCCAGCGGGTTGCCCTCAAGGTGATTCGGCCGGATCTGGCGGAGGACCAGGAGTTCCGTTCGCGTTTCGCGCGCGAGGTGTCCGCCGCACGCCGGATCCGCGGCGGCTGTACGGCGCGTCTGGTGGCCGCTGATCTGGAGGCGGACCGCCCGTGGTTCGCGACGCAGTACGTCCCTGGACCTTCGCTGCACGACAAGGTCGTCGAGGAGGGACCGCTGTCGGCGGCCGAGGTGGCCTCGATCGGTGCGGCCCTGTCCGAGGGCCTGGTGGCGGTGCACGAGGCCGGGGTCGTACACCGTGATCTGAAGCCGTCGAACATCCTCCTCTCCCCCAAGGGCCCCCGGATCATCGACTTCGGTATCGCCTGGGCGACCGGGGCGAGCACGCTCACCCATGTCGGAACGGCCGTCGGCTCGCCGGGCTTCCTGGCGCCCGAGCAGGTGCGCGGAGCGGCGGTGACGCCCGCCACGGACGTGTTCTCGCTGGGGGCCACCCTGGCGTACGCGGCGATGGCCGATTCGCCCTTCGGGCACGGCAGTTCCGAGGTGATGCTCTACCGCGTGGTGCACGAGGAACCGCATCTTTCCGATGTGCACGATGCGCTCGCTCCGCTGGTGCGCGCCTGCCTGGCGAAGGACCCCGAGGAGCGGCCCAGCACTTTGCAGCTCTCGATGCGGCTCAAGGAGATCGCCGCGCGCGAGGCGCAGGGTCTGCAGGAGCGCAGGCCGCCCGCGCAGCGGGCCGAGCAGGAGCTGGACAGGCCGACCGGCCTCCTTGACGGCCCGTACACCGAGCAGCACACCCGGCGCGCGGCGGCCGGCCCCACTCCGGCGCCCCGTCCTGCTGCCGGGCGCCCTTCGTCGTCGCGCTCGGCAGCGCCCCGTACCGGCGGCTCACGCCCCCAGACTGCGCGCGGCGCCGCCCACCCCGGGAAGCGTCCGCAGGGAACCAACGGAACGAACGGCCGTCCGGGCACCCGCCCCGGGGTCCGGACGACCTCCACCGGGAAGAGCGGCAAGCGACGGCCTGCAAATCCGCGGCTGCTGCGCCAGCGGCTCGTCGTCTTCGTCGTCGTCACCCTGCTCGTGGCGCTGGGGATCGCGGCCGCGCAGGGCTGCCAGGGCCCCGCGCAAGGGCTGGGCAGTACGCCGTCACGGACTCACGACGCGTACCGGGCCGTGGATCAGCAGGTGGCGCGGGCCGGTCAGGCGGAAACGGCGCGCGTCGCGTAGAAGGCGACGGCCGAGGCCGCGGCGACGTTGAGCGAGTCGACTCCGGCGTCCATGGGGATGCGGACGTGCTCGTCCGCCGCGGCGAGCGCCTCGGGCGTGAGCCCGTCCCCCTCCGTACCGAAGACGAGCGCCAGCTTCTCGTACTCACGTGCGGCCAGCGCGTCCAGGGTGATCGACTGCTCGCTGAGGCAGAGCGCTGCGGTGGTGAAGCCGGCCGAGCGGAGCAGCTCGACGTCCTTGGGCCATGACCCGAGCCTGGTCCACGGGACCAGGAAGACGGATCCCATCGACACCTTCACCGCCCGCCGGTACAGGGGGTCGGCGCAGCGCGGGGTGAGGAGGACGGCGTCGACGCCGAGTGCTGCCGCGTTACGGAAGGCCGCCCCGAGGTTGGCGTGGTCGACGATGTCCTCGAAGACGGCCACCCGGCGGACGTTCCCGGACTCCGGGACCACGAGGGAGCCGACGTCGGGCAGCGGCTTGCGCTGCATGGAGGCGAGGGCTCCGCGGTGCACGTGATAGCCGGTGACGCGTTCGGCGAGGTCCGGGGTGACCACGTACACCGGGGCCCGGGACCCGTCGATGACATCGCGCATCACGTCGACCCACTTGGCGGAGAGCAGCATGGACCGCATCTCGTACCCGGCGTGGCCGGCTCGCCTGATGACCTTCTCGCCCTCGGCGATGAAGAGGCCTTCGGCGGGCTCGCGGCGGCGCCGGAGTTCGACGTCCGTCAGGCCGGTGTAGTCACTCAGACGCGGGTCGTCGGGGTCGTCGAGGGTGATGAGTTCAGCCACGGGGCGAAGCTTCCTCACCGGTGACCGGGCCGGGGCCGACGGCGACGACGGCTCCGATGACGATCACGGCCGGCGGACGCACGTCCTCCGCGACGACCCGCTCCCCGACGTCTCCGAGGGTCGCGTCGACCCTGCGCTGAGCGGCCGTGGTGCCCTCCTGGACCAGGGCGACCGGGGTGTCGGGGGACTTCCCGTGGGAGATGAGCGCACGGGCGATGGCGCCGATCTTGTCGACGGCCATCAGGAGGACGAGGGTGCCGCGCAGCTGTGCGAGGGCCTCCCAGTCGACGAGCGAGCGCGGGTCGTCGGGGGCCACATGCCCGCTGACCACGGTGAACTCATGGGCGACGCCGCGGTGGGTGACGGGAATGCCGGCCGCCCCCGGTACGGAGATCGAGCTGGAGATGCCGGGGACGACGGTGCACGCGATGCCTTCGGCGGCCAGCGCCTGGGCCTCCTCCATACCGCGGCCGAAGACGAAGGGGTCGCCGCCCTTGAGGCGGACGACGGCCTTGCCCGCCTTGGCGTGGTCGATCAGCGCCTGGTTGATCGCCTCCTGCGCCATGTAGCGGCCGTACGGGATCTTCGCGGCGTCGATCACCTCGACGTGCGGCGGGAGTTCGTCGAGCAGGTCGCGGGGACCGAGCCGGTCGGCGATGACCACATCGGCCTCGGCCAGGAGGCGCCGGCCCCGGACCGTGATCAGGTCGGGGTCGCCCGGGCCGCCGCCGACCAGCGCGACGCCGGGGGCACGGGTGCGGTGGTGCGGGGCGGCGAGGGTGCCGTCGCGCAGGCCCTCGACGATCGCGTCGCGGACGGCGGCGGAGTGGCGGGGGTCCCGGCCCTGCGAGGTGGTGGTGAGGACGGCGACCGTGATGCCCTCGCTGCGGCCGGTGGCCGGTGTCCAGGCAGTTGCCGCCTCCGCGTCGTCACTGCGGACGCACCAGGTGCGGGTGCGCTCCGCCTCTGCGGACGCGGCGTCGTTGGCTGCGGCGTCGGTGGACGCGACCAGGGCGTACCAGGTGTCCGCGAGGTCACCGTCCTCGTACCGGCGGCGCTCCCAGCGGATCTCACCGGCGTCGGCCATCGCCTCGACGGACGGGGTGGCGGACGGGGAGACCAGGGTGATGTCGGCGCCGGCCGCGATGAGGGCGGGCAGCCGGCGCTGCGCGACCTGGCCGCCGCCGACGACGACGACGCGGCGCCCGCTCAGGCGCAGTCCGACGGGGTAGGCAGGGTGATCGTCGTGCTCGGCCATGGCGGTGCGGGCTCCTCGTGCAGGGGTGCAGGGTGCGGTGTGCTGCGGGCCGCTGCGGCGGTGGAGCGGCTGTGACGTGCGGCTGTGGCGTGCGGGACCACGATACGGGGTGGGTGGGGGCGGGGGTGGGGTGGCTGTGCGGGTGCGGGGCGGGAGCCTGCGGCGGTTCTGCCCCCTGCCCGCCGCGCGTGGGGCGCCTGCGGCGGGTCTGTTCCCCTGCCCGCCCGTTCCCGTGACCGGGGCTCCGTCCCGGACGCCGGACAGGCCGAGACACTCCCCCACAGGCGGCTCCGGTCCCACACGGGTGGGACCGGTCCTCCTGCGGTTCGGTGCCCGCTACTTCTCCGTCACTCCCGCCGAGTCGAAGGTCGCCACCTCGTGCATCGCGCGCGCCGCGCTCTGCACGATGGGCAGCGCGAGCAGCGCACCCGTGCCCTCGCCGAGCCTGAGGTCCAGGTCGATCAGCGGGCGCAGGCCCAGCTTGTTGAGGGCGGCGACATGGCCGGGTTCCGCGCTGCGGTGTCCTGCGATGCAGGCGGCGAGCGCCTCGGGGGCGATCGCCCGGGCGACCAGAGCAGCCGCGCCGGCACTCACACCGTCGAGGATGACGGGTGTACGGAGCGACGCGCCGCCCAGCAGGAATCCCGCCATCGCGGCGTGCTCGAGGCCGCCGACGGCGGCCAGTACGCCGATGGGATCGGCCGGGTCGGGCCGGTGCAGCTCCAGGCCACGCCGGACCACATCGACCTTGCGGGCGTGCATCTCGTCGTTGATCCCGGTGCCCCGACCGGTCACCTCGGCCGGGTCCATGCCCGTGTACACGCAGATCAGGGCCGCCGACGCGGTGGTGTTGGCGATGCCCATCTCTCCGGTGAGCAGGCCCTTGTTGCCCGCCGCCACCAGGTCCCGCGCGGTCTCGATACCGACCTCGATCGCCGCGAGGACCTCCTCGCGGGTGAGCGCGGGGCCCGTCGTGAAGTCGGCCGTTCCGGGGCGGACCTTCCGGGGAAGAAGGCCGGGTGTCGCGGGCAGATCGGAGGCGACTCCGACATCGACCACGCAGACCTCGGCGCCGACCTGGGCCGCGAAGGCATTGCAGACGGCCCCGCCGCCGAGGAAGTTGGCGACCATCTGGCCCGTGACCTCCTGCGGCCACGCGGTGACTCCCTGGGCATGCACCCCGTGGTCACCGGCGAAGATCGCGACTGCCGCGGGCTCCGGGACCGGCGGCGGACAGACCCGCGAGAGTCCGGACAGCTGGGCGGAGATGATCTCCAGCATGCCGAGCGCACCTGCGGGCTTCGTCATCCGCTTCTGGCGTTCCCAGGACTCACCGAGCGCCTTCGCGTCCAGCGGGCGGATGCTCGCGATCGTGTCCTGGAGCAGGTCGTGCGGCTCCTCGCCGGGCAGGGCACGACGGCCGTACGTCTCCTCGTGGACGACCCACGACAACGGGCGGCGCTTGGACCAGCCCGCCTGCATCAGCTCGGGCTCCTCGGGGAACTCGTCGACGTAGCCGACGCAGAGGTAGGCGACGACTTCGAGGTGATCGGGCAGGCCCAGTTCACGGACCATCTCCCGTTCGTCGAAGAAGCTGACCCAGCCGACTCCGAGGCCCTCGGCGCGGGCGGCGAGCCACAGGTTCTCGACGGCGAGCGCCGAGGAATAGGGGGCCATCTGCGGCTGGGTGTGGCGGCCGAGGGTGTGGCGGCCGCCGCGGGTCGGGTCTGCGGTGACGACGATGTTCACCGGGGTGTCGAGGATGGCCTCGATCTTCAGTTCCTTGAACTGCTTGGCCCGGGCCTTGGGGAGCGACTTGGCGTACGCCTCGCGCTGGCGCTGGGCCAGTTCGTGCATGGAACGACGGGTCTCCGCGGAACGGATGACGACGAAGTCCCACGGCTGTGAGTGGCCGACGCTCGGTGCGGTGTGCGCGGCTTCGAGTACGCGGAGCAGGACCTCGTGCGGGATGGGGTCGCTGCGGAATCCGTTGCGGATGTCGCGGCGCTCGCGGATGACCTTGAGGACGGCTTCGCGCTCGATGTCGTCGTACGCGGGGGCGGGCGGGGACGCGGGTGCCGGTTCGGTGGCCTCGGCAGGAGCGGTTTCGGTGGAGACGGCCTCGGCAGGAGCCGCTTCGACGGGAACTGCTTCGGCGAAGTCTTCCTCGGCAGGCGTCGTTTCGGCGAAGACCGCTTCGGCGGGAGCCGCTTGCGCGGAGACCACTTCGGCCTCGTGGTTCTCCATGTCCGTCGACGTCACGGTTTCGGGCGCCGCACTGTCCGGGAGCTCGGTGGGCTGCGTCCCGACGGCCGGGATCTCGAGGGCCGGAGTCTCGATGATCTCCGGTCCGGTGCCGGGTTCGGCCTCGATCGCTACGGGGAGGTCGGCCTGCGGTACGGGGACGGGCTCGGACACGGAGGCGGGCACCGCGACCGGCTCGGGCTCCGCCACAGGTGCCGACGTGTCGAGCGCGACGGGCTCGGGCTCCACCACGGGTACGGGCTCGGCAAGCGCGACGGGCTCTGCCACGGGCGCCGGTTCGGCAACCGCGACCGGCTCGGGCTCCGCCACAGGGTCCGGCTCCGCAACCGGCTCCGGGGCCTCCACCGGCACCAAAACGTCCGCCACCACAGGGGCAACGGGCTCCGGCGCAGTCGGCGCCACGGCTTCCGGGGCAGCCGGAGCCGCCTCGGGCGCGAACGTGAAGGGATCAGCCGGGGCGACCGCAAAGGGCTCCGGCTCGGCGGCCGGGGCCACGGGCGTCGGGGCGAGGTGCGGAGTCGTCGGCACGGAGCCTTCCACGGGCACGAACTGCCCCATGGTGGGCTCGGCTGCGGCAGCCTCGACCGGCACGTCGAGAGGCGTCGCGTCGGGAATCCCGTCAGGAATCCCGGCCGGGGCATCTGCCGGGGCCTCCGCCACCGCCTCGGCCACCGGTTCCGGGACGACCGTTTCTGCGGGGATCGCGGGGATCGCCGGGGCGGGTTCGGGCCGCAGAGCCTGCTCGGCCCACGGGTCGGCGGCCTGGTGCGGGATCTCGCCCAGCTGGGGGCCGGGCAGCGGGGCCTGGTCGTCGGCCGGGATGTCGAAGTACTCGGGACCGGTCGTCGGCGGCCCGGCATGCCGTGCGGGCATCGGGTTCTGCGGGGCGCCGGCCGGGCCCCGGTCGGCGAGTGAGCGCACGACGCCCCCGCTCGGCGTCCCTCCGTAGGAGGGCGCGTCGGCCGCGGAGGGCCCGCGGTGGAGCGGGCGGCGAGTAGGGGTGGCGGCCTGGGCAGCAACGGGAACCTGATGGGGATTCTGCGCAGGGGCGGGGGCCGGGATCCGTACCCCGTTGAGGTCGACAGAGCCGGAGTCACGGCCTCCGGACTCGTGTGTGCCGGTCCCGGCCGTCTGCGCCTCGGCAGCGTAAGCGGGACGGCCCTGCGCCGGAATGTGCGCGTAGGGCTGCGGCTGGAGGGCGGGCTGCTGTCCCGCCGTCTGCTCGGGCAGGCCCGACGGTGCGGGTGCCGGGGCGGCCGGTGCGTCGCTCCACGCGCCCTGGGGCGCGGGCATCAGCAGAAGATCTTCGTCCTCGGGTACGTGCTCGGAGGGGTCGAGGAAGGTGTACGCGTCCTGGGCGGGGATGCCCGGCTGCTCCACCATGCCTGCGTTCTCCGGCAGTCCCTCGCCCGGGATCTGGCCGGTGTCAGTCATGCGTACCCCTCGCCCATCGTCAGTGCTCCTACGGCCCTTCGCCCGGGATGCCCGAACCACGGCACGCCGGTGCTCGTCAACAAGAACGAGCGGGCTCGCCGCGCGGCACGAAACGCGCGCGGAGCTATACATTCTCGCGGTCGTTCGCCGCCGCGACAGGCAGTTCTGCCACGGCTTGCTGTGGACTGCGCCACGTTGCGCGTCCCCCGGCGGTGCCGTACCACATCGCGGACCAAAACGGGCCACTTTTCCGGACATTGACGAACGAAGCGACGAACGGCCGGGCGCGGTACAACAATCGGTCAGCCTACCTCGCGCTCCGTCGCGAGCAGGTCAGGGGGCGAGGTCGGAGCGAAGCGCGGAGAGCAGGAACACAACGGATCGTTCGCGCTCGACCCAGGCGGAGGTGTCCAGTTCGACGGACTGGAGCAGGGCACACTCGACGGTGTAGCCGTTCTCGGAGAGTGCTGCCCCGAGGGCCTCGGCCTCGTCCCGGTTCGAGGCATGGGTGACGATGCGTTCCGGCCGCCGGGCGGCGACGGCGGTGACCACAGGAACGCCGCCGCCCCCTATCCGTACGACATCGGGCTCGGGCAGGCGTTCGAGAACATGCGGGGCCCGGCCCCGGACGACCTGGACCGGGACCTGGAAGGTCCGGGCCGCCGCTGTCGTACGGGTACAGGCGTCCGGGTCGCTGTCCACGGCCAGTACCGCCGCGCCGAAGCGGGCCGCCTCCACCGCGAGGGCGCCGCTGCCACAGCCGATGTCCCAGACCAGGTCGCCGGTGCGCGGGCCGAGGCGGGCCAGCTGGGCGGCCCGCAGGCCGGGCGACTCGCCCTCGCCGGGCTCCGCCGCAACGGGTCCGTAGGTGCCTGCCGGCAGGGCCCAGCCGCGGGCTCCCCGGGGGTGGACCGGCTCGCGGCCGGCGATCCAGGCGCCGGTGGCGGCGGTCTCGGGCCCGCCGCCGATGACGATGACGACGTTCGGGTCGCGCCAGGTGTGGTCGGCGGTCTTGTCGGAGGTGAGGACGGTGACCCGTTCGCGTTCGGTGCCGAGCTCCTCGCAGATCACGAAGGTGCGGTGGACGCCTTCCATGAGCAGGGCGAGCTCGGCGGGTCCCGCGCCCGGGGAGGTGAGGACAGCGACCTTGTGGTGGGCCCGGCATACGTTGACCGCGCGGCGCAGGGTGCGCGGGTGGGCCACGACGACCTGGGCGTCGTCCCACGGCATTCCCGCGCGGGCGAAGGCGGCAGCGACCGAGGAGACCGCGGGGACGACTTCGACCTCGAGACCGTGCTCGGGTGCGTGCAGGGTGCGTACGACCCCGAAGAAGCCGGGGTCTCCGTCGGCGAGGACCACGGCGCTGCCGCGGTGGCCGGCGATCCTGCGGGCGGCCAGGTCGATACTGCCGAGGCGGATGCGTTCGGCGGCCTGGGGGACTTCGGGGAGCGCCAGGTGATGGGCGGCTCCGGCGACGAGCGTGGCGGCCGAGAGCGCGGCGGTGGCCGCTCTGGTCAGTGGCGAGCCGTCCCAGCCGATCACCGTGACCCGGTCGGCCATCGTCGTCAGTCTCCTGGTGTGTCGCAGGCGTGGGCTCTGCGCGGGAATGGCGGAGCAAGGGTGAGCGTATCCGGTCCGTACCAGGGTCCGACCAGCGGCTTCCTGGAGCACGGAGGAGGCAGTCAGTTCCAGTCGTTGTAGGTCCCGTAGCCGCCCGCGTCGGCCAGCTGCTCGGCGACGCCTTCGAGGTCCTCCGGGAGGAGGCCCCAGACGATCAGGTCGGTCCTGATGTCGGTCCAGCCGCCGACCGTGCCGTTCTCGGTCCGGGTGCGCGCTATCCGTGCGTTGCGCAGCACTCCTTCGCTGATGCAGCCCAGTTTCTGGGCGACCTGCTGGGAGGCGGTGTTGTCGGCGGCCGTGCGCAGCTCGATGCGCTCGAAACCCTGGTCGCGGAAGAGCCACTCGGCGAGGGCCAGCACGGATTCGGTGGCGTATCCCTCACCCCGCGCCCAGGGGGCGGTGATGTAGCCGACCTCGGTCGCCAGGTTCCGCCAGTCGGTGTTGAGGAGCCGGACGGAGCCGACGAGGCGCTGGGTGAGGAATTCGGTGACGGCGAAGACGATGCCGTTGCCCTGGGTGCGCTCGGCGGGAGCGATCCTGCGGACCCACCGTTCCGCGTCGACCTGGGTGTAGGGGTGCGGTGCATCGGTCCAGGCGGTGACCAGCTCGTCGTTCATCATCTCGATGTACGCGGGGATGTCCGCCATGTCGAAGGGGCGCAGCACCAACCTGTCCGTGCTGATGGAGATGGACGGGAAGGTGGTATTCATGCGCAGCTCCATGCCGAAGACCGTGTAAAGGCACAGCATGCAGCATCGGGCCGTTGATGTGCATGGCCGGGTCCGCACGGCGGAGCCCCGCACACCCGGGTGGGGCGTGCGGGGCTCGTCGTGCAAGTGGCCCGGGAGCGTCAGGACTTGGCGGGCACTCCGAAGGCGGTGACGATCGAGCCCTGGTAGGTGTCCTCGATGAACTTCTTGACCTCGTCGGAGTTGAGGAGCTTGACGAGCTTCTGGACGCGGGCGTCCTTCTCGTTGCCTTCCTTGACGGCGAGGAAGTTGGCGTACGGGTTGTTGTCGGCGCTCTCCAGCGCCAGCGAGTCCTTGCCCGGCTTCAGGTCGGCCTCGATGGCGTAGTTGCCGTTGATGACGGCGGCGTCGACGTCGTCCAGGGCGCGGGGCACGGTTGCGGCCTCCAGCTCCTTGAACTCCAGGCCCTTCTTGTCCGTGATGTCGCTGAGCTTGGCGTTGGTGCCGACGCCGTCCTTGACGGTGATCAGCCCGTTCTCGGCGAGCAGCTGGAGCGCGCGGCCCTCGTTGGTGGTGTCGTTGGGCACGGCGATGGTCTGGCCGGCCTTGATGTCCTTGAGGTCCTTGACCTTCTTGGAGTAGAGGCCGAGGGGCTCGAGGTGAACGTTGACGACCGGGACGATGTGGGTGTTGTTCTTCTTGTTGAAGTCGTCAAGGTACGGCTTGTGCTGGAAGAAGTTGGCGTCGACCTGACCGTTCTCGGTCGCGGTGTTCGGCAGGACGTAGTCCGTGAACTCCTTGACCTCCAGCTTGAGGCCCACCTTGTCCGCCAGGTTCTTCTTGACGAAGTTCAGGATGTCGGCGTGCGGCGTCGGGGACGCGGCGACGACGAGGGCCTTGGCGGTGTCCGCCTCGGCGCCGGTCCCGCTCTTGGCGGCCGGGTCGGAGTCCGTCCCGCAGGCGGTGAGGCCGAAGGCGAGGGCGGCGGTGGCGGCGGCTGCAGCGGTGATCTTGATGTTCTTACGCACGAAGAGTGCCTCTTTCAGGTGGTGATGGTGGTGCGCCCGGACAAGGAGTTCGGGCTTCTTGGGGGAGAAGAAAGTCAGGAGGTGGTGCGGCCCCGGCGGGCCAGCAGGCGTACGGCTCCGTCGCCGACCAGCTGGATCAGGGTCACCATGACGATCAGCAGCGCGACGGTGATGAGCATGAACTGGTTGTCGAAGCGCTGGAATCCGTAGGTGACGGCCTTGGAGCCGAGCCCCTCGCCGCCGACCGCGCCGGCCATCGCGGAGTAGCCGATGAGCACGATGACGGTGGTGGTCACACCGGAGACGATCGAGGGCAGCGCCTGCGGAAGCAGGACCTTGCGGACGATCGTGGGGATCGATCCCCCCATCGACTGGACGGCCTCGACGAGCCCGTGGTCGACCTCGCGGATCGCCGTCTCGACGAGGCGGGCGAAGAACGGAATGGCGCCGATGGCGAGCGGCACGATCATCGCGGACGGGCCGATGAAGGTACCGACGACCCAGGTGGTGAACGGGATCAGTGCGATCAGGAGGATGATGAACGGCAGCGAGCGGCCGATGTTCACGATCACGCCGATGACCTTGTTGACCACGGTGTTCTGGAGCAGGCCGCCCTTGTCGGTGAGGACCAGCAGAACACCGAGCGGCAGTCCGCCGAGAACGGTGACGACCGCGGACCACAGCACCATGTAGAGGGTGTCGATGGTTCCCTGGGTGAGCAGTGGCTGCATTTCGGACCAGGTCACTTCGCCACCTCCTTGGTGAGCGGGGCGGGGGTCTGTGCGGGGATGTCCGCGGGACTGCTGTCCACGATCTCGGCCTGGAGGCCCTGCTCGCGCAGGAAGCCGATCGGTACGACGTTCTCCTCGAACCGGCCGGGCAGTTCGATGCGCATCCGGCCGATCTGCCTGCCGCCGACGGTGTCCATCGCGGCGCCCAGGATCGAGATGTCGACGTTGTACGTACGGGAGAGCTGCGAGATGAGCGGCCGGGCAGCGGCCTCGCCGTGGAAGGTGACGTCGACGACCGTACGGTCGGGACCGGAGGCCGTGCCCCCTACGGGGAAGAGCTCGTGGGCCAGTTCGGAACCGGGCGTGGCCAGCAGCGTGCCGACCGTGCCGGACTCGACGATGCGGCCCTTCTTCATCAGCGCGGCCGAGTCGCAGATCGTCTTGACGACGTCCATCTCGTGCGTGATGAGCAGGACGGTGAGGCCGAGCTCCCGATTGAGGTCGCGCAGCAGCTGCAGGATGGAGCGGGTGGTCTCGGGGTCGAGCGCGGAGGTCGCCTCGTCGGAGAGCAGCACCTTCGGGTCGCCGGCCAGGGCGCGGGCGATGCCGACGCGCTGTTTCTGACCGCCGGAGAGCTGGCCCGGGTAGGCCTTCGCCTTGTCGGCGAGTCCGACGAGGTCGAGGAGCTCGCGCGCCTTGCGGGTGCGTGCCTGGCCGGAGACACCGAGGATCTCCAGGGGCAGCTCGACGTTGCCCAGAACGGTGCGTGAGGCCAGCAGGTTGAAGTGCTGGAAGACCATGCCGATGCGACTGCGCGCCTCGCGGAGTTCCTTGCCTGCCCGGCGGCCCCGGCCCGCGAGGGCGGTGAGGTCCTGGCCGGCGACTGTCACGGTGCCGGTGGTGGGGCGTTCCAGCAGGTTGACGCAGCGGATGAGAGAGGACTTTCCGGCGCCGCTCTGTCCGATGACGCCGTAGACCTCGCCTTCGCGGACATGGAGGTCCACGCCGTCCAGGGCGGTGACCTCACGGCCGCGTGACTGGTAGACCTTCGTGAGGCCCGAAGTGGTGATCACAGGGGGTTTCCGTCACTGTCGAGTGCACGACGCGGTGTCCGCCGGGCACGGGGCATTCGTCTGATGAGACTGTTCTCGGTGGTCTCGTGGTCGACCGGTGGGAGTCTCGGCAAGGCTGGGCCCGTCGGTGGACCGGGGCGCAGCACATGCCCGGGCGGGCTCGATCCGTTGGGAACGGACGGCGCGGGCTCGGTCTCGCTTCGGGGCGCGAGGCTCAGGCGGGGGCCCTCAGAAGGCGCGCATTCGACACATACAACGAGCACCGGGCGTGGTGATCGCCTCGGTCGCAGGGGTGCGGTAGCTCGTCGTGGTCATGGGCCCCAGTAAAACAGACGTAACGTTCCGGCAGATCCAGCTGTCCGCATAGCGGACAGCCGTGGATGGTCGCTCGATGTCGGCCGCCCTCCTGCTCCGTCTCCTTCGCGCACCGCCCTGACCTGCGACGATACCGGCCGGTTCACACCGCCTCCGCCGCACCGGGTCCCTTCGCGGTGGGCGCGCTTCTGTGGTCAAGGCCACGATGCCCGGACGCCCGGCCGGTCCGTACCCCGGTGCCCGGCCGGGGCCGGGCCCGCACGCAGCGGGTCCTCGGGGCCGTAATACCCTCACTGCATGCTTGACGCCCTGACGGTCGCGGTCGCCGTGACCGCGCTCGCCCTCGCCGCCTGGTGCGGATACGCCGCCTACCGGGACCAGCCCACGAAGGACTGGCACTTCATCGGGATGGCCGTCGTCTCCGTGCTGGCGCTGGCCCAGCTGCTCGTGGGAATCGTGCAGCTGGCCCGGGGCGAGCGGCCCGACCAGGGCATGACGATCTTCATCGCCTATCTGATCGGCGCCTTCGCGGCCGTGCCCGCGGCGGGCTTCCTGTCGCTGAGCGAGCGGACCCGCTGGGGTTCGGTGACGGTGGCGGCGGGCGCGGTCGTGCTGGCCGTGCTCGAAGTGCGGCTCTACGACATCTGGGGAAACTGACCGTGACCGACACCGACCGCACCGAGGACTCCGGCATTTCCCCCTCGCCCGCAGGCCCGAAGCAGCAGTTCGAACTCGGCACCGGGCCCGGGCGCGTACTGGTCTGGTTCTACGGGGTGTTCACCGTGGCCGCCGCGTCCCGCTCCCTCGTCGAGATGATCCTGGACTTCGACAAGGCGCCGCTGGCCTACGTGTTGTCCGCCGCTGCCGCCCTCGTATACGGCTTCATCACGTACTCGCTGGTGCGGGGCGGAGAGAAAGCGCGCAGGGCGGCGCTGGTGTGCTGCGCCGCCGAGCTCGCCGGGGTGCTGGTCATCGGCACCTGGACCCTGGTGGAACCGTCCGCGTTCCCCGATGCCACGGTGTGGTCGGACTTCGGCATGGGCTACCTGTTCATCCCGGTGATCCTGCCGGTCACCGGGATGATCTGGCTGCGCCGCGCGCGGAACGCATGATTCTCAGGCCTGCTGCGGCCCTTCAGGCACTGGCCACATAGGCGGGTGCGACAGCGTCCTTCTCCAGCAGGATCAGACGGACGCCGTCCTCGCCGGTGGTGTCGCCCACCCTGGAGTAACCGGCCTTGCGGTAGAGCCGCAGGTTCGCCTCGCTGCGCTCTCCTGTGTGCAGCCGGAAGCGCTGGGCCGAACGCCCGTCGGCCAGACCCGATTCCGCGGCGCGCAGCAGCCGTGCGCCGAGGCCGTGCCCCTGGAGCCGGGGGTGGACGCAGAGTTTGCCGATGAGGCCGGTGCCGTCCCCGTCGGTGAAGCCGCGCACCGAGCCGACGACTTCCTCACCGAGCCGGGCCACGAACACCAGGTCCGTGGCGACTTCGCCGCGTACCGATTCGAGGGTCTGGATGAGTGGGTCGATCCGGTAGTTGTCGTAGAGCTCTGCCTCGCTCTGGAAACAGAGGTACTGAAGCTTGAAGATCTGCTCGACGTCCTGTGCTGTCGCCGCCGAGATGGTCACGCTCATGCCCATGTGTGCATGCCTCCCGCTCACCTGGTCCGCCGGTTGTCTACCCCTCCTATCCCCGCACTTCAGGAGCTACAACCTCCGCCGCGAGCATTCTGCGCAGACATCCAAGGCATCGGGAACGCATCGGGCCCAAACTGCCCTGTGACATACCCAACTCCCCTGCGATTTCCCGGTAGGTCGGATCGTGGGGAGCGAGCATCGCCGCCAGCAGCCGGGGGCACCGCCCGGGCAGCCGGTCCACTGCCGCACGCAGCGACCGACGTTCGTCCGCACCCAGAGCCAGGCGCTCCGGGCAGCCGCTCCAGTCTCCCGGGGGTTCGCCCGCGGGGTACGCGCACTCGCGCCGGGCTCTGCGGCGGGCGCGGCGCACTTCCGCCCGTACGGCAGCGCGGACCCAGCGGGCCGGATCGGCGGGCGCTCCGTGCTCTGCCGGTCGCTCCAGCAGCCGCAGCCACACGGCCTGTTCCAGGTCCGCGGGATCGATCGCGGCGGCCGGGGCCTCGGCCGCCGCCTCCGCACGCACCAGCGGGAGCAGGGCCCGGACGACAGCGGCCGGGGCGAGCGGGCCCCGGGCCGCGGGAGCATGATCGAGGAGCGTCATGCCCCGTCAACGCTCCCCGCCCGCAGCCGGTTGCCGTGCACGGGGAGCTCCACCCGACCGGGGCATCCCGGCCGGGCTGCTGACGGCAGTTCCTCAGTGGCCGGCGGCGTCCTCGGCGAAGTCGGCCGCCGCGAGCAGCGCGGTGTCCGGGTTGTCCGAGAAGACCCCGTCGATACCGGCCGCGAAGTACGCACGGAAGGCGCCGAAGGCATCGCCGTACGCGTTCGGGTCCGTACCGCGCCGGAAGTCCGCCGGCAGGAAGGTGTTCTCGTTGCGCATCGTGTACGGGTGCAGGATCAGGCCGCGCGCGTGCGCGTCCCGGACCAGAGTGGTCGGCGTGGTGAGCCGGCCCGCCCCGTCCTTGGGGATGACCAGGTCCAGCGTCGGACCGATGCCCTGCGCGAAGGACGCGATCCACTTCAGCCCGGCGGGCTTCACGAGATCGGCGACGGTGCGCGGGTCACCCGTCTCCACGAAGTCCCAGGGCCGCTCCTTCGGCCCGGACAGCAGGACGACGCGCGGGGTGGCGACGAGCTTCGACAGCCGCTGCATGGAGGTCGGCTCGAAGGACTGCAGGATCAGCGGAGAGTGTGCGCGGTGCCGGTTGTAGCGGCGCAGCAGCCGTGCCAGTGGCTCCTCGAGACCGAGCCCGAGGCCCCGGAAGTACGAGGGGTGCTTGGTCTCGACGTACAGCCAGACAGGCTTGTTGCGCCTGCGTCCTTCCTGGTCCGCCCAGCGCAGGACCTCCTCGAAGGTGGGTATCTCCCAGCGGCCGTCGTACAGGGTGTTCTCCTGGCGGTTGCCGGCGATCCGCTCCTTGGCGCGCAGTGTCTTCAGTTCGGCGAGGGTGAAGTCCTCGGTGAACCAGCCGGTGAGCGGGACCCCGTCGACCGTCCTAGTGGTTCTGCGGCCCGCGAACTCGGGGTGGTCCGCGACGTCCGTCGTGCCGGTGATGTCGTTCTCGTGGCGGCAGACGAGGTGGCCGTCCTTGGTCGGCACCAGGTCCTGCTCGACGATGTGCGCTCCCATGTCCAGGGCGAGCTGGTAGGAGCCGAGGGTGTGCTCGGGCCGGTAGCCGCTGGCGCCGCGGTGGCCGATGACGGTCGGCACGGGCAGGTCCCGGTAGGAGCCGTGGCCGCTGCTCCGTCCGCCCTTCCCGTGCTCGGCCGCGTTCGCCGTACCGATCGGTCCGAGGGCCGCCGTGCCGAGGACGGCCGCCCCCAGCAGGGCCCGCCGGCCGGGACCCGTCTGCGCACGCTCTGTCATGAATACTCCTCGCATGTGATGTCTGGCACCTGTCGAGCCGGGGTCTTCCGTTTGGATCAGGCCGGATCGGGGACAGAGTCCGGTGCCGTGGATCGCAGGGCGGAGGAGCTGCCCGACGACAAGGAGGCGAGGTACCGGGCACGCGAGCCCGGCCCGATCCGGACGAGAGGCTCCAGTGGCTTGATCGTAGGCAGCTACGCCATCGGTGGGGCGGCCCGTGGACGAACATGGCGGAAACACACGTCAACACTGCGTATCCGCTCCGTGAACCCGATGTGCGATCTGGCGGTACCCGCGAGTATCGTCCTCACCTGCACAGACCCTTAGAATTCCTGACCCGGCCGGCCCGGCCACGACACCGGAGGATGCGTTGTCCCGACTCACGGTCATCAAGGCAGTGCTCGGACCGATCCTGCGCCTGATGTTCCGCCCCCAGGTGGAAGGCGCCAAGAACATTCCGGGGACCGGGCCGGTGATTCTCGCGGGCAACCATCTGACGTTCATCGACTCGATGATCATGCCGATCTGCTGCGACCGGCCGGTGTTCTACATCGGCAAGGACGAGTACGTCACCGGCAAGGGCCTCAAGGGGCGGCTGATGGCCTGGTTCTTCACGGGCTGCGGAATGATCCCGGTCGACCGGGACGGGGGCCGCGGAGGCGTCGCCGCCCTCATGACGGGCCGCCGGGTGCTGGACGAGGGCAACGCCTTCGCCATCTACCCCGAAGGCACCCGCTCCCCCGACGGCCGGCTGTACCGGGGCCGTACGGGCATCGCGAGGCTGACGCTGATGACGGGTGCGCCGGTGGTGCCGTTCGCGATGATCGGCACGGACAAGCTGCAGCCGGGCGGCGCCGGGCTGCCCCGTCCGGGCAAGGTCACGGTCCGGTTCGGTGAGCCGATGGAGTTCTCGCGCTACGAGGGCATGGACCGCGACCGCTATGTGCTGCGGGCGGTGACGGACTCGGTGATGGCCGAGGTGATGCGGCTGTCCGGCCAGGAGTACGTCGACATGTACGCAACGAAGGCCAAGGCCGCCTGATCCGGCCACGCTCGGCGTGAAAGGGCCCGTACCCCCGGATGGCGGGGCACGGGCCCTTTCGTGTGTCCGCCGCTCGGGTGGACCCTGCGTCACGCCCTTAGTCCTCCACAATGCCTTCCTCCAGCTTCTGGCCGCGCAGCAGGAACCACGCGGCGAGGGCGGTCGCCAGCAGCACTCCGGCGCCGACGCCCGCGGCGACCCTCAGCCCGTTGACGAACGCCTCCTGCGCGGCCCAGACCAGCGCGTCCGCCTGCTCGGCGGGGAGCGCGTCGGCCGATTCCACGGCACCGCCGAGTGATTCGTGGGCCGCCTCGGAAGTGGCCGCCGGGACTCCCTCCGGGGTGGCGAAGCCCTGGTAGACGCTGGTGACGATGGAGCCGAGCAGCGCGATACCGAGGGCCGCGCCGAGCTCGTACGCCGTCTCGGAGACGGCGGACGCGGAGCCGGCGTGCTCCTTGGGGACGCTGCCGAGGATCACGTCGGCGGTGACGGTGAAGGAGAATCCGGCGCCGACGCCGACCACCAGGAGCACCGCTCCGAGCAGCGGATACGCGGTTTCCTTGTGGATGAGGGTGACCACCGCGAGCGCCAGCCCGATCGCCCCCAGCCCGCCCGCGACAACGGACCGCACCGAGAAGCGCCGGGCCGCCCTGCCCGCCAGCAGCCCCGCGGTCACCGCGCCGATCGCCGCAGGCAGTTCGGCGAGCCCGGCCTCCAGCGGACTGCGCCCCTGGACGAGCTGCAGGAACTGCGAGAGGAAGAAGACCAGGCCGGAGAGGCCGAGGATGGTCAGCAGGTCGGCGAGGACCGCGCCCGAGAAGCCCCGGTGGTGGAAGAGCCGCATGTCCAGCAGGGGCGCGGGGAGCCGGAACTGCCGACGTACGAACCAGACGAGCGCGAGCGCACCGCCGACGGCCGCGAGGGCGACGGCCCAGCTGGCCCCGTGCGCCGCCAATTCCTTGACGGCGTACACGACGCCGACCATGCCGATGAGGGAGAGCCCCACGCTGGGCAGGTCCCAGGGCCCCGGCGCGGGGTTCTTCGACTCCGGGATCATCTTGATGCCCACGGCCACGAGGACCGCCATGACCGGCAGGTTGATCAGGAAGACCGAGCCCCACCAGAAGTGCTCGAGGAGGACACCGCCGATGACGGGGCCGACCGCCGCGCCCGCGGACGCCATGGCACCCCAGATGCCGATCGCGAAGCTTCGCTCACGCGGATCGTGGAAGAGGTTCCGGATCAGGGCGAGCGTGGACGGCATCAGGGTGGCGCCCGCGACACCCAGCAGCGCCCGGGCCAGGATCATCATCTCGGGACTGTTCGCATAGGCGTTGAGCACGGAGACCGCGCCGAACGCGACGGCTCCGGTCAGCAGGAGTTTCTTGCGGCCGATGCGGTCGCCGAGGCTGCCCATGGAGACGAGGAGTCCGGCGATGACGAAGGAGTAGACGTCACCGATCCAGAGCAGCTGGGTCCCGGTCGGTTCGAGGTCCTCAGTGAGGAACGGGGTCGCGAGGCCGAGGACGGTGGCGTCGACGGCCACCAGCAGGACGGCGAGGACGAGGACCGCCAGGGCGATCCACCGCCCCGGATGGTACCGGCCGTTCGAGGTGCCGGGGCGGTGCTCGGTGCTGGTCATTTCTCCACGCTCCGGCGTGCTCCGCCGAGCAGCAACTCGACGATCATGTACTGGAAGTCCTGTCCGGCGACCCGCCCGGCCTGTACGGCCCATGCGCCGGTGCCGATGAGCCCGTACAGGGCTTCGGTCAGCCAGGCCGGTGTGAGGTCGATCCGGAATTCGCCGCGCTCCTGGCCGCGCCGGAAGAAGGCGGACACCCGGGCGTCGAGCCGGTTCCACCCCTCGTTCACCTGATCGCCCTCGAAGAGCTGGTTCTCGTTGACGAGGAAGGACAGCAGTCCGGCAGCGGGCTCGACGGCGGCGACGAGGCGCCGCAGGCCTTCCTCGGCGGTTCCCTCGTCGAGCTCGGCGGCGTCCAGTGCGGCCTCGAATTCCTGGATACCCAGGTTTTCCAACGCCCTGACCAGCGCATCCCGCCCGGCGAAGTGGCGGTGCAGGGTGGCGCGGCCGATGCCCGCGGCCTTGGCGACCTCGTCCATGGTGGCGGTCGATCTACGGGTCAGCAGTGCGGCGGCGCTGCGCAGCACCTGCTCGCGGTCGAGAGTCATGAGACGACACTAACCCATATGAGACACGAATGTCTCATTCTGAGGGCTGGGCGCGTCGCAACCCACGACCGTGCCGTGCATCATGAAGAAATTCTCGAATCCGTCGCCGCATCCGTAGGCTAACGGGAGACCCTCCTGGGCCGACGGCACCGGCGTACGCGGCGCACCGCGGATTCGCGAGGGTGGTCCGTCCGGAGCGGACGGACCAGGAAAAGAGGAGTATCCACTCCTTTCCGCTCTCAACGTATAGCGCATGGGGGGACTTGCGGCAAGGCCCCCGTCATGCCGCAGAATCATCCGCCGAAGCCAGTACCTGCGGAAATGGGGGAGCCACGACGTGCGCGTGCTGTCGTCTGCCTGCGGATCGTGCGGGGATGCCGAACCGCCGGCGGTACCCCGGCCGCCGGGCCGGCCGTACTGGGCCGGACGGGTGGCCACCGAGGGGCCGCCCGGTTCCGCGTGAGCCACGCGGACACGGGCGGCCCAGGAGCCCGGAACACAAGACCTCAACACCCCCGGTGGCCGTTGCCCGCGACGGCCACCAGATTCTTCACGCCGGTCCAGACACCTTGCTGCGCGCAATGGTTGCAGGCGACCTCAGATCGGAGCCAACGCCGTGAACCCGCTGACCACCAGCGCCTTTGACCTTCCCGACCGCCTCTCTCCCAAGGCCGACCCGGCACTGATCGCCGGCGACGAGCAGCACTTCGCGGCCATCGCGGAGTGCCTCGAGCAGTCGATCGCCGACCTGTCCGACCGCCTCGCCGCCGAGCGCAGGACTCCCGGCGGGGTGGGCCGGCAGGCCATGGACCGGGACTCCGAGATCCACCGGCTGACCGCCCGTCTGCGCACACTCCGTCGCTTCGGCATGGACCTGTGCCTCGGGCACATGGTCGGTGCGGACACCTCCGAGCCGGTGTACGTCGGACGCCTGGGCCTGACGGACAGCTCGGGCCGCCGGCTGCTCCTCGACTGGCGCTCCCCCGCGGCCGAGCCGTTCTTCGGGGCCACCCACGCCAACCCGATGGGGCTGGCAAGCCGCCGCAGGTATCGCTGGACCCGCGGCCGGATCAGCGACTACTGGGACGAGGTGTTCACCTCGGAGGGGTTTGCCGGGCACGCCGCGCTCGACGACCAGTCCGCCTTCATCGCAAGCCTGGGCAGCAACCGGTCCCCACGGATGCGGGACGTGCTCGGCACCATCCAGGCCGACCAGGACGCCATCATCCGCGCGGGTTCCCGCGGTGCTCTCGTCGTCGACGGCGGTCCGGGTACGGGGAAGACCGTTGTCGCGCTGCACCGCTCCGCCTACCTCCTCTATTCCGACCCCCGTCTCGGTCACCGCCGGGGCGGCGTGCTGTTCGTCGGTCCGCACCAGCCCTACCTCGGCTACGTCGCCGACGTCCTGCCCAGCCTCGGGGAGGAGGGCGTGCAGACCTGCACCCTGCGGGATCTCGTCACCGAGGGAGCCGCGGCAGCCGTGGAGACCGACCCGGAGGTTGCCCGCCTGAAGTCGTCCGCGAACCTGGTGAAGGCGGTGGAGGCGGCCGTCAGCTTCTACGAGGAGCCGCCGACCGCGGGGATGACGGTCACGACCCAGTGGTCCGACATCCGGCTGAGCGCCGCCGACTGGGCCGTGGCGTTCGAAGCGGCAGGACCCGGTGCCCCGCACAACGAGGCTCGGGACCAGGTCTGGGAGGAACTGCTCACGATCCTGATGGACAAGTACGACGGCGAAGGCTCGGAGTACCTGCTGCGCAGGTCGCTGCTGAGGAACAGGGAGCTGCTCACGGCCTTCGACCGGGCGTGGCCGCTGCTCGAAGCGGCCGACCTCGTCGGAGACCTGTGGTCGGTACCCGCCTACCTGCGCAAGTGCGCTCCCTGGCTCGGCCCCGATGACATCAAGCAGTTGCAGCGCAGGGACGCCCAGGCCTGGACCGTGTCCGACCTGCCGATCCTGGACGCGGCACGGCAGCGGGTCGGGGACCCCGAGGCGGCGCGGCGCAGGCGTCGGAACGAGGCCGCTGTCGCCGACGAACGTGAGCGCAGGGCCGAGTCCATCACCAGCCTGCTGCAGAACATGGTGATCGACGAGAGCCAGGGCGCACTGGCGATGCTGCACGGACGGGACCTGCAGGACACCCTGATCGACGGGAGTGCACTGCCGGGCACCGAACCGGACCTGCTCGCCGGCCCGTTCGCACACGTCGTCGTGGACGAGGCCCAGGAACTGACCGACGCGGAGTGGCAGATGCTGCTGCTCCGGTGCCCGTCCCGGAGTTTCACCATCGTCGGGGACCGTGCCCAGGCCAGGCACGGGTTCACGGAGTCGTGGCAGGAGCGGCTCGAGCGGATCGGACTCGACCGGATCAACCTGGCTTCCCTGAGCATCAACTACCGGACGCCGGAAGAGATCATGGCGGAAGCAGAGCCGGCCATCCGGGCCGTGCTCCCGGACGCCAACGTGCCGGTCTCCATCCGCAGCAGCGGCGTCCCCGTCGTACACGGATCTGCTGCGGACCTGAGCTCGGTCCTCGACACCTGGCTCGCCGCACATGCCGACGGGATCGCCTGCGTCATCGGCGATCCCACGTTCAGGTCGACGTCCCGCGTCCGGTCGCTGACCCCTGAGCTGTCGAAGGGGCTCGAGTTCGACCTGGTCGTCGTCATCGACCCGGAGGAGTTCGGCAAGGGCATCGAAGGAGCGGTCGACCGCTATGTCGCGATGACCCGGGCGACCCAGCAACTCGTCGTCCTCACGAGCTCCTGACATCGGCCGGACGGGAGGAACCGACGCCACCCCGCCCTGCCGGACGGTGGCAGCGGGCACCATGAGGCGATGAAGCCGCTGCTGCTGATCGACATCGACGGCCCGCTCAATCCGTACGTGGCGCTGTCCCTCCGCAGGACGCCGAAGGGCTACCGGCGGCACCGCATGCGGCCGACGGGGTGGGCGGTGGGGCCGCCGCTTCCGGTACTGCTCAACCCGGAGCACGGCGACGAGCTGCTGGCCCTCACCGACCGGTACGAACTCGTCTGGGCGACCACCTGGAAGAACGAGGCAAATGAGTGGATCGGCCCGCACCTGGGGCTGCCGCCCCTGCCGTACATCGACTGGCCGGCGATGCACGGCGCGACCGGGGACGGGACGTACTGGAAGACGCGGTACGTCGTCGAGTACGCGGCCGGGAGGCCGTTCGCCTGGGTCGACGACGAGATCACGGATCTCGATACGGACTGGGTGGCGGGGCACCACCCGGGGCGGGCGCTGCTGCGTCCGGTCGACCCCCGGGTGGGGCTGGTGCGGGCGGACTTCGACACACTCGCCGCCTGGGCCTGACCCGGGCTCAGCTCCAGGGCAGCGAGGAGCGGTGCCTCCAGTACGCCTCCGGCTCCTCCACCAGGGCGTCCAGCCGGTCCAGCCGGTCCGCGTCCAGGTCGAGGAGGGGGGCGTGCAGGTTACCGGCGAGCTGGGTGACGGTGGCCGCTCCTGACAGCACGACGCCCGCCCACGGCCGGTGGAGCACGAACGCCAGGGCGACCGCATCCGCACCCAGTTCGGCCTCGGCCGCGATCTCCTGGACGACAGCGGGTGATTCGGTCCCGGCAAGCCGCCCGTTGGCCATGGCCTCCTTGACGATCACGGTGAGCCCCGCGTCGTGCGCCTCGGCGAGTGCCGGTCCCGCCGAGGTCTCCAGCGCGTTGTAGGTGGCCTGGACGGTACGGAAGAGGGGCTCGCCGTCCACCGTGACGGCGAGGGCGGCCCGGATGGCGTCGGCCTGGGCGGGGCCGCTGGTGGAGAGCCCGACGGTGGTGCCCTCCGCGGCCAGTGCGGCGAGGCGCGCGTGCAGGTCCTTGTCGCTCAGCACCGGGCTGTCGGCGGTCACCGAGTGGATCTGGTAGAGGTCGAGCCGTTCGCCGAGCAGTGCGGCCGTTTCGGCGCGCTGGCGTTCGAACGTGGCGAGGCTGTGGTCCTTCACCTCGTGCGCCTCGGCGGCGACGCGCCAGTCGGCGGTGTAGGTGTAGCCCCATTTGCTGCCGATGACCACGTCCGTCACGTCGGGGCGGGCGGTCAGCCAGTCCGCGAGGAACTCCTCGGAACGGCCGTAGGAGCGGGCCGCGTCGAAGTAGCGGACGCCCTGCGCGTAGGCCGCGTCCAGGAGTTCATGGGTGCGGGCGCGCAGCGCGTCCGCACTGCGGTCGGCGGGAAGGTCCCGGTCGCGGTGCAGATTGATGTAGCCGGGCCTGCCTACGGCGGCCAGGCCCAGCCCGATGTGGGCGGTCGGGGTAGTCGCTCGGTTCAGGCGGGCGAAGGGCATCGCGGGCTCCTCTGGGTCGGTTCCGAACGCCTTCCCGTCAACGTAGCCCGCGATGCCTGCGAATCACCCGCGCGCGGTCGCCCAGGCGTGCTGCGTCACCAGGTCGGCCTTCACCTCGGCCAGCTGGACGGCGACGGCCGAGGGGGCGGTGCCGCCGCGGCCGTTGCGGGAGGCGAGCGCACCGGGCACGTTGAGTACCGTGCGCACCTCGGGCGTGAGGTGCTCGGAGATCTTGGCGAACTGCTCGTCCGTCAGTTCGTCGAGCTCGATGCCCTGCTGCTCACAGACCTTGACGCACTCGCCCGCGACCTCGTGCGCGACCCGGAACGGGACGCCCTGCTTGACCAGCCACTCGGCGATGTCCGTGGCGAGCGAGAAGCCGGCCGGGGCCAGCTCCTCCATGCGCTCCCGGTGGACGGTGAGCGTGGCCATCATGCCGGTGAAGGCGGGGAGCAGGACCTCCAGCTGGTCGCAGGAGTCGAAAACGGGCTCCTTGTCCTCCTGCAGGTCGCGGTTGTACGCGAGCGGGAGGGCCTTGAGCGTCGCCATCAGGCCCGTCAGATTGCCGATGAGGCGGCCGGACTTGCCGCGGGCCAGCTCGGCGATGTCCGGGTTCTTCTTCTGCGGCATGATCGAGGACCCGGTGGAGAAGGCGTCGTGCAGGGTGACGAAGGAGAACTCCTTCGTGTTCCAGATGATGATCTCCTCCGCGATCCGGGAGAGGTTGATGCCGATCATCGCGGTGATGAACGCGAACTCGGCGACGAAGTCCCGGGACGCGGTTCCGTCGATGGAGTTGGCGACGGAGCCGTGCTCGAAGCCGAGGTCGGCGGCGACCGCCTCCGGGTCGAGCCCGAGGGACGATCCGGCCAGCGCGCCGGAGCCGTACGGGGACACCGCGGTCCGCTCGTCCCACTGCCGCAGCCGCTCGGCGTCCCGGATGAGGGGCTGCACATGGGCCAGGATGTGGTGGGCGAACAGGACGGGCTGGGCGTGCTGGAGGTGTGTGCGGCCCGGCATGGCCACGTCCGCGTGCGCCTCGGCGAGCCCCACGAGGGCGTCCTGGAGCTCGGCGATCAGCCCGCCGATGATCCGGGCGTGGTCGCGCAGGTACATCCGGAACAGTGTGGCGACCTGGTCGTTGCGGGACCGGCCGGCCCGCAGCTTGCCGCCGAGGTCCGGACCGAGACGCTCGATGAGGCCGCGCTCCAGCGCGGAGTGGACGTCCTCGTCGGCGACGGTGCCGGTGAACGAGCCGTCGGCGACGGCGGCTTCGAGCAGGTCGAGGCCGGCGATCATGCGATCGAGCTCGTCCTCGGTGAGCAGACCCGCCTTGTTGAGCACACGCGCGTGGGCACGCGAGCCGGCGATGTCGTACGGGGCGAGCCGCCAGTCGAAGTGGACGGAGGCGGACAGCCTGGCCAGGGCCTCGGCGGGGCCGTCGGCGAAACGTCCGCCCCAGAGGCGTACGTCGCTGTTGCCGGTGCCGTTGCTCACTGCGTGCTCCTCGGGAGTGCAAGGGTTGGATGTGCGACCGCCTCCGCGCACGCGTACGCAGGAGGCGGCGGTGACGCTGGGGACAAGGTCGCGCTCTTCGAGGAAGGACCGAAGATCCGACGAAGCATAACTATGCAGTCCACCGTATGTTTTGTCAAAGCTGCTGGTGGGAGGCGCGCGCAATCCCTAGGCTGAACGTATGCGTCACCTGATCCCCCTGTCCCCCACGCTGTACCTCCCTCCGCGGGACCGACTCCTGCTGGGCAAGCCCTTGGCCGCAGCCCTGGACACGGCCGATCCGGAGGCGTGGGTCGACCTCGACCGGCGGATACCGTCGGCGACCGCGTGGCGGATCGGGGTCCGGTCGCTCCGGTCCCTGCTGCGGGAACAACATGCCGACGGACACGGATCGGTCGACTGGGCCGCCGCTCCCCGCTGGGACGAGGAGGCCCGGGACGTCACCTGGTCGCAGTTCCCGCCCTCCGAGGCGGAGATCGCACTCGTCCTCTGCCACGACCGGTGGCAGGCACGGGAGGCAGCGCTGGCCTTCACTCAGGGCCGGCCGGCCCTCCTGCCACTGCTCCTGGTGCGCTGCGCCGACCGTCGGACGCAGGTACGGGAGCGGGCCCGCCTCATGATGGGTGCGGCCCTGCACGGGCCGGAGGCGGAGCCCTCGGAGCTGGTGCCCCTGGCCCTGCGCCTGAGCCTGCGCCCGCACGGCGGCTGGGCCCTGGAACGGATCCTGGCCGCCGCGGAACCCCTGCCGGCCGCACTGCCGTCCCGGCTCTGCGCGAGCCCGCTGGCCCGGGTCCGGATCCTCGGGGCGCGGCTGTCGCTGGAGCGGGGGCTCCTCACACCCGCCGGGCTCACGGAGCTCGCCCTCACCGCCCGGGACCGGGCCGTACGCCATCTGTGCACCGGCGCGCTGCTGGCCCGGGTCTCCGCCGGTGACCCGGAGCGGCTCCTGGACCCCCTGCTCACCGCTTCCTCGGCCGTGGCACGCTCCTCCGCGGTGACGGCACTGCACCGGGCGGGCCGTGGCCCGGAGGCCGCATTCCACCTGGCGGATCCGTCGGCCAGGGTGCGTTCCGCCGCCCGCCTGGTCCTGCGGATGGAGGGCCGGGATCCGCAGGAGCTCTACCGCGCACTGTGCGCCGACCCCGTCGCGCCCGGCCTTGCGCCGGGGGCACTGTTCGGCCTGGCCGAGTCCGGAGAGCCCGGTGCGACGACCCTGCTGCGACCGCTGACGGCACACCCGGAAGGCCGGGTGCGCGCCGCGGCAATCGCCGCGCTGCGCATGCTGGACGCGATCTCCCCCGATGAGCTCATGGCCGCCATGGACGACCCGCATCCGCCGGTGGTGCGCACCGCCTGCAAGGCGCTCGTGCCGTACGTCCTGCTCGTCCCGGAGGCGTGGCTGGCCTCCCTGGTGGCCCCGGGCCGCCCCCGCCACGTGCGGCGGTCCGGCCTCCGCCTGCTCTGCGCGCACAGCCTCGCCCTGCGCAAACGCGTGCTGGCCGCGCTGGAGGAGGACGAGGACCCCGAGGTCGCCCACGAGGCGCAGCGCGCCCGCTACGAACCGCTGCCGCCCGCCGGTTCCGGTGGATGAAACACGCTACGCGCAACGGCATTCGGCGACGGATACTTCACCCCATGGGAAAAACGTATGAGCGCATCGACGGACGGTTGCGCACCTTCATCGAAGAGCAGCACATCTTCTTCACCGCCACCTCCCCGCTGGACGCCGATGGCACGGTGAACCTCTCCCCCAAGGGCGTCAGCGGTTCGTTCGCCGTCGTCGACGAACGGACCGTGGCCTACCTCGACTTCGCGGGGAGCACCGCCGAGACCGTCGCCCACCTGCGCGAGAACGGGCGCATCACGCTGATGTGGTGCGCCTTCCAGGGGCCGCCGAACATCGTCCGGGTGCACGGCCGCGGTGAACCCGTCTTCCGCGACGATCCACGGTTCCCCGACCTGCTCGGCCACTTCCCCTCGGTCGACCCGACTGCGCACGGTCTGCGCGCCGTCATCGTGGTGACGGCCGAACTGATCCGGGACTCGTGCGGATACGGCGTGCCCTTCATGGCATACGACGAGGACCGGTCCCTGCACGCCGACCGCTTCCGGCGCGAGGACGACGCCAGTCTCAGCGCGTACTTCGAGAAGAAGCCGGACATCGCGACGAGCATCGACGGGCTGCCGGGACTTCCCCTGCCGCTGCCCGCCCTGCCGGTGCCGCCCGCGGGGTGAGGCGCTGGGCCGTACGGAGCAGGCCCGGTGGGGCCGTGCCGCCGCGGGTCGTACGGTCCGTAGCATGCGCAGATCCCTGGTGACCATGTCGGTTCTGCTGGCGCTGGCGTCGCTCGCGGCACGGCCGGCAGAACCGCCGCCCCTTCCGGAACGGCTGGCCGACACGGGCGGCGGCAGCCAGCTGATCACTGCCGAGGCTCCCGGCACGGACGCCACCACGGGCACGGTCACCTGGTGGGACCGGCGGTCGGGGAAATGGGTCGAGGCCGGTTCGGCGCCGGCCCGCTTCGGCGCGAACGGCCTGACCGAGGGCGCCACGCGTACACAGGGCACGAACACCACACCCACCGGCCTGTACGACCTGCCGTACGCCTTCGGCGTCGCTGCCGCCCCCGCCGGGACCCGCTATCCCTACCGCCGGGTCAACGACCGCTCGTGGTGGTGCCAGGACAACGCGTCACGCGCGTACAACCGCTGGGTGGAGCCGCTGTCCGCGGACTGCCGGGCGGACGAGGCCGAGCATCTGGTGACGTACGGCACGCAGTACGCGCGTGCGCTCGTGATCGGCTTCAACTACCGCCGGCCGGTGCAGGGCCGGGGTGCCGGCATCTTCCTCCACGTCAACGGCAAGGGTGCGACCGCCGGTTGCGTCTCCGTACCGGCCGCCGCCATGGACCGGATCCTGGCCTGGGCGGACCCGGCCCGGCGTCCGCACATCGCGGTCGGGACCGAGTCCGGCCCGACCGCGATCACCCGCTACTGACGGGCAGCCGCTCAGCGCTCGTTCTGTGCGAGCCGCAGCAGGTGGTCGGCCAGCGCCTGGCCGCCGTTCGGGTCGCGGCTGATCAGCATCAGCGTGTCGTCACCCGCGATCGTGCCGAGGATCGCCTGGAGTTCGGCCTGGTCGATGGCCGAGGCGAGGAACTGGGCGGCACCCGGCGGCGTACGCAGCACCACGAGGTTGGCCGAAGCCTCCGCGGAGATGAGCAGCTCGGAGGAGAGCCTGCGCATCCGCTCCTCCTTCGCGGACCCGCCGAGCGGCGCCTGCGGGGTACGGAAACCGCCCTCGCTGGGCACCGCGTAGATCAGCTCGCCGCCGGTGTTGCGGATCTTCACCGCGCCGAGCTCGTCCAGGTCCCGGGAGAGCGTCGCCTGGGTGACGCTCAGCCCGTCGTCGGCCAGGAGCTTGGCCAGCTGGCTCTGTGAGCGCACCGGCTGCCGGTTCAGGATGTCCACGATCCGGCGGTGGCGTGCGGTGCGGGTCTGTGGAACCGACGGCCCGCCGTGCTCGGGTTCCTGCGCCTCGGTCATCGTCGTCGCCTCATTCTCCGGTTCGTCACTCTCCGGATCGTCCGTCCCCGTAGGCCGCGTCGAGAGCTCCCGGCAGAATCCGCAGGAACGCGTCCACCTCGGCGTCACCGATGATCAGCGGCGGCATGAGCCGTACGACATCGGGGGCGGGCGCGTTCACCAGGAGTCCGGCTCCCTGAGCCGCCTGCTGCACCTTCGGTGCGAGGGGCCCGGTGAGCACGATACCCAGCAGCAGGCCGGAGCCGCGGACGTGGGAGACCAGCGGGTGCCCCAGGCCCTCGACACCGTCCCTGATCTTCTCGCCGAGCCGCTTCACGTTGTCCAGGGCGCCGTCGGCGGCAAGGGTGTCCAGAACGGCGAGACCGGCGGCGCAGGCGACCGGGTTGCCGCCGAACGTCGTGCCGTGGTGGCCCGGCTCCAGCAGGTCGGCGGCCGCACCGAACGCGACGGTGGCGCCGATCGGCAGTCCGCCACCGAGGCCCTTGGCCAGCGTGATGAGGTCGGGCTCGACACCCTGGTGGGCCTGGTGCTCGAACCAGTGGCCGCACCGGCCGATCCCGGTCTGCACCTCGTCCAGGACCAGCAGCGTGCCGGTGGCCCGGGTGATCTCCCGGGCGGCCTCCAGATAGCCCTTGGGCGGCACGACGACGCCGTTCTCACCCTGGACGGGCTCGATGATCAGCAGTGCCGTGTCGGTCGTCACCGCGGCCCGGAGCGCCTCGGCGTCGCCGTACGGCACGTGCGTGACATCGCCGGGCAGCGGCAGGAAGGCCTCGCGCTTCTTGGGCTGGCCGGTCAGGGCGAGCGCGCCCATGGTCCGGCCGTGGAAACCGCCGTCGGTCGCGACCATGTGGCTGCGCCCGGTGAGCCGGCCGATCTTGAAGGCGGCCTCGTTGGCCTCGGCGCCGGAGTTGGAGAAGTAGACCCTGCCCGTCCGGCCGGAGAGCTGCAGCAGCCGCTCCGCGAGCGCGATGGGCGGTTCGGCGATGAAGAGGTTGGAGACATGGCCGAGGGAGGCGATCTGGGCGGAGACGGCCTCGACGACGGCGGGGTGCGCGTGACCGAGCGCGTTGACCGCGATACCGCCGACGAAGTCGAGGTACTCGGTGCCGTCGGCGTCCCACACGCGGGCGCCGGCGCCGCGGACCAGGGGCAGTTGCGGGGTCCCGTAGTTGTCCATCAGCGCACCCTGCCAGCGCTGCAGGTACTCCTCGTTGCTCATGACTCCCCCTGTGCGTGCGGCTGTGTCTCGGTCTGTGCGTCGGGCACGACCATCGTGCCGATTCCCTCGTCGGTGAAGATCTCCAGCAGGATCGAGTGCTGGACCCGGCCGTCGATGACCCGGGCGGTCTCGACGCCGTTGCGTACGGCGTGCAGGCAGCCCTGCATCTTGGGCACCATGCCGCTGGAGAGGTCGGGCAGCAGCTTCTCCAGCTCGGTGGCGGTGAGCCGACTGATCACGTCGTCGCTGTGGGGCCAGTCCTCGTAGAGGCCCTCGACATCGGTGAGGACCATCAGCGTCTCGGCGTTGAGCGCGGCCGCGAGGGCCGCGGCGGCGGTGTCGGCATTGACGTTGTAGACGTGGTTGTCCTCGGCGGAGCGCGCGATGGAGGAGATGACCGGGATCCGGCCGTCGTCCAGCAGCGCCTGGATGGCTCCGGTGTCTATGGCGGTGATCTCGCCGACCCTGCCGATGTCGACGAGCTCGCCGTCGATCATCGGGCGGTGCTGGGTGGCGGTGATGGTGTGGGCGTCCTCGCCGGTCATGCCGACGGCGAGCGGGCCGTGCTGGTTGAGCAGGCCGACGAGCTCGCGCTGGACCTGGCCGGCCAGCACCATGCGTACGACGTCCATGGCCTCGGGTGTGGTGACCCGGAGGCCGGCCTTGAACTCGCTGACCAGGCCCTGTTTGTCGAGCTGGGCACTGATCTGCGGCCCGCCGCCGTGCACGACGACGGGCTTGAGACCGGCGTGCCGCAGGAAGACGACGTCCTGGGCGAACGCGGCTTTCAGCTCCTCGTCGATCATGGCGTTTCCGCCGAACTTGATGACGACGGTCTTGCCGTTGTGCCGGGTCAGCCAGGGCAGCGCCTCGATGAGGATCTGCGCCTTCGGCAGCGCGGTGTGCTTCCTCGCGGCACTCATGAGCTGTACGCGCTGTTCTCGTGGACGTACTCGGCGGTGAGGTCGTTGGCCCAGATGACGGCCGTCTCGGCGCCGGCGGCGAGGTCGGCGGTGATCTTGACCTCCCGGTAGCGCATGTCGACGAGGTCGCGGTCCTCGCCGACGCCGCCGTTCCTGCAGACCCAGACGTCGTTGATGGCGACGTTCAGCTGATCGGGGTCGAAGGCGGCCTTCGTGGTGCCGATGGCGGACAGGACACGGCCCCAGTTGGGGTCCTCGCCGTGGATGGCGCACTTGAGGAGGTTGTTACGGGCGATACTGCGGCCCACCTCGACGGCGTCGTCCTCGGTCGCGGCGTTGACGACCTCGATCCGGATGTCCTTGGACGCGCCTTCGGCGTCACCGATCAGCTGACGTGCGAGGTCGGCGCAGACGGTCTGCACGACCGCCGCGAACTCGGCCTGCCCGGGGGAGATTCCGCTGGCGCCCGAGGAGAGCAGCAGCACGGTGTCGTTGGTCGACATGCAGCCGTCGGAGTCGACCCGGTCGAAGGTGGTCCGGGTCGCGTCGCGCAGCGCGGCGTCGAGACCCGCGGCGTCCACATCGGCGTCGGTGGTCAGGACGACCAGCATGGTGGCCAGGCCGGGGGCGAGCATGCCCGCGCCCTTGGCCATCCCGCCGACGGTCCAGCCCTCGCCGCCCGCGACCGCGGTCTTGTGCACGGTGTCGGTCGTCTTGATGGCGATGGCGGCCTTCTCACCGCCGTGCTCACTCAGGGCCGCTGCGGCCTTCTCGATGCCGGGCAGCACCTTGCCCATGGGGAGCAGCAGGCCGATCAGTCCGGTCGACGCGACCGCGATCTCGCCCGCACTGTGACCGGTGAGGACCTCGGCGGCCTTCTCGGCGGTCGCGTGGGTGTCCTGGAAGCCCTGGGGGCCCGTACAGGCGTTGGCACCACCGGAGTTGAGGACGACGACGGTCACTTCGCCGCCCTTGAGCACCTGCTCCGACCAGAGGACGGGGGCGGCCTTGACGCGGTTGGAGGTGAAGACGCCCGCAGCGGCGCGACCGGGCCCGTTGTTGACCACGAGGGCCAGGTCCGGACCACCGCTCTCCTTGATTCCGGCGGCGATGCCCGCCGCCGTGAATCCCTTGGCTGCCGTGACGCTCACGGTGCGACTCCGATCGTGGAAAGACCTGTGTCCTCGGGCAGTCCGAGGGCGATGTTCATGCTCTGCAGAGCGCCCGACGCGGTACCCTTGGCGAGGTTGTCGATGGCGCTGATCACGACGATCCGGCCGGCCGCCTCGTCGTACGCGACCTGGATCTGGACGGCGTTGGATCCGTACACGGCCGCGGTGGCGGGCCACTGCCCCTCGGGCAGCAGATCGACGAACGGCTCGTCCGCGAAGGCCTTCTCGTAGGCGGTACGGAGCGACTGGGCGCTCACGCCCGGCTTCGCCTTCGCGCTGCAGGTGGCGAGGATGCCGCGGGGCATGGGCGCGAGGGTCGGTGTGAAGGACACGGTGACCGGCTCACCGGCTGCGGCGCTGAGGTTCTGGATCATCTCGGGCGTGTGCCGGTGGACACCGCCGACGCCGTACGGGGACATGTTGCCCATGACCTCGGAGCCCAGGAGGTGCGGCTTGGCCGCCTTCCCCGCCCCCGAGGTACCGGAGGCGGCGACGATGACGGCCTCGGGTTCGGCGAGCTGGGCCGCGTACGCCGGGAAGAGCGCCAGGGAGACGGCGGTCGGGTAGCAGCCGGGCACCGCGATGCGCTTGGACCCCTCCAGCGCACTGCGGGCTCCGGGCAGCTCGGGCAGGCCGTAGGGCCAGGTGCCCGCGTGCGGTGAGCTGTAGAATTTCTCCCAGTCGGCGGCGTCCTTCAGCCGGAAGTCGGCGCCCATGTCGACGACGAGCACCTCGTCGCCGAGCTGTTCGGCGACGGCGGCCGACTGCCCGTGCGGCAGGGCCAGGAAGACGACCTCGTGCCCGGCGAGCACCTCGGCCGTGGTCGGCTGGAGCACCCGGTCGGCCAGCGGCCTCAGATGGGGCTGCAGGGCGCCGAGCTTCTGCCCGGCGTTGGAGTGGCCGGTGAGGGCGCCGATCTCGACCTGTGGGTGGGTGAGGAGCAGGCGGAGCAGTTCCCCGCCGGCATATCCGCTCGCCCCTGCCACTGCCGCACGTACCACCATCGAATTCCTCCTAGTCGATGGCATGACTATACGCTGGCCTGCACTTTTATGCAAAGATCTTTGCTGATTGAGCCCTGTCCTATGGTGACCGAGTTCTTGAGGTGGCCCGTGAGCGGTTGAGCCGGCCGGCAGGTGGGCCGAGACCCCTCGGCGGACCTGCCCGGCTTTCGGGACCGGGCCGATGCGCCCCCGCGTACCCTCTTCCCCGTGCCTGCCCCCTCCCCGCATCACGTCGCCGTCCTCGTGCTCGAGGGTGCGAAGCCTCTCGATGTCGGTATTCCCGCGCAGGTGTTCACGACCCGCGCGAGCATGCCGTACGAGGTGCGGGTGTGCGGCGCGGAATCCGGTCTCGTGACCGGCGGTGACGGCCTGTCGTACTACGTCGCCCACGGCCTCCACGCACTTGAGTGGGCCGACATCGTCTTCGTCCCCGGCTACCGGTTCCCGGACCGCGACGACCCGCCGCAGGCCGTCGTCGATGCGCTGATCGGCGCCCACGATCGGGGCGCGCGGCTCGCCGCCATCTCGACGGGCGCCTTCGCGCTCGCTGCCACGGGCCTGCTCGACGGCAAGCGCGCCACAACGCACTGGCATTACACGCGGGCACTCGCGGCGAAGCATCCGCTCGTCTCGGTCGACGAGAACGTTCTGTTCGTCGACGAGGGCAGCGTGCTGACGTCGGCCGGCGCCGCCTCGGGCATCGACCTGTGCCTGCACATTCTGCGCGGCGATCTCGGGGTGGCCGCGTCGAACCACGCGGCCAGGCGCCTGGTGGCGGCCCCCTACCGCAGCGGCGGTCAGGCGCAGTACGTGCCGCGCAGCGTGCCCGAGCCGCTCGGCGAGCGGTTCGCCGCCACCCGGGAGTGGGCGCTGCACCGGCTCGGCGAGGCCCTGACCCTTGAAGCGCTCGCCCGGCATGCGGCGGTGTCGCCGCGCACGTTCTCGCGACGCTTCGTCGAGGACACGGGGTACACGCCGATGCAGTGGGTCATGCGCGCCCGCATCGACGTGGCCCGCGAACTGCTCGAGCGTTCGCAGCGGAGCGTCGAGCAGATCGCCGCCGACGTCGGTCTCGGCACCGGTACGAATCTGCGGCTGCACTTCCATCGCATCCTCGGCACCACGCCGAGCGAGTACCGGCGCACCTTCGCCCAGGGCGAGTAGCCCGCCACCACCACGTGGCGCGATCCTTTCGGACCGTGGCGATCACGCCGCTGTCACCGGCGGACGCCGCACGCGAACCTGATGGCGAACCCGAAGGGACACCACTCATGACTCGCATCGCCATCAACGGATTCGGCCGCATCGGACGCAATGTGCTGCGCGCGCTGCTCGAACGCGACAGCGACCTCGAGGTCGTCGCCGTCAACGACCTCACCGAGCCCGCCACCCTCGCGCGGCTGCTCGCCTACGACACGACGGCGGGCCGGCTCGGTCGCCCGGTGACCGTCGACGGGGACGCCCTCGTCGTCGACGGCCGTCGCATCACGGTGCTCGCCGAGCGCGAACCGGCGCAGTTGCCGTGGGCCGAGCTCGGCGTCGACATCGTGCTCGAGGCGACCGGCCGCTTCACGTCGGCCACGGCCGCCCGCGCCCACCTCGGCGCAGGCGCGAAGAAGGTGCTCGTCGGTGCGCCGTCGGACGGCGCCGACGTCACGCTCGCGTTCGGGGTCAACAACGACGCGTACGACCCGGCGGTGCACACGATTGTCTCGAACGCCTCGTGCACGACCAACGCGCTTGCGCCGCTGGCCGCGGTGCTCGACGATCTTGCCGGCATCGAGCACGGCTTCATGACGACGGTGCACGCCTACACGCAGGAGCAGAACCTGCAGGACGGCCCGCACCGCGACGCCCGCCGCGCCCGCGCCGCCGCTGTCAACATCGTGCCGACCACGACGGGCGCCGCCAAGGCGATCGGCCTCGTGCTGCCGAACCTCGAAGGCAAGCTGACGGGCGACTCGATCCGCGTACCGGTTCCGGTGGGCTCGATCGTCGAACTCAACACGACTGTCGCCCGCGACGTGACGCGCGACGACGTGCTGGCGGCGTACCGCGCCGCGGCGGAGGGGCCGCTCGCCGGCGTCCTCGAGTACTCGGACGACCCGCTCGTGTCCTCCGACATCACGGGCAATCCGGCCTCGTCGATCTTCGACTCGGCCCTCACCCGCGTCGACGGCCGCCACATCAAGGTGGTCGCCTGGTACGACAACGAGTGGGGCTTCTCGAACCGCGTGATCGATACGCTCCAGCTCCTCGCCACCAGCTGACCGGACGCCGGGGCGGCCCTGCTTCGGAGGCCTCGCCGCCCAGCACCTCCTGTGAGCGCTCCGGTTGGCCGGCCGGACCAACCGGAGCACTCAGCCACACCCGGTGCTGCGCCTGCTCCGGCCGGCCCGCCCCCGGCTGACGCTCCGGTGGGTTCGAGCGTTCCCGCTTGCCGGGGCCGGCGCCGGTCCGGCTGCTCCGTGACCGACACCGGTCCGCCCCACGCTGAGCGTTGTTTGCCCAGAGGTGCCAGGCAGGGCGCTCAGTCGCACGTATGCGGGCTAGCGATCCGTCGTGTCGTCAGGCCAGATTCCTATGTGGTCGGGTTCCAGTTCCAGCATCACCCGGTCACGCATGCCCAGGGCATCGGTGTACTCCGCGGGCAGCTGAAGGCGGCCTGCGCGGTCCAGCATCGCGTACTCCCTGGCCACCACCGATTCCTGGCCCGTCGTCGCGTCGACCTCCGTACGCCGCAAGGTTTCCGTGGAGGTGCGGCCGTCGCGGATGGCCACCGTGCGGCGGACCTCGTCGGCCACCGACTGGTCGTGGGTGACGATGAGGGTCGTCGTGCCGAGTTCCTCGTTCGCCGTACGCAGCGCAGCGAAGACCTGCTCGGCCGTCTGGGAGTCCAGCTCGCCCGTCGGCTCGTCGGCGAGCAGCACCGACGGCTCGTTCGCCAGCGCCACGGCGATGGCAACGCGTTGCTGCTGGCCGCCGGACATCTGGTGCGGGCGGCGGTCGCGGCAGTCGGCGACGTCCAGCAGGGAGAGCAGCGATTCGGCCCGCTCGGCCCTCCCCTTCGTACGGCCGCGCAGCTGCATCGGCAGCGTCACGTTCTGCACGGCGCTCAGATACGGCAGCAGATTGCGTGCCGTCTGCTGCCAGACGAAGCCCACCACCTCGCGCCGGTAGCGCAGCCGGTCCTTCGCGCCCATGGTCAGCAGATCGCAGCCGGCCACCTTCGCAGCGCCCGCCGTCGGTTCGTCCAGGCCGGCCAGGATGTTCATCAGGGTCGATTTTCCGCTGCCGGACGCGCCGACCAGGGCCATCAACTCGCCCTCGCGGACCAGCAGATCGAGCCCCTGCAGCGCCTGCACCTCGACTCCGTCCGCGGAGAAGATACGGACCAGCCGGTCGCAGGTGATCAGCGCGTCGTGGCCGTACTCGGGCCGGTCACGCCGGGCCGCCGCCCGGCGCTCCAGCTCGCCGAGGGTGATCCCTGTGGAGGACTCGGTCGTGGAGGACTCGGTCATCGCGTGTCTCCTGCCCTGAGTTCGGTCGTTGTCGTACGCCGGGTGGTCACCCAGGCCTGTGCCGCGGCCACCGCCGACGCGATCACCACCACGGCGAGCGCGGGCAGCAGCAGACTCACCGGGTCGGCACGCAGCTGTACCGGGCCGAGCGAGGCGAAGCGTCCCTGCGAGGCCAGGGCAAGGCGGCCGAGATCTATTCCGGGAGCGAGCAGCAAAATCGCCACCCAGCCGACCAGCGCACCACCCACGGCGGCCAGCAACGCCTGCGGGAGGTTCTCCAGGATCAGCAGACTGCGCCCCTGACGGCGGGTCAGACCCATGGTGCGCAGCCGGCCCAGCAGCGCGGCCCGCTCGGGGGCGGTCTGCAGCAGTGTGAGTACCAGCGCGAGGACGGCGTATCCGGCGCCTGCAGCTGCGGCCACCCCGTAGATCCGTTCGGCGCCGCTCTGCACGGGTGACTCCGTGAAGCTGTCCCGTTCGGCGGAGCGCAGCGTCACGGTGGCGGAGCCCGCCGTGCGGGCGGCTGCCTCGAGATCGGCGCCGGCCACCGAAGGGCCGGAGATCAGCAGCGTGGTGGCGGGGCGGCCGCCCGGCAGGCCCGCCGCATCGACCACCAGGAAGTCGCCTTCGGCCACGGCAGGGGTGGCGCTGCGCACGACGTCCACGCGGACCGTGAACAGGCCGCCCGCCGGGCCGATCGCGGTCGTCCGGCCGCGCAGCCGCTCGGCGACGGCGGGGGAGGCGAGCGCGGGCAGCACTCCGGAGGACTTCCGCAGCCCGTCGGCCCGGAAGGCGCCGAGGCCGGTGCGGCGGGCGAGACGCGCGTACGAGTCGGGTTCGACGGCGAGCAGCGTGACCCTCTCGGTGCCGGCGTCCCGCAGGTCCAGGTCGAACTCGCTGTGGACGGGCACGACATCGCGTACCCCGGCCACCTTCCGTATCTTTCCGGCCAGCGCGCCCGGCAGCGCCTCGGCCGAATCGATCCGGGCATCGGCGCCGACCGCGACCAGGGACGCCCGGTCCCGGGCGTCGGCGACACCGGAGAGTACCGAGCCGCCGTACGCCGCCGTCGTCAGAGCCACGAGCAGCGCCAGCAGCGGAAGCGCGGCGGTGGCCGGGGAGCGGCCCGCACGGGCCAGTGACAGAAAGCCGATCGCACCACGCCGACGCGCCACCGGCAGCGCAGCGAGCCGCAGTGGCAGCGGATACAGCCGTACGAGCAGCAGTGCGGCGACCACCCCCACCAGCACCGGGGCGGCGCTGACCAGTTCGTCCACGTCGCCGTCCGAGGTACCCCGGCGGCGCAGTGCGGCGACCGCTGCCACGGTCAGCACCAGCAGTGTCAGTTCGGCCACGGTCCGACGGCGCGACGGTCTGGCCCGTACGAGATCGTCCCGTTCGCCGTGCAGCCGCGGCCGCCGGTGCAGGAACGCGGCCCTCAGCGGCAGCGCGGCACAGGCGACCAGCGCGACCGCCGCCGAGGCCAGCAGCGGCGGCAGCATCCGGCCCTCGGGGACGATGACGAACGCGAGAGCGCAGCCGACGGCCGCGGCGGGCAGCGCGGGAACGGCGACCTCGGCCAGCAGCCGCCCCGCGATACCGCGGACCGAACCGCCGCGCGAGCGCAGCAGGGACAGCTCGGCGTGCCTGCGGGCGGCGGCCAGGCCGCCGGCCATCAGCAGGACGACGCCCGCGACGCTGCCGACACCGAAGGCCGCGACCGCGACCACAGGGCTGATGGCGGAGAGGATGACGTCGAAGTCGATGAGGACGTCGTCCAGACCGGAGTCGGTCTGCAGCTGGGGCGAGACCGTGGTGCGCAACGTGCTCTGCAGCGGGCCGTGTTCGAGGGAGGCTATCGTTTGCGTGATCCGTGGCAGATCACCGACGCCGACACCGGCCGGGTCGGGGGCGATACGCCAGTAGGCCTCGGTCTCCACGGTCACGGACAGCAGCGCCGGTGCCGCTTCGGGGGCCAGCAGCAGTGCGCCGTGCCAGTACGGCTGAGGGATGGTCTGCGCCGTGTAGAGCCGCGTCGGCGTACGCAGGACGGGATCGACGGACCAGTAGCTCAGCCGTGGCCGCAGAGGTTCGACGATGCCGGTGACGTGGATGGCGGCGAGGGCCACGCCGCCGGGCTGCGGCGGCACGTGGATGGTCGAACCGACCTTGATGTGGAGGGACTTGGCAGTGGCCGAGGTGACCGCGGCCTCCACGGCAACGGCGGCCGGGGTGACGGAGTCCGCGGTGGCTCTGGGCAGCCGTCCCGAGGTCAGTGTGGAGTGCTCGGCGATTCCGGCCTGGGCGAAGAGCGTGAACACCGGGCTCCCGCCGTCCAGTTGGGGCAGCCACTCGTCGGTGGCCGCCACGGGCTTGAGGATGCGTGCTCCGTAGGCGGACTGTCCGGTGTCGGCGCGCAGCGGATTCGGCAGGGCAGCCAGGATCTGTCGGTAGTGCTCGGTCAGCCGACGGAACTGCAGCGAATCGGCCCAGTCGCTCGGGCCGCTGTCGTCGTGCTGCAACGGTTCGTCGGTCAGCTGGATGGCGCTTCGCTCCGGCGAGGCGCCGCTCATCTCATGGCGCAGGCCCTGGCTCCCGTACGTGTCCACTGCGCGCGGGAAGGCCGCGGCGAGGAACGAGGTGACCAGGACGAGCAGCAGCAGTGCGACGGCGGGCCCGGGCGCTGTACGCAGCCGGGTGCGGACCCAGGGGGCGGCGGCCTTCATGTCACTCGCCTCCCTGGACGCGCAGCGCCGTCGCAGGATCGCCCCGGCGCAGCGCCAGCGCCGCCACGATGAGCACGGGCGCGGCGGCAACTCCCGCGATCAGCAGGGCGACGCGGCCGGCCGGCAGCTCCACCAGCACACCCGGAACAGGCAGTGTGGCCTGTCCGGTCAGCACGATCAGCGGTACGACGGCACGGGTGAGCACCGCGCCGAGGGCAAGCCCGATCAGCAGCGCGAGCCCGATCAGCAGCGATTGTTCGGCGGCAAGCAGCCGGGCCAGCTGGCGCCGCGGGGCACCGAGCGCCCGGAGCACCGCGAACTCCGCCGAGCGTTCCCGCAGCGCTCCCACCGTGCTCACCGCGAAGCCGACCGCGGCCAGCGCCGCCGCGACGAGAGCCACCGCGAGCAGCGCCGACTGCGGTCCCGCGCCGAGCGGATCGTCGTGCAGGCCCTCGGCGATCTCGTCACGCACCTGGACCTGGGTCGGGTCGATCTCGGCCCTGTCCCGCAGGGCCGCAGCGACCCGATCCGCCGTGCCGGGCTCGGTGAACAGCCACCATTCGGTGGGCGGGAACGCCGAGTCGGGGCGGGCGGCGAGCACCCGGTTGACGGCCCGCAGATCGAGCAGCAGCGCGCCGCCGTCGGTCGCGGGGGTGGCGGCCGGATCGGGTCCGCCCGCACCGGGCCCGGTGGTCGGGATGCCACGGAGGACGCCCGCGATCTTCACCTTGACGGGGCCGCCGGGCATCGGGATGTCGATCACGGAGCCGGGCTTCGCGCCGCTGGACTCGAGGAAGCGATCGGTCGCCAGCGCGGCCGGCAGGGCCGGGTCGGCACGCCGGGCCGCGACCCGGACGGTGACCGTGCGCTCGGCACCCCACTCGCTGTCGAACACCGCTCTGCCCGTCTGGTACGAGACGTCGAGGGGCGTCCGGGCCGACGAGCCCACGGCGGTGACCGCGGGCGCACGCTCGTTCCTGGACGGGTCGGGTTCGGCACTCACCGTTGCCTCCGCCTCCCAGACCAGCCCCTTCGGCACGGTGACCCGCCGGGTGGCGCCATCGGCGGTGATCGGGCGCATCCCGCCGATCGTGAGCCGCTTGGACGCGATCCGGTCCGGATAGCCCGCCTCGTCGAATTCCACCGCGGTCAGCGCCAGCGGACCCGCCGGCCTCCCCACCGGGGCATCGGCCGCCCCGGCGAGGTCCACGGTCATCGCGTGCGGCTTGCCGTCCGGCGCAAGTGTGTCCAACTGCAGCCGGTACGGCACTCCGTAGCGGTCCTCGAAGGTAAGGGTGATGATCGTGCCCGCTTCGTTGTACGGGCCGTCCTCGGCGGCGCGCAGGGTGACGTCGAGAACAAGGCGCGCGGTGTCGTCGGGCAGCAGCACCCCGGTGCGTGCGGTCTCCTGCGGGCGCAGGGCCGCCAGCAGCCTCTCGGGGCCGGCGTCCGCCAGATCGTCCCGCAGCTGCAGTTCCGTGCCGGCGAGTCGGGTGTCGAGCGCCAGTACGGTGGCCTGGCGTCCGCCCGAGAGACCGAGACCGGTACGGGCGGCCGGCACCGCTGCCCGTACGCCCGGCATCCCGTCGTACACCCCGCCCTGGCCGAACTGGACGGTGCCGCTGCCCAGTACGCGTACCGGGGCACCGGAACGGAAGTCCGCCTGGTCGTCCTGCGAGCGGTCCCAGGACGCGCCCTGGCCGATCGCCAGCATGCCCATCGCGACCGCGAGCACCAGCAGCAGCACCGGGCCCGCGCCGCGCAGCGGTCTGCGGCTGAGCTGCCAGCCGGCGAGCGAGACGGTCAGACCCCGGCCCGCGGCCGCGCGCCTCTCGGCGAGCTTTGCGGTCGGCGGCAGCAGCCGCAGGGTGAGCACGGTCCCGGCCAGCAGCGCCAGCGCGGGCGCCACGACGAGCAGCGGATCGATGCCCAACTGCCCCTCGCGGTCACCGCTGAGCGCACCGCCGCCCGAGGTGCGCCGGTCCAGCTGCCAGTACGCGACGGCGGCGACGACAAGGAGTCCGACATCGGCGCCGGCCCGTAGCGGGGCGGGCAGCGTACGGGCGCGGCCGCGTACCGCCGCGGCCGCGGTGAGCGCCGGGGCCACCACGGCCGCGGCGCAGGCCAGCGCCGCCACCGCGCCGACCAGCCAGACCTCTGCGGTCAGGCCGGTGTCGATGTGCAGCCCGATCCTGGCCAGCAGTCCCTGCCCGGCCAGCAGCCGGGTGAGCGGACCGGCGAGCAGCGGTGCGCACACGGCGGCAGGCAGCGCGAGCAGCAGCGCCTCCAGGGCGGAGAGCGCGGCAAGACGGCCCCGCGATGCGCCGCGGGCCCGCAGCACCTGGGTCTCGCCCGCGCGTTCCGTGCTCAGCAGCCGGGCCACCAGCAGCAGCGCGTACGCGGCAAGCAGCACCAGCTGCAACGAGACGATCAGCAGCGTCGCTCTGGACACCAGCAGTGCCCGCTCCAGCTGGCCGAGGACGTCGGGCAGCGAGGTGCGGGCCATGACGCCGCCCTTCAGCCCGGGTTGTGCGGCGAGGAACTTCTGGCTGTTCTTCGCGGCCGTGCGCAGAGGGCCGATCCGATCGGCGCCGAACGTGCCGAAATCAGCGGTCGCCAGCCAGGACAGACCGTCCTGAGTGATACGGCCGGATCCGAAGGTCGCGGGGTCGGTGAGCAGCGGCCCGTACGTCATGAACGAGTCCTTGCGCACACCGCGCCCGCCCAGCTCGTCCAACTGCCAGTACGGATCGTTCCGGTCGACGGGACGGTAGGTGCCGGTGACGCGTATCCGCACCGCGGGACCACCGAGCCGGTCGGCGAGGGTCAGCACCCGCGGACCCGGGACGAGCTTCAGCTGCTTCGCGGCGGCCTCGGGCACGGCGACCCCGATCACGTCGCCCGGTTCTGCCGTGGGCCAGTCGCCCTTCGACAGGCGGACCCGTGAACGGTCCGCCACGGCGAACTCGGTGAGGTCCGGTTCGCCCTTGCGGGCTGCGGGTGGCTGCAGACTGCGCGGCAGCGCGTACGGCCCCGAGCGGTCGAACTGCCACAGGGTCACCGGCAGCCCGTCGAAGGACTGCTCCGCCCCGCGCCGGGCGGCCCGCATGGCCGCAGCACGGTCCGCGCCGGGACTCTCCGCGGTGATGACCAGCGAGGCGGCAGCCGCGTCCCTGGTCTGCAGAGCGTGACGCAGCCCGGCGTCCCCGACGGAGCCTGCGAAGGCGGCGAGGGTGGCCAGTACGGCGGTGGTCAACAGGACGGCGAGCAGTGCGGCCGTGAGCAGCAACCGGTGTCCGCGTACACGGAGAAACACAAACCCCGTCACCGGTCTCCCCCCGAAGTGCCCTGTGTACGTCCCCGAAAGCCGGAACAGATGCTTTCAGAGGCGCTGCGGGGATAGCACCGCTCTCACACAGGACTTGATCGGATTGTGACCGGAATCCGGCACGAGAACACCGGAATGCGGGACTCCGGCCGACGGATCAGACCTGCTCGACGATATGGCCGTCGTTGAGTTCGAGCACCCGGTCGGCCAGGCCCAGCAGTTGGGCGTCGTGCGTGGCGACCAGTGCCGTCACACCCTCGCCCCGCACCACGGCACGCAGCAGCTCCATCACTGCGAGCCCGGTCTCCGCGTCCAGCTGGCCCGTCGGTTCGTCGGCGATCAGCAGGGCGGGCCGGTTGGCGAGCGCGCGGGCTATGGCGACACGCTGCTGCTGGCCGCCGGAGAGTTCGCCGGGCCGCTGCGCCGCGTGATCGGCGAGTCCGACCAGGGCGAGGAGCAGCTCGACCCGCTCGTCGCGCTCCTTCGGGTCGGTTCTGCGCAGGCGCATCGGCACACCGACGTTCTCGGCAGCTGTCAGGATCGGGATCAGGCCGAAGGACTGGAAGATGAAGCCGATCCGGTCGCGGCGCAGCTCCAGCAGGCCGTCCTCCCCGAGGCCGGCCAGATCGGTGCCGCCGACGGTGATGCGGCCCTCGTCGGGGGAGTCGAGGCCGCCGACCAGGTTGAGGAGTGTCGTCTTCCCTGAGCCCGATCTGCCTTTGAGGGCGACCAGTTCACCGCGCGGGACATCGAAGGAGACGCCTCGGAGCGCATGGACGGCGGCGGCCCCGGAACCGTAGGAACGATGCAGGTTCTCCACCCGCACCATGGCTTCCCCGTCCCGGTCCGCTGCGACGGTCGTGCCGGAGTGCGAGCTGATGCTCTCGGTCATGAAGAGTCCCCCGTACGGAATCGGTCCGGCTCAGTATGTGCAGGGGCATGCGGCCGGGCAATGGCCAGGAGCCTCGTGTCGAACGCATGGGCGGGGCGGGGAAGGGTTCATGGTGGTTGCGTGGACACAACCACTCGCCGGGACGGCTCAGGGCCAAGGATCAGGGCATGATCAGCTCGGATTTGCCGGCAGATGCGTTCGGGACGGAGCTCGCGCGGGACAGGCGCGAGCACAGACCGACAGAGGAGGTGAGTGGCCATGGGTGAGATCCTCGACGAGATCAACCGGGTGCACCGCGAGGTCGGCACGCGGAAGGCCGGGGCGGAAGAGGCCGGCACGGTGCTGCTGCGACGCACCTATGACGCGGAGGTCGCCGACGTATGGGACGCGGTGACCTCGCCCGAGCGGATCGCGCGCTGGTTCCTTCCGGTGAGCGGGGAGTTCACGGCCGGCGGGCACTACCAGCTGGAGGGCAACGCCGGTGGCGAGATCCTCGAGTGCGTCCCGCCGGAGCGGCTGCGGGTGTCCTGGCTGTCCGGGCCTGAGCCGGGGTTCAGCGAGGTCGAGGTGCGGCTCGCGCCGGAGGGCGACGGCCGGACGGTGTTCGAGCTGGAACACGTGGCCGTGGTGCCGGAGGAGTTCCGGGCACGGTTCGGGCCTGGAGCGGTCGGGATCGGCTGGGACCTGGCCCTTCTCGGGCTCGCCACGCACGTCGCCGGGGGTGAGATCACCCCGGAGGAAGCCGCCGCCTGGCAGACCTCGCCCGAGGCCACAGCAATCGTGACGCGCTCGGCCCAGGAGTGGGGCGCCGCGTATGCCGCGTCGGGCGCCGGCCCGGAGGTCGTGGCCACCACGACGGCGGCGACGATCGGGTTCTACACCGGGGCGTAGAGCGGGCCCTCACGGTCCGGGGACGCTCACCGCCCGGGGGGCCTCGCGGGTCCGGTGGCACTCACCGTCCGAAAACCACCGCAGGACCGGCGGCACTCACCGTCCGAAGACCCTCGCAGGTCCGGTGGCACCGACCGCCCGAAAATCCCCGCAGGACCGGCAGCACCCACCGTCCAGGTCCGAGGGGGGCACCCACCGTCCGAAGTCCCTCGCGGGTCCGGTGGCGCCGACCGTCCGAAAACCACCGCAGGTCCGGTGGCACTCACCGTCCGAAGACCCTCGCAGGTCCGGTGGCACCGACCGCCCAAAGCCCCTCGCGGGTCCGGCAGCACTCACCGCCCGAAGACCCCCGCGGGTCCGGCAGCACTCACCACCCGAAGACCCCCGCAGGACCGGCGGCACTCACCACCCGGACATGCGTCAGGAGCGCGCGTCGCCTGATTCGTCGGCCCGCGCCGCGTTCTTCTCCTTGATCCGCACCGCTTCCTTGCGGACCTCGGCCTGGGTGGCGCGCTCCTTCTGCAGCCACTCGGGGCTCTCGTTCTTCAGCTCGTCGATCTGCTCGGTGGTGAGCGGCTCCGTGACTCCGCCCCGCGCGAGGCCGGCGATGGAGATGCCCAGCTTCGACGCGACCACCGGCCGGGGGTGCGGGCCGTTGCGCCGCAGCTCCTGCAGCCACTCGGGCGGATCGGTCTGGAGGGCGTTCAGCTCGCTGCGCGAGACGACGCCTTCCTGGAACTCGGCGGGGGTGGCTTCGAGGTACACACCCAGCTTCTTCGCCGCGGTGGCGGGCTTCATTGTCTGGGTGGTCTGGTGCGACGTCATGGTGCCAAGGGTATCGAGCATGTGCGCCGCCTCCGACCACGGCCGGTAACCTGGCGGAGTGACAGGCTCGGAAACCCCCTCTTCGTTCCGGCTCGCCTACGTCCCGGGCGTGACCCCGACCAAATGGGTGCGGATCTGGAACGAGCGGCTGCCCGGCGTCCCGCTGACCCTCGTGGCCGTACCCGCCGCCGAGGCGGCCGGTGTGCTGCGCGGTGGCGACGCCGACGCCGGTTTCGTACGCCTCCCGGTCGACCGTACGGATCTCAGCGCGATCCCCCTCTATACCGAGACGACCGTGGTCGTGGTCCCCAAGGACCATCTCGTGGCGGCCGTCGAGGAGGTGTCGGCCGCGGATCTCGCCGACGAGATCGTGCTGCACCCCCTCGACGACACCCTGGAATGGGACCGCCCGCCGGGCATGCCCGCGCTCGAGCGCCCCGCGACGACGGAGGACGCCGTCGAGCTGGTGGCGGCAGGGGTGGGGCTGCTCGTCGTCCCGCAGTCGCTGGCCCGTCTGTACCACCGCAAGGACCTCACCTACCGGCCGCTCTCGGACGTTCCCGAGTCGCGCATCGCCCTGTCGTGGCCGGAGGAGAGGACCACCGACCTGGTGGAGGAGTTCATCGGGATCGTCCGGGGACGGACCGTGAACAGCACCCGGGGCCGCCCCCCGACACCCCCGCAGCCGAAGGCCAAGCGCCCTGAGAAGAAGGGCGGCGCACCGCGCAAGCCCGCAGCCGGCAAGGCGACCGGCAAGAACCCCCGGGGCGCGTCCGGCGGCGGCAAGCGCGGCAAGCCCCGGCGTCGGCCGTAGCGGGCGTCGAGAGGCCGGGCACCCCCTACCCGTAGTACTCCAGAGCTACGTGACAGGTGCGCTCCTCAGCGGGACGCCGACCACACGGGGCGGTCCATAGCTTCAGTACCGGATTCATCAGGAACATCCGGTACGGAAGGACCACCCCATGGCGTCCCGCCCACGCAGCAGCCGTCTGCGTCGCGCGCTGTTCACCGCGCTCGTCACCGCGTCCGTGGCACTGCCGGTGTCGGGGGCTGCCCGCCCCGCTGCTGTTCCGGCGCCCGCCCCGGCGGCCCTCGGCCCGCTGGGCGCCGCGACCCCGGGCGCGCTGGCCGACCGGTACGAGGCCAACCGTGACGGCATCAGGGCGGCCGAGCGTATGGCCGCCCGGCACGGAGACCGACAGCGGGCCGCGTCCCTGCGGGCCCTGGCCGGGCCTGCCCGGCGCTTCCTCGCGTTCGACGGGCGCGACGGCGGCCGCACCGCCGAGGTCTTCGGGGATCTGTCCCGGGCCGGCCGGATCGCCGTACTGGTGCCGGGCGCGGGTGTCGACCTCGACCACTACTGGCGTTTACGGCGCGACGCCGAGGCGCTCATCGGGGAACTGGGCAGCGGGTCGGCCGTCGTCGCCTGGCTCGGGTACCGGACACCGGTCACGCTGAGCCCCGGGGCACTCACATCGGGACGGGCCGCCGAAGCGGCACCGCGACTGGATTCCTTCGTACGGGAGTTGAGCGCGGCACAGCCCGCCGCCCGGGTTTCCGTGCTCTGCCACTCCTACGGTTCCGTCGTCTGCGCCCGGGCAGCGTCCCGGCTCGATGTCGCGGAGATCGTGCTGTACGGCAGCCCCGGCACCGGCGCCGACAGCGCCGCCGCGCTGCACACCCGGGCCACGGTCCGGGCCGGCCGGGGCGGTGACGACTGGATCGCGGACGTACCGCACCTGCAGGTGCGACTGCCGTTCGTCACGGTCGGGTTCGGTACCGACCCCGTCTCGCCGGAGTTCGGCGCCGAGGTCTTCGACGCGGGCGACGGCGGTCACAGCGAGTATCTGAAGCCGGGATCCGTCTCGCTGCACAGCATCGCCCGGATCGTCGCGGGGCCGGTGGGCCGTCATGCGTGAGCTCGTGCGGCGTATCGAATCCGCGACGCCTCCGGACCGCGACCGTGCGGTCGACGCCCTGCGCGGCCTCGCCATCCTGGGCGTGGTGTGCGGCCACTGGCTGGTGACCGCACTGGTCGCCGACAGCGGCACGGTGCACGGTGCGAGTCCGCTCCAGTACATGCCGCAGCTCACCCCGGTCTCCTGGGTGTTCCAGACGCTCGCGGTCTTCTTCCTGGTGGGCGGGCACGTGGGAGCGAAGGGCTATGCCTCCGCCAGGGCGAGGGGCGAGTCCTACGGCCGGTGGCTGCGGGCCCGGATGGGACGGCTGTTCCGGCCGGTCGCCGTCGTCCTGGTGGTGTGGGCCGTGGCGGCGTGCGTGATGCTGGCCTCCGGGGTGGATCAGGACACCGTGCGCGCGCTGGGCAAGCTGGTGTGGTCGCCGCTGTGGTTCCTGCTGGTCTTCGCGGCGCTGACGGCGGCGACCCCGCTCGTGGCGCGGCTGCATCCGCTGTGGCCGCTCGCCGTGGTCCTCCACGTCGACCTGATCCGCCTGGGCCTCGACGGCCCTGCCGCCCTCGGCCGGATCAACGTGGCGGCGGGCTGGCTGGTCCCGTACTGCCTGGGCGCCGCGTGGGCGCGGGGCGGGCTGCGCAGCCGCCGGACCGGTTGGGCGTTGCTGCTCGGGGGTGCGGGGGCCACGGCGGGGCTCGTCCTGCTCGCCGGCTATCCGGCGTCCATGGTCGGGGTGCCCGGCGGCGAGCTGTCCAACCTCGATCCTCCGACCCTCGCGGTCGTCACCTTCGGCCTCGCCCAGTGCGGAGCGGCTCTGCTGCTGCTCGGACCGCTGCGCCGGGTCCTGGCGCGTCCCGCCGTCTGGGCGGCCGTGGCGCTGATGAACCTGTCCGCGATGACCGTGTTCCTGTGGCACCAGACCGCGATGATCGTGGTGACCTCGACCGTCCTGTTCCTCGGCGGCCCGCTGCCCGGCCTGCACACCGTGCCCGACGGCCCGGTCTGGGTCCTTGCACGACTGGCCTGGCTGCCGGTCTTCGCCCTGGCTCTGCTGGTGCTCCGGCACGCCTTCGGTGCGTACGAACAGGGGCGGGGCAGCGGATCGACGGTCGTACGGAAGAACTCCCCTGCCCGGATCCGGGAGTCGCGACGTGCCTAAGGTGGAGAACATGACGGGGTGGGCGGGGGCCATGGCGGCCGGACGGCGGCCGGTGGCTGCTCTGCGGAGGCTGCCGCGCACGCTGCGCGAGGATCTGTGGACCACGCCCGTCGATCCGGTACCGCCCGCGGGCCGACCGGACGCACCGATCTGGCGGCCGGTGTTCGGAATGCTGCTGGCGACCGTTGCGTCGGCCATCACCCTCTTCCACGTCTACGACCTGATACCGCACGGCTCCGGCATCCCCGCCTACGCGGTTCTTCTCGCCGTGCTCCAGTCGGCGGCGCTGATCACCGGGATGTCCCGGCCGTTGTACGCCTGGTGGGCGTCGCTGGGTCTCATGGTCGTCAGCGTGCGGCTCGCGGAGCCCGCGCTGGCGCCCGACGAGCTGTTTCCGTGGACGATGCCCGAAATCGCCCTGCAGAGCGGGGCGTTGTTCCTGCTGGCGCTCCGGGTCCATCCGCGCCGGGCCATCACCGCGCTCGTTGTCAGTCTCCTGACGGGGCTGGCCACCACCGCTTTCACCACGCAGGCCCACAACTACGCCCTCGACCGCGCCGCCCTCGTCGTCATCGCGGCCGTCGTGATCGGCATCGCGCTGCGCGCCCTGCGAGTGGCCCGCACGCAGTTGGTGGAGCAGTCGGAGCTGACGGAGGAGGAACGGGCCCGACGCACGCTCCTGGAGGAGCGCAACCGGATCGCGCGCGAACTGCACGACGTGGTCGCCCATCACATGTCCGTGATCTCCATCCAGGCCCAGGTCGCCCCGCACCTGGTGGAGAACCCGTCGGACGAGCTCAAGGAGAACCTCGCGGGCATCCGGGAGAACGCCGTGGAGGCGCTCGCCGAGCTGCGCCGCGTGCTCGGCGTACTGCGCTCCGAGGACGCCCTGGCGGACGGCGTACGGCATGCCCCGCAGCCCACCCTCGACATGCTGCACGAGCTGATCGGGAAGGTACGGGGGGCCGGCATCACCGTCACCACGGAAACGACGGGCACCCGGCGGCCGTTGCCGCCCGGCGTCGAACTGTCGGCGTTCCGCATCGTGCAGGAGGCGCTCAGCAATGTGATGCGGCACGCTCCGGGGGCACGCGCCCGGGTGGAGGTCGGCTACCACACGGCAGCCGTCACGGTCCGGGTCACCAACACCGCCCCGGATGCCCCGCCCGCACGCTCCGGCAGCGTCGGGCACGGGCTGCTCGGAATGAACGAACGCACCGCCATGCTGGGCGGCGAACTCACCCACGGCCGCACCCCCGGCGGGGGCTACGAAGTAGTGGCGACGCTTCCCCTGGAGGAATCCGCATGACCATCCGCGTGCTGATCGCCGACGACCAGATGATGGTCCGTCAGGGATTCACGGTGCTGCTGAACGCCGAGCCCGGCATCGAGGTCGTCGGCCAGGCGCTGGACGGTGTGGACGCGGTCGAGAAGGTCGCCGAACTGGCTCCCGACGTCGTCCTGATGGACATACGGATGCCCCGCCTCGGCGGGATCGACGCCACCCGCCGCATCACCGAAGCGCCCGGAGCCACCGTCAGGGTCCTCGTCCTGACCACCTTCGACCTCGACGAGTACGTGTACGAGGCGCTGCGCGCGGGCGCCTCCGGTTTCCTGCTGAAGGACGCGTCGGCTGCCGAACTCGCTCAGGCGGTACGGGTGGTGGCGGCCGGCGACGCGCTGCTCGCCCCGAACATCACCAAGCGCCTGATCGCCGAGTTCTCCCGGGTGAGCACCGCCCCGCGCGCCCCGAGCAGGGACCGCGTCGGTGATCTCACGGAACGCGAGACCGAGGTTCTGTTCCTCGTCGCGCAGGGGTTGTCCAACGCGGAGATCGCCGGGCGGCTGATCGTGGCGGAGCAGACCGTGAAGACCCATGTGAGCCGGATCCTGGTCAAACTGGGCCTGCGCGACCGGACGCAGGCCGCGGTGTTCGCCTACGAGTCGGGGCTGGTGCGCCCGGCCGGCTACTGACCGGACGCCGCCGCAGGCGACGGGGCCCTCCGTTCGACCCGTCAGAGGGACGCGTACACCGCGTCGATCAGCGCCATCTTGCGGGGGTCGTCGGCGATGTTCGCGCCCATGCGGTTCATGACGTAGCCGAGCGCGATCCCGGCCTCCGGGTCGGCGAGGCCGCAGGAACCGCCCGCCCCGTCGTGTCCGACGGCGCGCGGGTTGGGGCCGTAGGAGGCGTTCGCGCCGCTCAGCCAGAGGCCGAGGCCGAGCTCGGTGTCGTGGGCGAAGCCCGCGCCGAGCACCAGGTCCCGGCAGCTGCCCTGCCCCTCACGGACCCGTTCCGCGGCCTCCTCGGAGAGGATCCGCCGGCCGTCGATGCTGCCTCGTCCGGCGAGGATGCCGTAGAGCGAGGCGACCGCGCGGGCGGTTCCGTGGCCGTTCGCGGCGGGGATCTCCGCGGCCCGCCACTCGGGGGTGTTGGCGGCGGCCGTGCCCGTACCGGGGTTGAGCAGGGAGGCGATGGCCACCGGCTCCATCCGGGCGAAGAGCGCGGCCTGTTCGTGCGAGACCGTCTTCGGCTGGACGAGCTCGGCGACCCGGTCGGCGTCCTTCTCCGGGAGTCCGACGGTGAAGTCGATGTCCAGCGGGCCGGTGATCTCCTGCCGCAGGAACTCCCCGGGCAGCAGGCCGGTGATCCGGCGGACGACCTCGCCGATGAGGAAGCCGTACGAGAGGGCGTGATATCCGGAGCGGGTGCCCGGCTCCCACCACGGTTCGGTCGCGGCGAGGCGGGCCGTGGTCAGCTCCCAGTCGTACAGCTCGGCCAGGGTGTGCGGATCCCGCAGGCCCGCGACGCCCGAGCGGTGCGAGAGCAGATGGCGTACGGGCACGGACTCCTTGCCGGCGGCAGCGAATTCGGGCCAGTACGCGGCTACGGGAGCGTCCAGGTCGAGGAGGCCGCGGTCGACGAGTATGTGGGCGCAGAGCGCGATGGGGCCCTTCGTCGTGGACCACACGTTGACGAGGGTGTCCCGCTCCCACGGACGGGTCCGGTCCTTGTCGGCCCAGCCGCCCCAGAGGTCCACCACCGGGGAACCGTCGACGAGGACGGTGACAGCCGCACCCAGTTCGTCGCGCTCCTCGAAGTTCGCCGCGAACGCGTCGCGGACCGTGGCGAACCGGTCGTCGCAGTGGCCATGGAAGTGCGGCACGGATCACTCCTCGTCTCGGGAGCCCTCACCGTACCGACTGGTCGGACTGGCGGGAAGAAGCCGTACTCGGGGTTCCTTCGACCGAGAGGTTCTGTCAGTGCGGAAGCGCTTCGAGGCTCAGGCTCCAGCGGCCGGGCGCTCCGGTGAGCGTGACGGTGGAGAGCGGGCGGACGTCGACGTTCCAGTACGTCGACGGCGGGGCCTTGAGCGCGTAGACCAGGGCGGCACGGACGACGGCGGGTTCGGCGACGGCGACGATGGAGCCGTCGCACGCCGGACGGGTGTCGAGCCAGCCGCCTATCCGGGAGATGAAGGCGAGCAGCGGTTCGCCGCCGTGCGGGGCGGAGCGCGGGTCGGCGAGCCAGGCGTCGACGGCGGCGGGCTCCCTGGCGGCCACATCCGCGAGTGTCAGGCCCCGCCAACGCCCCATGTCGCAGTCGCGCAGCGCGGGCTGGGCCATGGGGGCGAAGCCGAGGGCGTCACCGGTGGCGCGGCTGCGCGGTGTGGGCGAGCAGTAGCGCAGCTCGGCCGCGGCGAGCGGCACCAGGGCGTGCGCGGCGAGCTGCACCTCGTGCCAGCCCGTGTGGTCGAGCGGCCGGTCGTCGTCGAAACGCTCGGCGAGCAGGGCGGAGCTGCGCGCTGCGGCGACCAGTGAGACGCGAACACTCATGGGCGCGATCGTGGAGCCGAACGCCGCGCCGGTCAAGAGGGCGGCGCGGCGGATACAAGCGCTTCCGGTCAGCTCAGCTGGAGGGCCATCCACTTTCCCGGCACTTCGAGCGGGGCGAAGCCGACCTTCGCGTAGACCCCGTGGGCGTCGTCCGTGGCGAGGAGGAACCTGCGCACACCCGCCGGGGCCAGCCGGTCCCGGACCTCGGTGACGAGCCGGGTGCCCAGTCCGCGGCCTCGGGCCGCGCGGTCGACGTACACGTCGCAGATCCAGGCGAACGAGGCGTGGTCGGTCACCACCCGGGCGAAGGCGGCCTGTTCACCCGAGGTGACGTCGTACGCACCGAAGTTGAGGGAACCGGCCATCGCACGGTCCTGCTGCTCGCGGGTGCGGCCCAGGGCCCAGTAGGCGTCCGTGGAGAGCCAGTGGTGAATGCGGGCAGGGTTCAGCCGGGAGGGGTCGCTGGAGATCTCGTAACGCCGCTCGGAGGTGTCGGCAAGGGCGGCGTCGGCAACGGAGGCGTCGGCATCATTCATGCGCGCAGGCTATCCGCCGGGCTCCGGCGGTCGAACAGCTCGTCGCAGGCGGTACGCAGTCTCCGTACGCCTTCGGCGATCTCCGCGGGGCCGGCGACCGCGGCGAAGCTCAGCCTGATGTGACCGGCCGGGGGCTCGGCGCAGTGGTACGGGCGGCCGGGGGCGACGGCGACGCCGGCCCGCAGGGCGGCGGCGACCAGGACGGCCTCGTCGGCCCCCGGCCCGGGGAGTCTGAGCCAGAGAGTGCCGCCGCCCGACGGCACGTGGGGCAGGGCGAGCTCGGGCAGCCGGCTGCGGACCGCGGCGGTGATCGCGGTGCGGCGGCTGCCGAGCTCGGCGGCCACCGCACGCAGATGACGCCCCCAGGCCGGGGAGCCGACCAGTTCGAGCGCGGCCTCCTGGAGCGGGCGGGGCACGAAGAAGCTGTCGACGACCTGGATGGCCCGCAGGCGCTCCAGGACGGGACCGCGGGCTGCCAGCGCACCGACGCGCAGACTCGGCGAGGTGACCTTGGTGAGGGAGCAGACGTGGACGACGACACCGTCCTGGTCGTGTGCCACCAGGGGGGCGGGCAGCGGGCCGGCGTCCTCGTGGGCGAGGCGGCGGGCGAAGTCGTCCTCGACGACGAAGGCGCCCGCATCCCGGGCTGTCCGCACGATCTGCGCGCGCCTCTCCGGCCCGAGGACCGCGCCGGTCGGGTTCTGGAAGAGCGGCTGGCAGACGAAAACCCGCGCCCCGGTGGCACGGAAGGCGGCGGCCAGCAGGTCGGGGCGTACGCCGTCGGTGTCCACGGGCACGGGCACCGGCCGCAGCCCGGTGGCGCGGGCGGCGGCCAGCATGCCGGGATAGGTGGGGGATTCGACGAGAACGGGGGCGCCGGGTGGGGCGAGAGCCCTCAGCGCGGTGGCCAGCGCACTCTGGCCGCCGGCGGTGATCAGGACGTCGGCACCGGTGAGCGTGCCGCCGATCTCGCGGGCGAACCAGGCGCGGAGATCGCTCAGCCCGTCGGTGGGCGGTCTCCCCCAGGCTCCGGGGCGGCGGCCGGCCCTGGCCAGCGCGTCGGCCATGGCCCGCTCGGGCTGGAGCGAGGGATGGAGGTAGCCGCCGTTGAACTCGATGATTCCGGGCCGCGGTGCGGCGAGCGTGACGAGGACTCCGGAGGCGTCGACGGTGCGCGGCACGACTTCGGGTCCGCTGTCGCCGCTGAGCGAGACCTCCTGCCAGGACGTGTCGCCCGGCGCGGGGACGTCGGTGCGGGGCTCGGCCCGGAAGGCGCCGGAGCCGGGCCGGGTGACCACCAGGCCTTCGGCGGCGAGCTGGGCGACGGCCCGGGAGACGGTCACGGGGCTCACCCGGAAGCGTTCGACGAGAGCTCGGCTGGATGGGAGCTTTCCACCAGGTGAGTAGCGGTTGAGCTCCTCCCGCAGAGAACTCACCAGCTCTGCCACACTGCTACGCTCGTGCATGACAGCACAGGATAGCGCTATTGCGCCCACCACGATAGCGGCCGCCGGACGTACGGGCCGTGGCGGCGTCCTGCTCGCCGGGCTCGGCGTCCTCGCCTTCTCGCTGACCTTTCCGTCCACCGCGTGGGGGCTGGAGAGCTTCGGCCCCTGGTCCCTGGTCGCGCTGCGCAGCCTGCTCGCCGCGCTCATCGCGGGCGGCTTCCTGCTCGCGGGCCGGGTCCCGGTGCCGGACCGCCGCCACTGGGGCGGCCTCGCGGTCGTCGCGGGCGGTGTGGTGGTCGGGTTCCCCCTGCTGACGACGCTCGCCCTGCAGACCTCCACGACCTCGCACGCGGCCGTGGTGGTGGGGCTGCTGCCTCTGACGACCGCGCTCCTCGCGTCGCTGCGCACCGGCTCCCGTCAGCCCCGCGCCTTCTGGGTCGCCGCGCTCGCCGGTGCCGCCGTGGTGATCCTCTTCACGGTCCAGCAGAGCGGCGGGGTCCTCTCGCGCGGCGATCTGTACCTGTTCGGCGCACTGCTGGTCTGCGCGGCGGGGTACACGGAGGGCGGCAGGCTCGCCGGTGTCATGCCGGGCTGGCAGGTGATCGGCTGGGCGCTGGTCCTCTGCCTGCCGCTCACCGTGGCGGGCGTGGCCGTGGCGCTGCCCTTCGAGCCGGTGCGGATCACCGCGCACGGGGTGATCGGACTGGTGTGGGTCGCGACGGTGTCGACCTTCCTCGGCCTGTACGTCTGGTACCGCGGCATGGCGGAGATCGGGGTCGCGCGGGCGAGCCAGCTCCAGCTGGCACAGCCGCTGCTCACCCTGGTCTGGTCGTTCCTCGCGCTCGGCGAGCAGGTGCCCGCCGCCGCCCCGGTGGCGTCGGTGGCCGTGCTGGTGTGCATCGCCGTCACCCAGCGCGCGGGCAGGGGTGCGGGCCGCTCCGGGGCCCGCGGGGCGGTCCGTACGAGAGGCGGCTCCGGCATCCGGTCATAGACTTGTCGACATGGATCGCCACCCCTGAGGAGGTCACTCCCGATGGAGGCACATGCGGGCGACCGGCTGCTGACGCACGGCAGGACCGTGGGACAGCACGACCGGGTCGCAGAGATCATCGAAGTGCTCGGTGACGGAGGCAACCCCCCGTACCGTCTGCGCTTCAAGGACGGGCATGAGTCGATCATGTCCCCCGGCCCCGACAGCGTCGTCCAGCACACCGCCCCCGAGGACCGGGACCGGTAGCCGAGCCGTGCGCGTGCTCCGGAGACCTGTGCGGGTCTCCGGAGGACGCGTCCGGGTTCAGCACGGTGGGCGGACCCGCACCTGGTAGTGGTCGGCGACCACGCGGGCCATGGCTCCGATCGTGTCGGCCTTCACGTGCCGCGCGGAGAAGTAGACGTGGCCGCCCACCTCCGGGTGGCCGGCGTCGAGGTCGAGGTGGCGGGAGAGTTCGGCCGGGTCCTGCCAGGCGGCGGGCTGGGCAGGGTCGCCGGCCTTGTAGAGCGCCTCCCCCACGTACAGACCGACACCCGTGCCGCGGACGGTCTCGGCCCACCAGGGCAGCAGCTTCGCGTAGTCGGCGGCGGCGAAGCCGATGTTCCAGTAGATCTGCGGGCAGATGTAGTCGATCCAGCCCTCCTTCACCCACTTCCGGGTGTCGGCGTGCAGATCGTCGTACGTCTGCACACCGGCCCTGGTGTCCGAACCCAGCGGATCGGTCGCGGCATTGCGCCACACCCCGAAGGGGCTGATCCCGAAGCGGACGGCCGGCTTGATCTCCTTGATCCGTTCGGCCGTTCCGCTGACGAGCCGGTCGATGTTGTCCCGGCGCCAGGAGGCCCTGTCCGGGAAGTCCGCGCCGTACTGCTCGTACGCGGCGTCGTCGGCGAAGACCTGTCCCGCCACCGGATAGGGGTAGAAGTAGTCGTCCCAGTGGACCCCGTCGATGTCGTAGCGGCTGACCGCATCGAGCATCGCGTCCTGGACGAACTCCTGGACCTCGGGGAGCCCCGGGTTGTAGTAGAGCTTCCCGCCGTAGGGCAGGACCCAGTCCGGATGCAGCCTGGCCGGGTGGGTGGCAGCGAGCCGGGAGGGGTCCGTGTGATTCGCCACCCGGTACGGGTTGAACCAGGCATGCAGCTCCAGACCGCGGGCGTGCGCCTCCCGCACCGCCGTCCCCAGCGGGTCCCAGCCCGGATCCTTGCCCTGCACCCCGGTGAGGCACTGCGCCCACGGCTCGTAGGGAGAGGGCCACAGTGCGTCGGCGGTCGGCCGCACCTGAAGGACCACGGCGTTCAGCCGCAGCTCGACCGCACGGTCCAGATGGGCGGTCAGTTCCGCCTGCTGGGCCGCGGCGGTCAGGCCGGGGGCCGAGGGCCAGTCCAGATTGGCGACCGTGGCGATCCACACACCGCGCAGCTCGCCCGCAGCGGCCCTGCGGCGCCTGGGTGCCGAGCCCGGCCGGGGCGTCGCGACCGCGGCACCCGCCGTCACCAGCGCGGCCACCAGCGCGGCCGTGCTCATCGCAAAGGATCTTCGACCTGTATGCCGCATTCCTCACACCTTTCGTCCGCCTGTTCCCGGTCTCACTCCGGCAATGGTCAGTGACGCAGATCATGCCCGCCCCCGGAGCTCCCGACCCGCAGGTCACGGCGCCCGGATCGCGGAGTAACGTCGTGGGGTCGAGGCGGGCACCGGAATCAGACGGGAACTGCCGCACGAAGATCAGCGAAAGGCACGAGGTGACGGACTCTATGGCCGACATTGCACGCGTCGGAGTGGTGGGCTGTGGCCAGATGGGCGCAGGCATCGCGGAGGTGTGCGCCCGCAGCGGCCTCGAGGTCATGGTGGCCGAGACCACCGGCGAGGCGCTGGAGATAGGGCGTACCCGGCTCCACAACTCCCTCTCGAAGGCCGCCGAACGCGGCAAGATCACCGAGGCGGAGCGCGACGAGACACTCGGCCGCCTCAGCTTCACCACCGACCTCGGTGAGTTCGCGGACCGCGATCTCGTCATCGAGGCCGTCGTGGAGAACGAGCAGGTCAAGACCGAGATCTTCCAGGTGCTCGACCAGGTGGTGACCCGGCCGGACGCGATCCTCGCCTCGAACACCTCCTCCATCCCGCTGGTGAAGCTGGCCGTGGCGACCTCCCGGCCGGACCAGGTCATCGGCATCCACTTCTTCAATCCGGCCCCGGTGCAGCGGCTCGTCGAGCTGATCCCCGCGCTGACGACGTCCGACGAGACGATAAAGCGCGCCGAAGCCGTGGTGCAGGACGTGCTCGGCAAGCATCCGATCCGCGCCCAGGACCGGTCCGGTTTCGTCGTCAACGCCCTGCTGATCCCGTACCTGCTCTCCGCGATCCGGATGTTCGAGTCGGGCATCGCCAGCCGCGAGGACATCGACAACGGCATGGAGATGGGCTGCGCCCACCCGATGGGCCCGCTGAAGCTCGCGGACCTGATCGGCCTGGACACCGTGGCCTCGGTCGCCGACTCGATGTACGCGGAGTACAAGGAGCCGCTGTACGCCGCTCCCCCGCTGCTCCAGCGGATGGTCGACGCGGGCCGGCTCGGCCGGAAGACGGGCTCGGGCTTCTACCCGTACGACTGAAATTCCACGGCGCCGCGCCCGTGCGCGAGGCTCGGTGCGTGTACGTGAAAAGGGCCGGCCGGGACGTCCCGGCCGGCCTTTCGCGTGTCCGTACGTACTGCTCAGCCCAGCTGCATGTGATGGAGCAGCAGCAGACCGGCGGCCATATTGGCAGCCGGGATCTCGCCGCGCGCGATCATGTCGGGCACGAGCTTGAGCGGTATCCACTCACGGCGCGAGGACTCGAAGCCGTCCTCCGGGGGGCCGGTGTACGTCGCCTCCCGCGTCCAGAAGAGATGGTGCCGGGAGTCGATGAGGCCGTTGGCCGGCTCCACGGTCATCAGCGGGCGCAGCTCGCCCGGGCGCCAGCCGGTCTCCTCCTCCATCTCCCGGGCGGCCCCGGCGGCGATGTCCTCACCGTCCTCGACGACACCCGCGGCGAGCTCCCAGCCCCAGCTGTCGGTGATGAACCGGTGCCGCCACAGCAGGAGTACCTCGTTCGCCTCGTTGACGACCGTCGCTGCGGCAACCGGCCGCAGCCGGATGAGGAAGTGTTCGAGATGCCGGCCGTCAGGGAGGACGACATCTGCCAGATTGACCCGGAACCAGCGGTTCTCATACACAGTCTGTTCGCCTAAGTTCATCCACTGCACAGTTTTGCCACCTTCCGACTGGTCGATGGCAACATCGGAGCAGGGTCAGCCCCGCAAGGGAACGTGCGGAGGCACCTCGGGCGAAGCTCACAGAGGCACGCGCAGCGCCCCGTCGATGAGGCCGGCCGCCGCTTCGGCGTCCGCGCAACCGCTCGCGGCCAGATGTTCCCGCACGGAGCGCAGCCGGTCGCGCAGCCGCCGGGATTCCATGCCCCGGGCGCGTTCGGCCATTTCCGAGGCGGTGCCGGCGGCCTTGTCCGCCTCTCCCTGGAGCAGTTGCAGATGGGTGAGCATCGCCAGCCTGTGCACGGTGCCGCGGTCGTGCGCCGGGGAGCGTACGGCCGCCGTGGCGTGCTCCCTGGCCCCGGCGAGATCCCCGAGACGGAGCAGCGCCTCCGCCACCTGGATGTTGACGAGGCCCGGCTGCACGTATCCGGTCTCGTCCGGTTCATGGCCGGGGTGGATGCGGCCGTCCTGGGACTCGGCGCGGCGGATGCATTCCAGGGCGCTTCGGTGGTCGCCGAGCTGTGCGTAGGCCTTGGCCTGCATCGCGTACAGGTCGGCTGCCAGTGCCGGGGTGATGTGTGAGCCCGCGGCCCGCAGCGCCGCCTCGGCGAACGCGACGGACCGGCGGTAGTCGGCCAGGAACAGCGACTGGTTGACCAGCAGCGCGATCACATAGCCACCGAGCCCCCGGTCCCCGCTGGCCTTTGCGAGGCGCAGCGCCTGGTGGAAGTAGCGCTGCGCGAGTCCATGGGCGTCGGAGTCGTAGGCGCAGATACCTGCGACGGCCACCAGCCCGCCCGTCGCACGGTGCAGTTGGCGGCCCATGGCGTCGCTGTACCCGCCGCGCAGCAGCGGTGCGGTCTCGGCGTTGAGGAAGCCGACGATGCGGGCCCTGGTCGCGATGCCGCCCGCTTTTCGGTACATCTGTTCGTAATGGGCGCGGGCCGCACGGAGCATCGCTATGTCGGCCATGCTCACGCGGGACGGCCCGGGGCGGGACACATCGGCGTCCTCGGGCGGGTTCTCCCACTCCCAGACCGGCATCACCGCTGTCGTACCGGTGACGGCGGGAGCGCTGACGAGATGCGGGCGCTGCTGTTCGTCGGAGCGCCACAGGGCGGTGGCGTGCTCGACGAATCCCGGGAGGGTCGAGCTGTGCGCGACCGTGTGCATCCCGCTGATCCCCATACCGATGTCGTCGAGCGTGACCGGCCGGTCCAGCCGGCTGCCGAGGACTTCGCAGATCAGGTCCGGCACCTGACCGCGCGGGCGCTGGCCCTTGAGCCAGCGGGAGACCGCGGTGTGTTCGTACCGCAGGCACAGGCCGCGGGTGCGGCCGGCCTGGTTGACATGGCCGGCGAGCCCTGCGCGGGACACACCCGCCTCGTCGATCAGGGATTCGAGCAGGACGTTGGGCTCCATTGCCCCCCCATGTGCGCGTCGCAATGACCCTAGTGGAGCACGATTCACACGGGGTGTGAACGGAATGCCCGAACCATCCTGCTGTGCGCTCTGCCGCGCCGGGGCACCGGTCGCTTGAATGAGTGCCTCGCAAGAGGCGGCCGGGTCGTCGGCTCCCCCTCGTAAAGTTCGACGACCCGCACCCGCGCCGTCCGTTCTGCCGACCTGCCCGACACTCCGTGGCAGGGCGGACGGCGCCGGATCGCACGACCTACTGCCCCGATGAAGGAGGGTGGCTGCGGGTCCGGCCGGACCGGGGTTCCCCCCGGCGCCGTCCCGGGGCCCGCGTGCGGTCCTCGTGTCGCCGGGCGAGACAGAAGAAGGGGCGTATCCGGTGGCCGGATACGCCCCTCCTCACTGTGCGCGAGTCGTCCCGTCCGCGAAGGCCGGGCGCGTCGGGTGCTACGCGCCGCGCAGCACCGCGCCCGTGCGCTCGGCGGCCAGGGCAACCGCGGTGTCGCGGGCCGCGGAGGCCTCCTCGACGGTGAGCGTGCGGTCGGTGGCGCGGAACCGCAGCGCGTACGCCAGGGACTTCTTTCCCTCGCCGAGCTGGTCACCGGTGAAGACGTCGAACAGCCGCAGCGATTCGAGGAGGTCACCGGCGCCTTCGCGCAGCGCCTTCTCGACCGCGTCGGCGGACACGTCCTGACCGACGACGAGCGCCACGTCCTGGGTCGCCACCGGGAAGGTGGAGATCCGCGGCGCCTGGAGGGCACCGTCGACGGCCTGCTCCAGGACGTCGAGCTCGACCTCCATGGCGCAGGTGCGCTCCGGCAGGTGGAGCCCCTTGATGACGCGGGGGTGCAGCTCGCCCGCGTGTCCGAAGAGGGTCTCCTCGCCGTTCACCGTGACGTACAGCGCGGCACAGCGGCCGGGGTGCCACGGGGCGTGCTGATCGCCGCGGACGGTCAGCTCGACGCCCGCCTCACGGGCGATCGTGCGTGCCGCCTCGACGGAGTCCGCCCAGTCGGCGGGACGGCCCTTGCCCCACCAGCCGGCCTGCTCGCGGGCGCCCGCGAGGACGACGGCGGCGCGGCGCGGCTGGCGCGGGAGTGCCGCGTCGAGACCGGCGATCTCCTCGTCGGTGGGACGGCGGTCGACGGGCAGCCGTACGGCCTTCGTCTCCTCGCCGGACGGCCTGAAGACCAGGCCCGTCTCGAAGAGCGCGAGGTCGTGGCTGCCGCGTCCGTCGTTGCGCCGCAGTGCGCCGAGCAGGCCCGGCAGCAGCGTGGTGCGCAGCGCGGGCTCCTCGTCGGACAGCGGGTTGACGAGCGTGACCGTACGGCGGCGTGCGTCGTCCTTGTCCAGGCCGAGCTGGTCGAGGGCGGCGTCGCCGATGAACGGGTAGCTGAGCGCCTCGACGTAACCGGCACCGGCAAGTGCCCGGCCGATGCGCCGGTGCAGCCGCTGGCGGTCGGTGAGCCCCCGGCCGGACGGCGGCGTCGGCAGCGTGGACGGGAGGTTCTCGTAGCCCTCGAGCCGGATGACCTCTTCGGCCAGGTCGTTCGGAGCGGCGAGGTCGGGGCGCCAGGACGGCACCGTGACGATCAGCTCGTCCTGCCCGTAGACATCGCAGCCGACCTGCTGGAGGCGGCGTACGACGGTCTCGCGGCCGTAGGCGACACCGGCCACCCTGTCGGGGTGATCGGCGGGCATGGCGATGGTGCGGGGTGCGGACGGGGCGCTGATCTCGGTGACGCCCGACTCCGCGGTGCCGCCCGCGAGCAGGACCAGCAGGTCGACGGTGCGCTGTGCGGCAGCGGCTGCGGCCTGCGGGTCGACGCCGCGTTCGAAGCGCTTGGACGCCTCCGAGGACAGCTTGTGGCGGCGCGCGGTCCGGGCGATCGAGATCGCGTCGAAGTGCGCGGCCTCGATGACGACCTCGGTCGTGCCGGCCTCCTCGGCCTGCACGTCGGCGATCTCCGTGTCGGCACCGCCCATGACGCCCGCGAGACCGATCGGCCCGCGGTCGTCGGTGATGACCAGGTCCTGGGCATCCAGGACGCGCACGGTGCCGTCGAGCGTGGTGAGCTTCTCGCCCTGCTGGGCGCGGCGCACCCCGATCGTGCCCTCGACACGGGTGCGGTCGTAGGCGTGCAGCGGCTGGCCGAGCTCGAGCATCACGTAGTTGGTGATGTCGACAGCGAGCGAGATCGGGCGCATCCCGGCCTTCTGCAGCCTGCGCTGCATCCAGATCGGGGAGCGCGCCTCGGGCTGCAGACCGACCACGGTGCGCGCGGTGAAGCGGGAGCAGCCGATCGGGTCGGCGACCTTCACCGGGTAGCCGTACGCGTTCGGCGCGGGCACGTCCAGGAGCGCCGGGTCGCGCAGCGGCAGGCCGTAGGCGATGGCGGTCTCGCGGGCGACGCCGCGCATCGAGAGGCAGTAGCCGCGGTCGGGCGTGACGGCGATGTCGAGGACCTCGTCGACGAGCTGGAGCAGCTCGATCGCGTCGGTGCCGACCTCGTGCTCCGGCGGGAGCACGATGATGCCGTGCGTGCCGTCGTCGCCCATGCCGAGCTCGTCGGTGGAGCAGATCATGCCGTGCGAGGTCCTGCCGTACGTCTTGCGCGCGGCGATCGCGAAGTCCCCGGGCAGGACGGCACCCGGGAGGACGACGACGACCTTGTCGCCGACGGAGAAGTTACGGGCGCCGCAGACGATCTCCTGCGGCTCACCCGTGCCGTTGGCGGTGCCGACGTTCACCGTGCAGAAGCGGATGGGCTTCTTGAAGTCCTCCAGCTCCTCGATCGTCAGTACCTGTCCGACGACCAGGGGGCCCTTGAGGCCCGCGCCGATCTGCTCGACGGTCTCTACCTCGAGGCCCACGGCGACGAGCTTGGCCTGTACGTCACGGCCGGTCTCGGTCGCCGGCAGGTCGACGTACTCCCGCAGCCAGGAAAGCGGGACGCGCATCAGATCTCCATCCCGAACGGCCGGGTGAACCGGACGTCACCCTCGACCATGTCTCGCATGTCTTCGACGTTGTGGCGGAACATCAGCATCCGCTCGATGCCGAACCCGAAGGCGAATCCGCTGTACTTCTGGGGGTCGACACCGCAGGCGACGAGCACCTTGGGGTTGACCATGCCGCAGCCGCCGAGCTCGATCCAGCCCTCGCTGCCGCAGGTGCGGCAGGGGCGGTCCGGGTTGCCGACGGACTCGCCGCGGCAGACGTAGCAGACCATGTCCATCTCGGCGGACGGCTCGGTGAACGGGAAGAAGTTCGGCCGCAGCCGGGTCTTCATGTCCGGACCGAAGAGTGCCTGGACCATGTGGTCGAGGGTGCCCTTGAGGTCGGCCATGGTGAGGCCCTCGTCGACGGCGAGCAGCTCGATCTGGTGGAAGACCGGGGTGTGTGTCGCGTCGAGCTCGTCGGTGCGGTAGACCCTGCCGGGGCAGACCACGTAGACGGGGGGCTTGCGGCTGAGCAGGGAGCGGGCCTGGACCGGCGAGGTGTGCGTACGCAGCACGACACCGGACTCGTCGCTCCTGGCACCGTCGGCGCCCTGGACGAAGAAGGTGTCCTGCATCTGCCGGGCCGGGTGGTCGGGCACGAAGTTCAGGGCGTCGAAGTTGAACCACTCCGCCTCGACCTCGGGGCCTTCCGCGATCTCGTAGCCCATGGCGACGAAGACGTCGGCGACGCGCTCCATGATGGTCGTGAGGGGGTGGCGCGCACCGGCCGGGATGCGGTCGTAGGGCAGCGTGACGTCCACGGCCTCCTCGACGAGCACACGGGCGTCACGCTCGGCCTCCAGCTCCGTCTGGCGGGCGGCGAGGGCCTTGGAGACGGCGCCGCGGGCCTGGCCCACGCGCTTGCCCGCCTCGGCCTTGGCCTGCGGCGGCAGGGCGCCGATCTCGCGGTTGGCGAGCGAGAGGGGCGAGGTACCACCGGTGTGCGCGGTCTTCGCCTGGGCGAGCGCGTCGAGGTCGCCGGCAGCGGCGAAGGCGGCGAACGCCTCGTCCCGCATGCGCTCGATCTCATCCGGTTTCAGTGCCTCGACCTCGACTGGGTCGTACGACTTGTTCGGTGCCGACATCTCTTCCCGTGCTTCCGATTGGCTGATACTGCGCTGAACCGGGGAAACCCCGGACCCTGCGGCCCCTGGCTCGACGACTGAGGACGCAAAGGTGCCAAAAGTCGAGTCTAAGGCCGGGGAGAGGCGAAGAAGCCCGTGGGCCGCTCAGGCCAGGTAGGCCGGGGCGCTCACAGGCAGGATAAATCGGAACTCGGCGCCGCCGCCGGGCCCCCGGTCGACGGTGATCGTGCCACCGTGCGCCTCGACGATGCCCTTGACGATGTAGAGGCCCAGACCGGTCCCGCCGCGCTTGCTTCCCCGCCAGAAGCGGGTGAAGACGCGGCCCATCGACTCCTCGGGGATGCCGGGACCTTCGTCGCTCACGGTGACTGCCGTTCCGCTCTCGTCGCTCTTCCCCGGTGCGGGTGCAGGGGCGATCTCAATAGTGACGGTTCCCTCTCCGTGGCGCACCGCGTTTTCCAGGAGGTTGCCCAGGACCTGGTCGACCTTGTCCGGGTCGGCCCAGAGGTCGGGCAGCGGCTGCCGGGTGCGTACGAGGAAGCGGTCCGGCGCCTGTCCGTTCGCGGTGAGGGCCTGGACGTGGCGTTCGACGGCGGCGGAGATGTCCACGGGCTGACGGCGCAGCTCCAGCCGCCCGGAGTCGATACGGGAGATGTCGAGCAGCTCCGCGATGAGCCGGTTGACGCGGTTGGCGTCGGCGTCGACGGTCTCCAGCATGAGCCGCTTCTGGTCGTCGGTGAACCGCTCCCATTTGGCCAGCAGCGTCGCTGTGAACCCTTTGACCGAGGTCAGTGGGGAGCGCAGCTCGTGGGCCACGGTGGCGATCAGCTCGGCGTGGCTGCGCTCGGTGCGGCGGCGGGCCTCGGTGCCGCGCAGCGAGACGACCAGCCGGCGGACCGGGCCGGTCGGGACGTCGCGGACATACCGCGCGGAGACCAGGACCTCACGGCCGCCCGGGAGCAGCAGATTCCGCTCGGGCTGTCCGACCCTGGTGGCGAGGCCTCCGTACGGGTCGGTCAGGGTCCACCAGCGGCGGCCCTTGAGGTCTTCGAGGGGCAGTGCGTTTTCGAGGGGGTGGCCCAGGGCTGCTGCCCGCGGTGTGGCGGTGATCCTGGCCGCGGCCGAGTTGAAACAGATGATCCGGCCGCTCTCGTCGGCGACGACGAGACCGTCGGGCAGGTCGTCCGGATCGATGCCCGTCGCCGCGTCCCCGATGATGCCGCTCGTACCGTCCCCGTCGTCGATGGCGCGCACGGCGGCCGTGTGTGTCTGATGCGGCCTGCTCATGCCGACAGCCATATTCCCGTACCCCACCTCTCGAACCGGTGCAGTGGGCCCCCGAGTTCGTTACCCTACTAGGCGCCGGACGGCGAGCGACACCCCGAGGGAGCGCACCGGCGGGTGTGGCTTGGATCGATCGGTGGAGGTCCGGTACCCGGTCGGCTCAGCCGGTGTGCCGCGGGCGCTGGGCACGTGCGGAGGCGTAGAGGCACACGGCGGCGGCCGTGGCGAGATTGAGGCTCTCCGCCCTGCCGTGGATCGGGACCCGGACGACGGCATCGGCCAGTGCCCGGGTCTCCTCCGGCAGGCCCCATGCCTCGTTGCCGAACACCCAGGCGGTGGGCCCGCCCATGGTGCCGGCGTCGAGCTCGTCGTCGAGGTCGTCCGCGCCCGCTCCGTCGGCCGCCAGGATGCGCACGCCGGCGTCCCGCAGCCCCTGAACGGCCTGCTCGACGGGAACACCGACGGCGACCGGCAGGTGGAAGAGCGAGCCGACGGAGGCACGGACGGATTTGGGGTTGTACAGGTCCACGGACGCGTCGGTGAGCACGACGGCGTCTGCACCCGCGGCATCGGCGCAGCGCAGCACCGTACCGGCGTTCCCGGGGTCACGTACGTGGGCGAGTACGGCGACCAATGTGGGCTTCGCGGCGAGGATCTCCTCGAAGGGCGAGTCCAGGAAGCGGCAGACACCGATCAGGCCCTGCGGGGTGACGGTCTGGGAGACGTCGGCCAGCACGTCGCTGTCCGCGAGATGCACCCGGGCGCCCGCCGCGTGGGCGGCGTCGATGATGTCGGCGTACCGGTCGGCGGCTTCGACGGTGGCGAAGAGCTCGGTCAGCGTGGGCTCGCCGTCGCTGCCCCGGTGCGCCGCGGCCTCCCGCACGGCCTGCGGCCCCTCGGCGATGAACCTGCGCTCCTTGCCGCGGAAGTTGCGCCTGGCCAGCCGTCGTGCGGCGGCGACGCGCGGCGACCGCGCGGAGATCAGTTCGGGGGTGCCCATGGTCGGCGGCGAGCCTCTCTGCGTAACTCTGCTTCTCTGCGTACGTTTCTCTGCGTACGGATGACTACGTACACAGAGCCTCCTGCAACGCACCGGACCCGCAGACGGCTAGCGCCTGCGGGTCCGGCTCATACACCTGGAAGAACTGCCTGGATCAGGCGGCCTTCGGGGCGTTGACGTCGCTCGGGAGGGCCTTCTGAGCGACCTCGACGAGGGCGGCGAACGCGTTGGCGTCGTTGACCGCGAGCTCGGCCAGGATCTTGCGGTCCACCTCGATGTTGGCGGCGTTCAGACCCTGGATGAGGCGGTTGTACGTCATGCCGTTCTGGCGGGCAGCGGCGTTGATGCGCTGGATCCACAGCCGACGGAAGTCGCCCTTGCGCTTCTTGCGGTCGTTGTAGTTGTAGACCAGGGAGTGGGTGACCTGCTCCTTGGCCTTGCGGTACAGGCGCGAACGCTGACCGCGGTAACCCTTGGCGGCCTCGAGGATCGCCCGGCGCTTCTTGTGGGCGTTTACTGCCCGCTTGACGCGTGCCACTTTTAACTCCTTACAGCGGGGCCGTGGTTGGACTCACACGGCCCGGAAACGAATTGGTCCCGGTCGGATCGAGGTCGGCCCTCCGGATTCACCGGAGGCCGCGTCCTCACTTGCCGAGAAGCTTCTTGACCTTCTTGACGTCGGCCGGAGCCACGACGACCGTGCCGGACAGCGAGCGGGTCTTCTTGGACGACTTGTGCTCGAGCAGGTGGCGCTTGCCGGCCTTCTCACGGAGCACCTTGCCGGAGCCGGTGATCTTGAAGCGCTTGCTGGCACCGCTGTGCGTCTTGTTCTTCGGCATCGCGCCGTTCTCTCCTCGTCAGTGGCGCCCCTCTCGGTGCGGGCACCGGACTGCAGGGGCGTCAGATCTTTGGGTGGTTCCCGAGGGACCCGGGGGCGCCTGGATGGCAACCCCCAGAGGTCACGCCTCGGAAGGTGTCTCTGAAGGTGTCTCGACCGGAGCCTCGGCAGCTGCGGCCGGGGCCTCAGCGACGTCACTCTCGGGCTCGGCGTCGTCGTGGGCGTAACCCTGACGCTCCGCCTTACGGGCGGCCTGGGCCTCGCGGGCCTCGGCCATTGCTTCGGTCTTCTTCTTGTGCGGGCCCAGAACCATGATCATGTTCCGGCCGTCCTGCTTCGGGTTGGACTCGATGAAGCCGAGGTCCTCGACATCCGAAGCGAGACGCTGGAGCAGTCGGAAACCCAGCTCGGGACGGGACTGCTCACGACCACGGAACATGATCGTGATCTTGACCTTGTCCCCCTGCTTGAGGAACCGGACGACGTGACCCTTCTTGGTGTCGTAGTCGTGCGGGTCGATCTTCGGCCGGAGCTTCATTTCCTTGATGACCGTGTGCGCCTGGTTCTTGCGCGCCTCACGGGCCTTCATGGCCGACTCGTACTTGAACTTTCCGTAGTCCATGAGCTTGCACACGGGGGGACGGGCTGTCGCCGCCACCTCGACCAGGTCGAGGTCGTACTCCTGTGCGAGCTCCAGGGCCTTGGCAAGCGGAACAATCCCGACCTGCTCGCCGCTGGGACCGACAAGTCGCACCTCGGGAACGCGAATCCGGTCGTTGATGCGGGGCTCGGCGCTGATGGATCCTCCTCGGTAGCGCCACGCGACCGCCTGGCGGACAGCCGCGTAACGTCTGTTGCGTAAGACCAACCGAGCCGGGAAAAGGAAAAAAGCCCCGGACGGGACACAGGCGGGGCTCCTGGAAATACCGGAACACCGCCGCGGTCAACCGCGGGGCGCATCGGGCAGCCCCATCGTCCGTACGGAACGATGGCCGCTGCCTGACCGGTGACCCGCCATCCGTGAGGACGGCCAGGTGGGAGATCGGAGCCTCCACTTGTGGGCCGAGCACATAGGTGTCCGGCCGGTCGTTACACAAGGTTAGCAGCTTCACCGGGCCGCGGCCAACGCGCTGCCCCGCAGTGCTCCGCAGGTGCTCCCGCAGACAGAGCCGTGCGGACGTGGCCTTATCGTGTGGGGCATGAGTGACGCGACCCCCAGCACCGAGAACCCCGGCTTCGACGACATGGCCCGCGACATCGCGGAGGTCCCCGCGGTCGAGGTGATCGTGACCGTCGCCGTCAATCTGATGAGCGCGGCCGCCGTGAAGCTCGGTCTGACCGAGGAGGGCGAGCAGCACAAGGACCTGGACGAGGCCCGCAAGCTGGTCCAGGCACTGGCCGGTCTGCTCGACGCGAGCACCACCGAGATCAGCACCTTCCACGCCTCGCCGCTGCGCGACGGCCTGAAGTCGCTCCAGCTGGCCTTCCGCGAGGCCTCGCTCGTACCGGACGAGCCCGGCCAGGGTCCCGGCGAGAAGTACACGGGGCCCGTCTACGGCTAGGCCTCTTCCGCACACACGGACGCGCATACGAAAACGCCATACGTATCTGAGCCCGCTGCCTGCGACAGGCGGCGGGCTCTCGCGTGTCAGCGGGTGAAGAGCGGCTCGCCGGGCGCTTCGGCCCCGGCCGGCAGGAGTGCGAGGTCGATACCGCGCACCAGCCTGGCGCGCAGGACCTCGCTGGCCGACAGTGCGTCGGCGACCCGTCGGGCGGCTTCGGCCACCACCGCGTCCGGGGCGAGGACCAGGGCGAGGGTGCCGTCGGCCTGCCCCGGGCCGAGATGGGCTCGGATCACCGCAGGTTCGGCGGCGACCGCCTCCCGTACGGCAGAGACCACGGCCGGATCGTCGAGCGGGTCCGTGCTGGTGCGGTTCTCGGCCAGGGCGAGCAGCGCCGGGCCGGAAAGTTCGAAGGCGACGGGCCCCGCGAGGTCCAGGACCACCGTGTCCGCCTTCTCGTGCGCGGCGGCCTGCAGGGCCTGGTGCAGGGGTACGGCGACGGGGCGGGCCTGCGGGTCCCAGCGGGCCAGCGAGGCGGTGGAGGTGAAGGCGGGCAGGGCACGCCGGTCACCGGCCTGCAGGGTCGGCACGGCCATGTCGCTGGTCTTCTCGCGACGCAGCCCGTTCTCGTCCTCCTCGGCCTCGCCGAGGACGGCGACGACCGGGACGAGCAGCCTGGCGCCGCGGAGCGCCGCCAGAACAGGGCCGACGGCCGTCCGGTCCTCGGCCCACACGGCGAGCGCCGCCGTCAGTTCGGGGGCGGCCGTGCCGTCGTCGTCGGAGAAACCGGGGTCCGGAATGTTCTTGAGCGCCACACGACGAGCGTAGTGGACGGGTTCTCTCATCCGGGCGACAGGTCGGGCACAGGCTGCTGCCAGCTGCCGTTCCTAGCGTCCGGACCATGTCCCGCCACAGAATCCGCAGGTCCGCGTTGTCCGCCTCCGCGACGGCCGTCGTACTGCTGGCGGGTTCCGCCGCCGGGGGCGCGTATCTGGTGGGTCGCTCGCCGGATCGTGCGCCCGCCGCCGCGGCATCCGTATCGTCCGCGTCGAGCCCGCCGGCTGCGGCGGGCACGAGCGAGGAGCCCGAGGTGGATCTCGACGCGGAGCTTGCCGACGCGCTGGCGCCCCTGACCGGCGACGCCGATGTGTCGGTGGCGGTGCTGGACCCGGAGAGCGGGGCGGGCGCGGTGTACGGGGACGGGGCGTACGACACCGCGAGCATCGTCAAGGTCGACATCCTGGCGGCGCTGCTGCTCCTCGTCCAGGACGAGGGGCGGGAGCTGAGCGGCGCCGAGCACGCCTGGGCGGACGCCATGATCCGGCGCAGCGACAACACATCGGCCACCGAGCTCCTGAAGGTGATCGGCGGTGCCGGGGGGCTGGACGCGGCGAACGAGCGGCTGGGGCTGTCCGGGACGACGGCCGCCCATGCGTGGGGGCTGACGCAGACGACGGCCGCCGACCAGGTGCGTCTGCTGGAGGCGGTGTTCGGTACCGATTCGGAGCTGTCGAAGAGCTCGGCCGCGTATCTGACGGAGCTGATGGGCCAGGTGGAGGCGGACCAGCAGTGGGGGGTGTCGGCGGCGGGCAGCGGCTGGGCCCTGAAGAACGGCTGGATGCCCCGCACGACGACCGGTCTGTGGGACGTCAACAGCATCGGGCGGGTGGAGAGCGGCGGGCGCACCTACCTGGTGGCCGTGCTGTCGCGCGGGCACGCGACGAAGGAGGCCGGTGTCGCCCTCGTCGAGTCGGTGGCGAAGGCCGCTGTCGGCGTGGTCAGCGGCGCCGGCTGAGGCCCACCGGGGTGTTGTTCCTGCCGGTGTGGGCACCCCTGCCACGCCACAGGACCACGGCCAGGGCCAGCAGTGCGGCGCCGAGTGCTCCCGCGGAGGGGGCCAGCCAGCCGGCCGGTCCGTCGTCCTCGCCCTTCGGGGTGGGGCCGGGGCCGAAGTACTGCTTGCGGTAACCGGCCGCGGCGGACTTGGCGCCCAGATTGTCGGGGCGGAGCTTCTCCCCGGCCTCGATCGCGGCGGCGGGGTCGACCAGCCCGTAGCCCCGGGCGTCGTCGCGGCCGCTGGCCGGGGAGTTGCGGGCGGTGTCCGCGAGCAGCGTCTTGATCTGGGCCGGAGACAGCCCGGGGTGCGCGGCGCGTACGAGAGCGACGGCCCCGGATGCGAACGCCGAGGCGGCGGAGGTGCCCCACTCCATGTAGTAGTGCCGGTCGGGGTTGGCGACGACGATGTCGACACCGGGCGCGCTGACGGTGGCATACCAGCGGCTGGTGGAGAACGCGGCGTGGGTGCCGTACTTGTCGACGGCGGCGACGGCGATCACACCGGGGTAGGCGGCGGGGTAGGAGACGCTGTCGCCCTTCTCGCCGCTGTTTCCGGCCGAGGCGACGACGGAGACGCCCTTGCCCAGGGCGTACTGGACGGCTGCGTCCTCACCGGGCTCGGGGTGCGCGGACTTGCTGTCGTCGCCGAGGGAGAGGTTGATGACGTCGGCGCCGTGATCGGTGGCCCAGCGGATGCCGTCGGCGAGAGCGGTGCCGCGCGATTCGCGGGCCTTGGTGCGGGACGGGTCGTTGGACTCGAGGATCACCCGCACGGGCAGGATCTTCGCTTCCGGAGCGACTCCGAGGACGCCGTCGCTCTGTCCGGGTCCGTTGCCGTGGCCCGCGATGATGCCGGCCATCGCGGTGCCGTGCACGGCCCAGGACCGGTCGCCCTGTTCGGCGCCGAAGCCGATGAGGTCCTTGCCCGGGAGTACCTGGCCCTGCAGATCGGGGTGGCTGCCGTCGACCCCGGTGTCCAGGACGGCGACGGTGACGCCCTTCCCCTTCGTGGTCTGCCAGGTCCGGTCCGTGTGGAGGGCCTCCAGGGCCCATTGCTGGTCCCGGAGGGCGTCGGCGTGGGCGGGGGCTGCGGGCAGCACTGCGAACGCGGTGGCTGTCGTCACCGCGGCGAACGCGCGGAGCCGGCGGGGGCGGGTCATTCCGGCTTCTCCGTGAGGTCGGTGACGGTCCTGCGCAGCGTGCGCTCCACCCGGTCCGCGACGCCCATCGCCTCGTGGCCGAGTCCGGCCTCGGCGGGTGCCGTCGTGGCACCTGCCGCCATGGCTGCGGCGGCGGGCTGCGGGTCGGCGACGGTACGGCCGTCGGCGAAACCGGAGACGGCGAACACGACGACGGGCACCTCGGTCAGCACGTTGACCGTCCAGCTGGCCCGCTGCCGGTCACCGAACGCGGCGGCTGCGGTGCCCTCGGCGGGGTAGGTACGGGGCATCAGGTCGGTCCGCGTGTCGAGGTGCTGGCCGGTGAACCGGGTGCTGAGCGCGAGCATCCCTTTGCTGTCCGCCTCGGTGAAGACCAGGCCCACCGTGGTGACGCTGCTGCGCGTCGCGTCGGTGTAGGTGGCACGCACCATGCGCTCGCAGCCGACCGGGCGGAGCGCCTTGAGGAGCAGGGGGTCCAGGCCCGCCGCGCAGTCGCTGTCGGTGGCGACGGCGACGCGTGTCCAGACCCGGTCGGTGGACCCCGGCCCCGCACCGTCGCCCTTGAGAGTGCGCGGGAAAAGGGTGTCGACGGGGACGCTGTGCCAGGCGGAGCGGCCGACCGTGTACGCGGTACCGGCTCCGGGTTCGGCCGCGGAGTCCTCCGTGAGCCAGGTGCCGGTGACCGCGCCGCCTATCAGCCCGAGGCCGAGTACGACGCAGGCCACCGCGGCCGCGGCCTTGGCGGGGTGCCGGGTCTTTATGGGGCGCAGCCGGGTGGTGGTCTCGACGGGCGTCTCGGCGTACGCGTAGTACGCCCCCGGCGGGGCGGGGGTCGCTCCGGGGCGCGGGGTGAGATCCACCGCGCCGACGGGCCTGCGCCTGGTCGCGGGCGGCGGAGGCGGTGGGCCAGGGGGTGCGGGCGGTACGACACGCAGTTGGGTGGTCGTCTCCACGGGCGGGGGCGCGTCGTCCGCAGGACGGGGGGCGGGAGCCGCCGGGCGGGTTGCGGGGGCATGCGTGGGCTGTGCGCCGACGGGCGGAGCGGAGGGCCGGTCAGGGACGGGCGGTGGGGTGGTCGGGCGGGGCGGCACAGGAGCGCGCTGCGCTTCGGTACTCATCCGGCCCCCTGGTTCACGTCCCCGTACCGCCCGCGGATCACCGTCCCGGACACCGGCCGCCGGTCATCCGCGTGACCGTCACTCTACGGGGTGAAGGACGCTCCGTGGGCACGGGGCGGAAGGCACGGGGGGATCTGCACCGAACGTCCCCCTACCCAGTGATACGGCCGTCTGGCAAGCTGCGGCCATGACTGCCCGCGCCGCTGACCGGACCCGTTACAACCGGGCCACCGCCCATCTCGACGCCCCTGTGGCCGTGGTTGACCTGGAGGCTTTCGACGCCAACGCCGACGACCTCGTGCGCCGGGCGGGCGGGAAGCCCGTCCGGGTGGCGAGCAAGTCGGTGCGCTGCCGCGCTCTGCTGGAGCGGGTGCTCGCACGTCCCGGGTTCGCCGGGATCATGTCGTTCACCCTGGCGGAGTCGCTGTGGCTGGCCCGGGCCGGTTTCGACGACGTACTGCTGGCCTATCCGTCGGCCGACCGGGCCGCGTACGCCGAGCTGGCGGCCGATCCCAAGCTGTCGGCGGCCGTCACCGTGATGGTGGACGACCACACACAGCTGGAGCTGATCGACGCGGCGCGTGCGGGCGGTACCGAGGAGATCCGGATCTGCCTGGAGCTGGACACCTCGCTGCAGATGCTCGGCGGCCGGGTCAGGATCGGCGCGCTGCGCTCCCCTCTGCGCTCGCCCGCCCAACTGGCCGAGCTGGCCCGCTCGGTGGCCCGCAGGCCGGGCTTCCGGCTGGTGGGGCTGATGGCGTACGAGGGCCATGTCGCGGGAGTCGGGGACTCGATCGCCGGCCGGCCACTGCGGTCGCGTGCGGTCCGGCTGATGCAGGCTGCGGCCCGCAGGGAGCTGGCAGCCAGGCGGGCGGACGTCGTGCGGGCCGTCCGGGCGGTGACGCCGGACCTGGAGTTCGTGAACGGCGGCGGCACCGGCAGTGTGCAGCACACCGCGGCCGAGCCTGCGGTGACCGAGATCGCGGCCGGTTCGGGGCTGTACGTACCGCGGCTGTTCGACAACTACACCTCGTTCACGGGCCGTCCGGCCGCCCTGTTCGCACAGCCCGTCGTCCGGCGGCCGGGCGTGGGCGTGGTGACGGTGCTGGGCGGCGGTTATCCGGCGTCCGGGGCCGCGGGCGCGGACCGGCTTCCGGTCCCGTACCTGCCCGAAGGGCTGCGCTACGACCCGCAGGAGGGCCCGGGAGAGGTACAGACGCCGCTGCTCGGCTCGCCCGCCGACGATCTGCTGATCGGGGACAAGGTGTGGTTCCGGCACGCCAAGGCCGGTGAGCTGTGCGAGCGCTTCGAGGAACTGCAGCTGATCGAGGGCGACCGCATCACGGCGACCGTGCCGACGTACCGCGGCGAGGGCCGTACGTTCCTCTAGCCCGTCAGAACCCGGGGCCGGTCAGCTCGTGCGGCTCACCCAGCGGCTGTCTACCGGAGGTCCTGCGTCATCGGGCGGACGGTGAAACGTTCTTCCGGGAAGAGGGCCATCACGGCGATCCGGGAGCCGGGCGTCTTGCGGGTCCGGCCGGAGGCGGGGGCCGTTCCCGGTGAGGTCTCCTCGATACGGAGGTGGCTGACCTTCCGGTCCATGAGCAACGCGTAGAAGCGCAGCAGCTCGTATCCCTCCTCCGCCTGGGGCCGTCCGGTGAACAGCAGTGTCTCGGACTCCCCGAACAGCACCGACGGTCTGCCGTCGAGGACCTAGGCGATGTCGCGGACGCCGGTCGGCTCGATTCCCAGGAGGCCTCCGGAGAGGTGGTCCGCGGCGGCCCGGGAGCCGTCTTCCTGGCGGTGCGACGCGTAGATCTCCTCGGCGACGAGACCGTCCTTGCGCCGGTGCAGCAGCAGGGCGAAGCCGAGGTCGCCACGGACGCACAGGTCGGCGACGGCAGCCCCGGACGCGCTGTCGAGCCGGGTGGGCACGGCCGGGGCCGCGCCGGTGTCCCGCGTGGAACCGGCCGTCGGGGCGGCATGCGCGAGTTCTGCCGGATTCATACGGTCCCGGCCTCTGTTGTCCGCGAAGGAACGTCGATCCCGGCGAAAGGCCTCAGGGCCCCACGGAGCTGCCGACGCCTCCGCCGGTTGCACTGTCACCGAGCGGGCGGATGCTCCGGGTGATGGTGTCCATGAGGGAGACCGGCAGCTCGTCCTGGCCGGCGTCGAAAGCGAAGCGCACAATGACCGGTGTTTCGCTGCCGACCGAGGAGGGGAAGACGAGCGACTGCACGAATCCGCCGGGGCCCTTGCCCGTGGTGACCTGCCGGCGCACCAGATATCCGGTCCGCCCGGCCACGCTCACGGACGTGGACGCCAGTTCCTTGTGCGACGTGATACCGCCGTGGATCGAGTCCCCGACGAAGTCCTCCCCGTAGGCGTTGTCGGCGGCGGTCTCGATGTCCTGCTTGGCCAGGGCCTCGACGGACGTGACGTCGGTGCCGCTCGCGGTGCGGACGGTGACCGTGCCGTGGTAGCAGTAACTGCCGGAATCGCCGGGGCATTTGTAGGAGTCGACCGTACGCATCGTGGTCGCGTCGTCGAGAGTGCTCTCCGGCTTCTCCCAGCCCCCGGGGACCGGCAGGGTGATCCCGTTGAGCTGGTCGACGAGCACCTTGGGGTCGTCCGCCGGGGAGCCGTCGGCCGACGGGGTGTCCCCGCTCGGGGTGTCGGTGACACCGGTCGCCGGTGCGGAGCTGCTGGGCCCAGGACCTGCCTGCGTGCCTGGGGCGTCGTCCTTGCCCAACACCAGGATTCCGGTGACGACCGCACCGGCGATCACCAGGACCGCCAGCGCGACCGCGACGGCCGGGGCGGTACCGCCCCGGCCCGGGGCGGGAGCGGGAGCGGGAGCCACCTGCGGTGCGAACTGCTGCTGGAACATGGCGGGTTGCGCGACGGCGAGCGGCCGGGTGTGCCCGGTCCAGGCCGTGCCGTCCCACCAGCGCTCGATGCCGGACGTACTCACATCCGGGTACCAGCCGGGAGGTGTCGCGTTGCTCATGGCTCCACTCTAGATTCCGGCCCGAGGGGGTGTCCGCACAGTCCCGCCGTGCGCCCGAGGGGCGTGGCCCCCAGCCTCCGGTGCGTGCCGTCGCAGGACGGAGGACCGGCCTCGTACTGGACGTACTCGGCCGGTGCGACAACGCGGCGCGTGTGCGTCCCCAGGCGTCGGAGGCCGGGCGGGACTGTGCGGACATCCCCTAGAGGGGCGTCACGTACGCCCCCGAGATTCCGCCGTCGACAAGGAAGTCGGTGGCGTTGACGAACGAGGAGTCGTCGCTCGCCAGGAAGGCGACGGCTGCCGCGATCTCCGTCGCCTCGGCGAACCGGCCGACGGGAATGTGCACGAGTCTGCGGGCGGCCCGCTCGGGGTCCTTGGCGAACAGTTCCTGGAGGAGTGGGGTGTTGACCGGCCCCGGGCACAGGGCGTTGACGCGGATCCCCTCCCGGGCGAACTGCACACCGAGCTCGCGGGACATCGCGAGAACACCGCCCTTGGACGCGGTGTACGAGATCTGGGAGGTCGCCGCGCCCATCCGGGCCACGAAGGAGGCGGTGTTGATGATCGAACCGCGTCCCTGGCGCCGCATGTAGGGAAGGGCCGCCTTGCAGCAGAGGTAGACGGAGGTGAGGTTGACGTCCTGGACGCGCTTCCACGCCTCGAGTCCGGTGGTGAGGATGGAGTCGTCGTCGGGCGGCGAGATACCGGCGTTGTTGAAGGCGATGTCCACGGAGCCGTAGGTGTCGTACGCGGCCTTGAAGAGCGCCTCCACCTGCTCGGGGTCGGTGACGTCGACCCGTACGAAGATACCTCCGGCCTCCTTCGCGGCCGCTCTGCCCGCGGCTTCGTCGATGTCGCCGCAGACGACGTGGGCCCCTTCGGATGCCAGCCTGCGGGCGGTGGCACGACCGATTCCGCTGCCCGCTCCGGTGATGACGGCGGTTCGGCCGGCCAGGCGGCGGCAGATGTTCCCGGTGTCGGTGGTCATGCGTGTTCAGGCCTCCGTGCCGATGAAGACGTTCTTGGTTTCGGTGAATGCCGCGAGGGCGTCGGGCCCCAGTTCACGGCCGAGTCCGGATTGCTTGTAGCCGCCGAACGGGGTCCAGTAGCGGACGGCGGAGTGGGAGTTGACGGACAGGTTCCCGGCCCGCACCGCCCGGGAGACCCGCAGGGCACGGCCCACGTCGCGGGTCCAGATCGAGCCGGCCAGGCCGTAGTCGGTGGCGTTCGCCAGCCGGACCGCGTCGGCCTCGTCCTCGAAGGGCAGCACGACGGCGACCGGCCCGAAGACCTCCTCGGTGGCGACGCGCGCGTCCGCGTGGACGTCGGTGAGGACGGTCGGCGGGAACCAGAAGCCGGGGCCTTCGGGGGCGTTGCCCCGGATACCGGCCGCGCCCTCGGGGAGGTACGAGCGGACCCGCTCCAGCTGGGTGCGGGAGATCAGCGGGCCCATCATGGTCTTCTCGTCGGAGGGATCGCCCACCACCACCGAGGCGACGGCCGGGGCGAGGAGTGCCAGGAAGCGCTCGTGGACCGAGCGCTGGACGAGGATGCGGCTGCGGGCGCAGCAGTCCTGGCCGGCGTTGTCCAGGAAGGACATGGGGGCGGCGGCTGCGGCCGCCTCGATGTCGGCGTCCGCGAAGATGATGCTGGGGCTCTTGCCGCCGAGTTCGAGGGTGAGCCGCTTCACGCGGTCGGCGCACGCGGCCATGATCTGCTTGCCGACACCGGTGGAGCCCGTAAAGACGATCTTGGCCACTCCGGGGTGTTCCACCAGGGCTCTGCCCGCCACGTCACCCGCGCCGGGCAGCACCTGGAAGAGGTGCTCGGGCAGACCCGCTTCCCGGGCGAGCCCGGCCAGGTGCAGGGCGGTGAGCGGGGTGGTCTCCGCCGGTTTGAGGAGCACTGCGTTGCCTGCGGCGAGGGCCGGGGCGACGCCCCAGGCGGCGATCGGCATGGGGAAGTTCCAGGGGGCGATCACCCCGATGACGCCGAGGGGTTCGAGGAAGGTGACGTCGATGCCGCCGGGCACCGGGATCTGACGCCCGGTCAGGCGCTCCACTCCCCCGGCCGCGTAGTCCAGCAGATCACGGACGTTGCCGGCCTCCCAGCGGGCGCTGCCCAGGGTGTGGCCCGCCTCGGTGACCTCCAGCCGCGCGAGCCGTTCACCGTGTTCGTCGACGAGGACGGCGAAGCGGCGCAGCAGCCGGGCGCGGTCGGCGGGGGCCAGGGCGGCCCACACCTGCTGCGCTGCCGCTGCACGCGTGACGGCGGCGCCCACCTCGGCGACGCTCGTGGCGGGGACGGTGGCGACGAGCTCTTCGGTCGCCGGGTTCAGTACTCGGTGCTCGGTGATCACAGGTGCCTCACAGGCGTTCGAAGGAGCGGCGGAGCTCCCAGTCGGTCACCGCGGCGTCGAAGGCCTCGAGTTCGACACGCGCCATGTTGCGGTAGTGCGCGACGATCTCGTCGCCGAAGGCCTCTCGGGCCACGTCGCTGCTCTCCCAGAGGGCCGCCGCTTCGCGGAGTGCGGTGGGGACCTGCTCGTATCCGGCGGTGTAGGCGTTGCCCTCGCACGGTGCCTCAAGTTCGAGTTCGTGCTCGATGCCGTGGAGTCCGGCGGCGACGAGGCCTGCGACGGCGAGGTACGGGTTGACGTCTCCGCCGGGGAGCCGGTTCTCGAAGCGCATCGAGCGGCCGTGCCCGACGACGCGCAGGGCGCAGGTGCGGTTGTCGTGGCCCCAGGCGACGGCGGTCGGGGCGAAGGAGCCGGGCTGGAAACGTTTGTAGGAGTTGATGTTCGGCGCGTAGAGCAGGGAGAAGTCGCGCAGTGCGGCGAGCTGCCCGGCGAGGAAGTGCCGCATCACGGGGGACATCGTGCCGTCCTCGCCCGCCATGACGCTCTGCCCGTCTTCGTCCTGGAGCGAGAGGTGGATGTGGCAGGAGTTGCCCTCACGCTCGTTGAACTTCGCCATGAAGGTGAGCGCGACGCCCTCCTGGGCGGCGATCTCCTTGGAGCCGGTCTTGTAGACGGCGTGCTGATCACAGGTGACCAGTGCCTCGTCGTACCGGAAGACGATCTCGTGCTGGCCGGGGTTGCACTCGCCCTTGGCCGACTCGACGGTGAGGCCGGCGGCGGCCATCTCGTTGCGGATACGGCGCAGGAGGGGCTCGATGCGGCCGGTGCCGAGGACGGAGTAGTCGATGTTGTACTGGTTGACCGGGGTGAGGTCGCGGTAGTTGCGGTCCCAGGCCTGCTCGTAGGTGTCCTTGAAGACGATGAATTCGAGCTCGGTGCCGACATGGGCCGTCAGGCCGTGTGCCGCGAGCCGCTCCAGCTGGCGCCGGAGGATCTGGCGGGGTGCGGCGACGACGGGCGAACCGTCCTCCCAGGCGAGATCGGCGAGAACCATGGCCGTGCCCTCGTGCCAGGGCACCCTGCGCAGGGTGGCCAGGTCGGGGTGCATCGCGAAGTCGCCGTAGCCGTTGGCCCAGGAGGACATCGCGAATCCGTCGACGGTGTTCATGTCCGTGTCGACGGCGAGCAGGTAGTTGCAGCCCTCCGTGCCGTGTTCCAGCACCTCGTCGAGGAAGAACGACGCCGCGAACCGTTTGCCCTGCAGCCGGCCCTGCATGTCGGGAAAGGCAAGGACGACGGTGTCGATCTCGCCGCTCGCGACGAGCACACGCAGCTCCTCGGCCTGGAGCGGGGGTGTTCGGTCTGCCACGGGGTACTCCTCGTTCGGTCAGCCGGAAGGCTTAAGGTATGGGAAGGAACCATTGAGGGGAAGGGGATCGGGACGTGGCGGAAGAGACCGAGGAGACCGGGCCCTTCGACCGCCTGCTGCCCGTACTGAGACCGGTCCGCGCGGGCAACGGCTTCGAGGAGGCGCTGGAGCAGGTCCTCCAGGTGGTCCGGCTCGGCCTGGTGCCCAGCGGCGGACGGCTGCCCGCCGAGCGTGAACTGGCCGAGCTGCTGGGCATCAGCCGCGTCACCCTGCGCGAGGTCCTGAAGGTGCTCCAGGACCAGGGCCTGGTCGAGGCCAGAAGGGGCCGGTACGGCGGCACATTCGTGCTCCCCCGCACCGGCAGGGCCGACGGCGGCGAGCTGCGCCGCCGGGTGGAGGCGGTCGACATCGAGGACGTCCTGCGCTTCCGCGAGGTGCTGGATGCCGGAGCAGCCGGGCTGTGTGCGGCGCACGGCCTCGACGCCGAGGGCGTGGACCGGCTGCGTACGGCACTGATGGCGACACACGAAGCACCCCTGCCCGACTATCGCAGGCTCGACACCCTGTTCCACCTGACGCTGGCCGAGCTCTCCGGCTCCCCCTCGCTCACCGCCCAGTACGCCGCCGTCCGGGCGACCGTGAACGACCTGCTGGACTGCATACCCCTGCTCGTGCGGAACCTCGAGCATTCGCAGCACCAGCACACGGTGCTCGTCGACGCGGTGCTCGACGGCGACGAGGAGGCGGCGCGCGCGGTGATGCGCGAGCACTGCGCCGGGACGGCGGCACTGCTCCGGGGATTCCTGGCTTGATCCCACCCTTCCGGATCATCTCTCTTGCGCACCGAGTCGGCAGATACAAAGGTATGACGCAACACCATTGCACCGGGCGGTCCTCAGACCGCCCGCCGGAGGGACCGCACCATGCACGAACCGCTCATCGGCGTCACCACCTATCTGGAGCCGGCGGCTCGCTGGGGTGTCTGGGAGCTCCCCGCAGCGGTGCTCCCCTCGGCGTATCCCCGGCTGGTCCAGCGGTCCGGCGGCCTGGCGGCACTGCTCCCGCCGGACGCACCTGAGCGGGCCTCGGCCGTCGTGGCCCGGCTGGACGGGCTCGTGATCGCCGGCGGCGCCGATATCGATCCCGGGCTGTACGGCGCGGAGCGCGACTTCAGGACCGGGCCGCCGGCGCACGAGCGCGACGCCTGGGAGCTCGCTCTGCTCCGCGCGGCGATGGAGTCCGGTACCCCGGTGCTCGGTATCTGCCGCGGCATGCAGCTGCTCAACGTGGCGCTGGGCGGCACCCTGACCCAGCATCTGGACGGGCACACCGGTCCGTTCGGCAAGGCGGGGGTCCTCGGCGAGCATCCGGTGGCCCCGGTGCCCGGGACGCTGTACGCCTCGCTCGTGCCGGAGGAGGCGTGCGTACCCACCTACCACCACCAGGCCGTGGACCGGCTCGCCCCGGGTCTCGTGGTGTCCGCACGCGCGGCGGACGGCACGGTCGAGGCGGTCGAGCTGCCGGGCGCCCAGTGGGTGCTGGGCGTGCAGTGGCACCCGGAGATGGGCAAGGACCTCCGGATCATGCGCGCGCTGGTGGAGGCGGCCCGTGCGGGCGCGGAAGCGGCACACCCGGCCGCGACCCGTTAGGACGCGTCGGACGGTGTCCGGCGGGAATCCGTGATGCGCGACGCCTGGGGCGAAGACCCGCCAGGCCTCCACCGATCGCGTCGGCCGGTGTCTCAGCAGCCACCGAACACCCCCCTGCCTTCTTCGATGATCCGGTATCGACCGGACCCCCGACGCATAGGCACGCCCCGGTACCGGTGACGGCCTCTCAGCCGTGAGCCGGACCCGAGGGGTGCGCGGTCAGGGAGAGGAGGTCGCGGGCCGGACCGGTCGGGCGGTGGCCGGCAGGCCAGACCGCGCGCAGCTGCCGGCGCAGCCGGACGCCCGCGACCGGGATCTCCACCAGGCGCCGGGCCGACAGCTCCTCGCCGAGGGCCAGCTCGCTCAGCACACAGGGACCGGCCCCGCTCTCCGCCGCCCCCTTCACCGCCGTGGTCGAGGAGAGCTCCAGCAGCGGCCGCGCGAGTCCGCCGTGCACGGCGAGCGCGGCGTCCAGGACCTGCCGGGTGCCGGAGCCCTGCTCCCGCAGGATCAGAGGTGTCGCCGCCAGCTCCTGCGGAGTCAGCAGGCTGCGGCGGCGGGCCCACGGGTGGGCGGGGGCGACCACGACGACGAGGCGGTCGTGCGCGATGACCGTCCCGTCGAGCCCCTCCGGCACCGACAGACCCTCGACGAAGCCGAGATCGGCCTCACCGGCGAGCAGCCGCAGAGCGACCACGGCCGAATTGCCCGCGGTCAACGACACGGCGGTGCCGGGACGCCCGGCGCGCAGCGCGATCAGCCAGCCCGGCAGCAGGTACTCGGCGATGGTCATGCTCGCCGCGACCCGGAGCCGGGAGTCGCGCCGGTCCCGCAGCGCCTGCGCACCCGCGTCGAAGGCCTCGGCGGCCTCGACGACCCTGCGCGCCCAGTCGGTGACCAGGGCGCCCGCGTCCGTCAGTCGGGAGCCTCTCGGGGAACGGTCCAGGAGCGCGACCCCGAGCTGCCGCTCCATCGACCGGATGCGGCTGGAGGCGGCGGGCTGGGTGATGCCGACCTCCCGCGCGGCCCGGCCCAGGCTTCCGTGCCGGGCGACGGCCAGCAGCAGCACCATCGCCCCGAGATCGGGGACCCGGTGGGACAGGGGGCCGTGCTCGTCACCGGGGCTGGACATCACACTGGACATAAGGCCAGCTTATGACGCCATAGGTCCGGGCTCTCTGGTGGGCAGAGGCTCTCCCGCCGAGAATCGTGGCATGGCCATCTTTCCGCAGGTCCAGTCCCGGGTGTTCGCCCTCGCTCCCGCCCCTCAGCGGATCCCGTCCCTGCGGCACCTGGGCCCGAACTGGTACGCGACGGTCATGGGCACCGCGATCGTCGCCACGGCCGGGGTGGCTCTTCCCGTCCATGTGCCGTGGCTGCGAAGCGCCTGCGTCGTGGTGTGGGCCCTGTCGGCGGTGCTGCTCGGGGTCCTGCTCGCCGCCCGCGCCGGGCACTGGATCCTGCACCGGGACCAGGCACGTGACCACCTCCTGGACCCTGCCGTCGCCCCGTTCCACGGCTGCCTCTCCATGGCGCTGCTCGCGGTCGGCGCTGGCACCCTGCTGGTCGGCCGGGACGTCATCGGGCATCCGGCGGCCGTCGCCGTGGACGCGGTGCTGTTCACGGCAGGCACGGTGACCGGACTCGCCGCGGCGGTCGCGATCCCGTATCTCATGGTCGTACGGCACCGGCCGGCACCCGGCACCGCGTCGCCGGTCTGGCTGCTTCCCCTCGTGGCGCCGATGGTCTCCGCCGCTGTCGGTCCGCTGCTCGTGCCGGAACTGCCCGCGGGCCAGTGGCGCGAGGCGCTGCTGCTGGCCTGCTACGCGATGTTCGGGCTGTCGCTGCTGGCGACCCTGGTGGTCGTGCCGCTCGTCTTCGCGCGGCTTGTGCACCAGGGCCCCCTGCCGCTCGCGCTGACCCCGACGCTCTTCCTCGTGCTCGGCCCGCTGGGTCAGTCGACGACCGCGGTCAATCAGCTGGCCGATGTGGCGCCGGGTGCGATCGGGGCGCCGTACGCCTCGGCGTTCGGTGCGTTCGCCGTGCTGTACGGGGTGCCGGTGATGGGGTTCGCGCTGCTGTGGCTGGCACTGTCCGTGGCCATGGTGGTGCGGGCAGTGCGGCGCGGTATGCGGTTCACGATGACGTGGTGGGGGTTCACGTTCCCGGTCGGTACGTGTGTCACCGGCGCGGCGGGGCTGGCCCGGCACACCGGGCTGACCGCGTTGACCTGGCTGGCGGTGGCGCTCTACGCGCTGCTGGTGGCCGCCTGGGCGTTCGCGGGCGTACGGACGCTGCGCGGGCTGTTCAGCGGAGTGCTGCTCGCAGCGCCGCAGCCGCTTCGGTCAGCGACGGTCCGTACCACGTGAGGTGGCGGCCGTCGACGAGCGCGGCGGGCAGTCCGGGAAAGGCCTCGGGGCCGTCGGTGGCGGTGAAGCGGTACGGCTCGTCGGGCAGGACGACCAGCTCGGCGCCTGCCGCGTTCAGCTCGGCCGGCGCGATACGGGGGTAGCGCTCCGGGTGGTCCGCGTAGACGTTGCGTACACCGAGCCGTGCCAGCAGGTCACCGGCGAAGGTCTCGCGGCCCAGCACCATCCAGGGCCTGCGCCAGACCGGAACGACCGCGGGTCGCAGGGTGGCGGGAGCCGGCAGCGCCGCCCAGGCGGCCTCGGCCTCGTCCAGCCAGTGCGGCCGGCGCAGGCCGCATCCGGTGACCAGGACCCGCTCCAGTTCGGTGAAGGCCTGGCCGAGCGTGCGGACCTCGGTGACCATGACGTTCAGTCCGGCCTCCCGCAAGGCGGCCAGGTCGGGTTCCCGGTTCTCCTCCTCGTTCGCGACGACGAGGTCGGGACGCAGTGCCACCACGGCCGCCACGTCGGGATTCTTCGTGCCGCCGATCCGGGCGGCGGCGAGCTCCGGCGGGTGGGTGCACCAGTCGGTGGCTCCGACCAGCAGGCCGGGGGCGGTGACGGCCACGGCTTCGGTCAGGGAGGGGACCAGGGACACGACACGCACGGCGGAACCCCTTTCAGCGACGCGAGTCGTACGTCGCGTCGATGTGCTCGGCCACCGCGACGACGAGCAGCCGGGTGCCGGGCACGGTCGCGCGCCACCGGTGGCGGACCCCGCCGGAGAGGAAGAGGGTGTCGCCACGGCCCAGCCGGTAGGCCTGGCCCTCGGCCTCGACCTCGACGGCGCCCTCCACGACGTACATCACCTCGTCGTTGCGGTGCTGGAACTCGCGTCCGAGATCCTGCTCGCCCACGAATTCCAGGACGCTGAGCTGGTGGCGGCCGCGCACCAGTCTGCGTACGCCGTCGTCGTCACCCGCCCGCACGACGTCCACGGCACGCGCCGAGTCCGCTGCGGCCCGCAGCCGCTCGGTCGTGGTTTCCAGTGCTTCGGCCACCCGGTCCAGGGAACGGGCGCTGGGTCTGGCCCGCTCGTTCTCGATCTGGCTGAGGAACGGCACGGACAGGCCGCTGCGCCCGGCCACCGCGGCCAGTGTGAGACCGAGGGTTCTGCGCCGTCGGCGAACCGCGGCACCCACTCGAAGGGCTTCCTTGTCGTCCATGTCCGGCTCCCTCCCCGGATCGCCATCCTCCCGGTTGCCAGCACCCTACGCATGTCGTTTGCGGTTTGGAGCCGAAGTGAATGGTCGGAAAACCTTCCTGGACTGCTCCGAACAGCCCGAAGGGGACGGCCCCGGCTCGCTGCCGGGACCGTCCCCTTCAGAGGATCGACGACTGCTGGATCAGCTGCCGACAGGGGCCAGCTTGTCCACGACGTCCGGATTGGCATCCATCCAGCGACGGGCGGATTCCTTCTCCTTGCCCGCCCCGCCCTTCTGGATCTCCACCTCGAGCGAGGCCAGCTGCGCCTCGCTGAGCTTGAAGTCCTTCAGCCATCCGGTGAACTCCGGGAAGTCCTTGGCGAAGTCCTTCTTGGCGACCGTGTGGATCTGCTCGCCCTCGCCCCAGGCACCCTTGGGGTCCTTGAGCTTCTTCAGGTCGTGCTTGCCGTAGGCCCAGTGCGGCGACCACAGGGTCACCACGACCGGCTCCTTCTTCTTGATCGACCGGTTCAGCTCGGCCAGCATCGAGGAGGTGCTGGAGGAGACGACCTTGTACTCGCCCTCCAGGCCGTACTCCTTGAGCACCTTCTCGTTCAGCGTGCCCATCATCCCGGCGCTCGACTCGATGCCGATGATCTTGCCGTTGAACTTCTTGCCCTGGCCCTTGAGGTCATCGAGGGAGTCGATGCCCTTGACGTACGAGGGGACGGACAGCTCCAGCGAGGTCGGCCCGTACCAGGAACCGAGATCGGTGAGGTTGTCCTTGTACCGCTCCCAGTAGTCCTTGTGCGTGGTCGGCAGCCACGAGTCGAACTGGACGTCCAGCTGCCCCTGCGCCAGGCCGGTGTAGAGCGGGCCCGGGTCGAGCTGCTTGACGGTGGTCCTGTATCCACGGTCCTCCAGCATGTTCTGCCAGAGGTAGGTGGAGGCGATGGCCTCGTCCCACGGGAAGTACCCCATGTTGACGGTCTTGCCGGCGTCCTTGCCCTGCTTCGCGCCGCCCGCACCGCCGGGCACGGGCGCCAGCTTGTCGACGAGGCCGGGGTTCTTCTTCAGCCAGCTGCGTACGCCGTCCTGCTCCTGGCCCTGGCCGGCGTCCTGGATCTCGTTCTCCAGGCTCGTGAGCTGCTTCTCGGTGAGCTTGAACTTCTTCAGCCAGTCGGCGACGGCGGGTGCCTTCTCGGCGAAGCCCTTGTGGGCGACGGTGTGGACCTCTTCGCCCTTGCCCCAGGCGCCCTTAGGGTCCTTGAGCTTCTTCAGGTCGTGCTTGCCGTAGGCCCAGTGCGGCGACCACAGGGTCACCACGACCGGCTCCTTCTTCTTGATGGAGGCGTTCAGCTCGGCGAGCATCGAGGAGGTGCTGGAGGAGACGACCTTGTACTCGCCCTCCAGGCCGTACTCCTTGAGCACCTTCTCGTTCAGCGTGCCCATCATCCCGGCGCTGGACTCGATGCCGATGATCTTGCCGTTGAACTTCTTGCCCTGGCCCTTGAGGTCATCGAGGGAGTCGATGCCCTTGACGTACGAAGGAACGGTCAGCTCCAACGAGGTCGGCCCGTACCAGGAACCGAGATCGTCCAGCTGGTCGCTGTACTTGTCCCAGTAGTCCTTGTGCGTGGTGGGCAGCCAGGAGTCCGTCTGGAAGTCGATGTCCCCGCGGGCGACGCCGGAGTAGAGCGGGCCGGCGTCGAGCTGGGTGATGCCCGTGGTGTAGCCGCGCTGCTCCAGGAGCTCCTTCCACAGGAAGGTGGAGGCGATGCCCTCGTCCCAGGGGATGTAGCCCAGGTTGATCTTCTGGCCCTTGCCGACGTTTCCGCTGTCGGCCTGGGCGGTCCCGGAGTCGCCCGAGCCGGAGCCGGCGATGTTCAGGCCGCCCGCGACGAGCGCGAGCACGACGACACCGGTCATCGCGACAGCGGTTCCCGGCTTGTAGTGCGTGAACTTCAGACGCCGCGCACCGGCGGCGACCTTGGCCGCGGCGCGGCGGCCCAGCGGCGAGACCCGCTCGTTGAGCGCTCCGGTCATCCGGTCGAGGTACATGGCGAGGATGACGACGGCGATCCCGCTCTCGGCGGCGAGGCCCACCTGGAGCTGGGTGATCGCGGCGTACACCTTCTCGCCGAGGCCTCCGGCGCCGGCCATACCGCCGATGACGACCATCGACAGGGCCAGCATGATGACCTGGTTGATTCCGGCCATGATCGTCGGCAGGGCGAGCGGAAGCTGTACCCGGGTCAGGGTGTCCTTGGGCGTGGTGCCGAACGCCTCGGCCGCCTCGACCAGTTCGCTGTCGACCTGGCGGATGCCGAGCTCGGTCATCCGGACGCCGGGGGGCATCGCGAAGACGATGGTGGCGATGACACCCGGGGTGACGCCGACGCCGAAGAACATGACGCCGGGGATCAGGTAGACGAAGGCCGGCATCGTCTGCATGACGTCGAGCACCGGCCTCAGCGCGGCGCTGACCTTGTTGTTGCGCGCGGCCCAGATACCCGTGGGCACCGCGATCACGATGGTGATGACGGCAGCCACCACGACCAGCGAGAGCGTGGCCATCGCCTCGTCCCACAGGGCGAGGGAGTCGATGAGCGCGAAGCCCACGAAGGTGGCCACGGCCGGGACGATGCCGCGCAGCCAGAAGGCGATCACGGCGAAGATCGCGGCCATCAGCAGCGGCTCGCCGCCGCCTAGCACCGCGTTGACACCGTCGTACATGCCGCCGAGGACGGCCTTGATGGCGTCGAAGATCCAGGTCAGGTTCGACTGGAGCCAGTCGACGGCGCTCTCGACCCATTCGCCGAAGGAGAACCTAGGCACCGGCGTTCACCTTCTTGATCTCACGCTGGGCCGGCAGCACGTTCTCGACCTTCGGTTCCTCGCCGAGCGCGGCGAGCAGACGGTTGCGCGGCACGACGCCGATGACGCCGCCGTCCCCGTCGGTGACGGCGACGGCGACCCCGCTGGTGGAACAGGGGGTGAAGAGCTCGGCGATGGGCGTCTCGGCGGACACCGTCGCGGGGGCCTCGGCCATCAGGTCCTCGTCGGAGCGGCCCGCTTCGGGCTTCTCCATGATCGAACCGGCGGTGAGCACCCGGGAGCGGTCGACGTCCTGGATGAAGGAGGCCACGTAGTCGTTGGCCGGCCGGACGAGGATGTCCTCGGCGGTGCCCTGCTGGACGATCCGGCCGTCCCGCATCACGGCGATACGGTCACCGAGTCGCATGGCCTCGTTGAGGTCGTGGGTGATGAAGACGATGGTCTTCTTCAGGCGCTTCTGCAGTTCGAGGAGCTGGTCCTGCATATCGCGGCGGATCAGCGGGTCGAGCGCGCTGAAGGACTCGTCCATCAGCAGCAGATCGGCGTCGGTGGCGAGCGCGCGGGCCAGGCCGACACGCTGCTGCATGCCGCCGGACAGCTCGTCGGGCCAGGACTTCTCCCAGCCGGCGAGGCCGGTCATCTCCAGGGCGTCGGCGGCGCGCCTCTCACGCTCGGCACGCGGTACTCCCTGCACTTCCAGGCCGTACGCGGCGTTCTCGAGGACGCTCCTGTGGGGGAAGAGCGCAAAGTGCTGGAAGACCATGCTGATCTTCCTGGAGCGGACGGCGCGCAGGTCACGGGAGCTCAGGGCGGTCAGGTCCTGACCGTCGAACAGCACACGTCCGGCGGTGGGCTCGAGCAGCCCGTTGAGCATCCGCAGCAATGTGGACTTCCCGGAGCCGGAGAGCCCCATGACGACGAAGATATGGCCCGGTTCCACGGTGAACGAGGCGTCGATCACCGCTGCGGTCGTTCCGTCGGCGCGCAGCTCGTCGCGGTGGGTACCGCTCTCGAGCTTCTGCACGGCTTGATCGGGTCGTCTGCCGAACACCTTGTACAGGTGCTCTGCTTGCAGCCTTGACACATACACCTCACGCGTTGAACCAAAACGGTCTGCCACCCCCTCCGGCAGACCGTGGAGCAGTGCGGATTCGGTCCGCAAAGCACGCGCATCAGTTGAAAAATGGACGTGGTCCGCTCCGGTGGCGCGCCTTCCCTCACTTACGCAACCCAAACACGTGTGTGATCCAGTTCACCTCCGGGGGAGGTCGGCCACGGGACGGCAGGCGTCGGCGCCGGGCGGTGTCAGTGCGGTGCGGCATCATCGGGGTGTGACGCGACGCCTGATGCTCCTCGACACCGCCTCCCTCTACTTCCGCGCCTACTTCGGCGTCCCGGACTCGGTGCGCGCACCGGACGGCACCCCGGTCAACGCCGTGCGCGGGCTCCTCGACTTCATCGCCCGGCTGGTCCAGGACCACCGGCCGGACGACCTGGTCGCCTGCATGGACGCGGACTGGCGACCGCACTGGCGGGTCGAGCTGATCCCCACCTACAAGGCGCACCGGGTGGCGGTCGAGACACCCGCGGGGGTCCCGGACGAGGAGGAGACCCCCGACACCCTTTCCCCGCAGGTCCCGATCATCGAGGACGTCCTGGACGCCCTCGGCATCGCCAGGGTGGGCGTCGCTCCGTACGAGGCGGACGACGTGATCGGCACGCTCGCGGGCCGGGCCACCGGCCCGGTGGACATCGTCACCGGCGACCGCGATCTGTATCAGCTGGTCGACGACGCCCGCGAGGTGCGGGTGCTGTACCCGCTGAAGGGCGTGGGCACGCTCCAGATGACGGACGAGGCCTGGCTGCGGGAGAAGTACGGCGTCGACGGCGCCGGCTATGTCGATCTCGCGCTGCTGCGCGGAGATCCGAGCGACGGACTGCCGGGAGTCCCCGGCATCGGCGAGAAGACGGCGGCGAAGCTGCTGGACGCCTTCGGCGATCTGGCCGGGATCATGGCCGCGGTCGACGATCCGGCCGCCCGGCTGACCCCGTCGCAGCGCAAGCGCCTTGGCGAGGCACGGGACTACGTGGCAGTCGCACCGAAGGTGGTCCGGGTCGCCGACGACGTACCGCTGCCCGATTTCGATGCCGCGCTGCCCGACGAGCCCCGCGACCCCGCAGCGCTCGAGGCCCTCGCGGCCCAGTGGGGTCTGGGGGGCGCCCTGCAGCGCCTGCTCGTCACGCTCCAGGCGTGAAGGTGCTAACTTAGGCAAACCTAAGTACATCGGTCTCAGGCACATCCAGAGCAGGGAGTCCCTTGTGGCAGAGCAGCAGGCACGCCGGGCACCGAAGGCGCAGGGGGCGCAGGTCGTGCGCACCGAGCAGATCACCCCGCACATGGTGCGGGTAGTTCTCGGCGGCGACGGCCTGGCAGGCTTCGAGCTCGCCGGATTCACCGACCATTACGTCAAGCTGTGCTTCGCGCCCGAGGGCGCGGACTACGCGCACCCCTTCGACATCGCCAGGATCCGCGAGGAGTATCCGCGCGAGCAGTGGCCCACCACCCGTACGTACACGGTGCGTTCCTGGGACCCGGCCGCCCGTGAGCTGGCCATCGACTTCGTGGTGCACGGCGACGAGGGGCTCGCGGGTCCGTGGGCGAGCCGGGCGCGGCCCGGCGAGCAGGTGACGTTCCTGGGCCCCGGCGGCGGGTACGGGCCTCAGACCTCGGCCGACTGGCACCTGCTCGTCGGCGACGAGAGCGCGCTGCCGGCGATCGCCGCGACCCTGGAGCAGATGCCGACAGGCGCGCTGGTGCATGCCTTCGTCGAGGTCGCCGACGCCACGGAGGAGCAGAAGATCGTCACGCCCGACGGAGTGGTGGTGACCTGGCTGCACCGCGGCGAGCGTCCCGTCGGAGAGGCTCTCACCGAAGCGGTGACGGGTCTCGAGTTCCCCGAGGGTGAGGTACAGGCCTTCGTCCACGGCGAAGCGCGCTTCGTGAAGGAGATCCGCCGCCACCTGCGGCTGGAGCGAGGGATCCCGGCCGGTCAGCTGTCGATCTCCGGTTACTGGCGCCTCGGCCAGAACGACGACCTCTGGCGCGCGGTCAAGCGCGAGTGGAACGAGCAGGTGGAGCGCGAGCAGGAGAACGCCGCCTAGCGCCGCTCCCCCGCACCCCGCCGGAGCCCGGTCACCGTCCTGGACGGCGACCGGGCTCCGTGCCTTTCCTACTCCTGTTCACCCTCGTCCCCGTACGCGCGCGCGGACGCGTCCACGTGCGCGAGGCGCCGCAGAGCCGCGAACATGGCCTCCCCGAGCACCGTGCCGACGACCACGCTCTCCACCAGGTCCTCGCGGGCCACCCGCCGTCCCACGTAGTCGAGGTCCGCCCGGGCGACCGACTCGGCGGCGTCCGCGTAGACGTCGAGCAGCTCGACGAATCCGCCGTGCCCGGCCCTGCGCAGTGCGGCCAGCACGCCCGCCAGCGCCCTGCCCGCCGGGCTGTCCGGCCCGACCTGCCAGCCGCGCCGGTCCAGCAGCGCGGCCACCTCCTCGCGGGCGTCCTCCAGCTCGGGTCCCATCTCGCCGCCGTCCGTCGGAGCGATGCGCTTCGCCGCGGTTCCGAGCACCTCGTGCACCGGCTGCGCCGGATCGTCGACCGCGCCCAGCACGTCCGCGATGGCCGAGAGCGGAAGTCCGCCGACGTCGAGCAGAGCGCGGATCAGCCGCAGCCTGCGCTCGTGCCCGTCGTCGTAGCTCGCCTGGTTCGGGCTGGTCAGCCTGCCGGGGGGCAGCAGCCCCTCGCGTACGTAGTACTTGATCGTCGGCACCGAAACCCCGGATCTGCGACTCAATTCACCGATGCGCACTGTGCGTTCATCCCTCCGGACCTTGCCAAGCCGACCCCCCATCATAGATAGTACCCCTATCGGATAGCGGAGAGCTCTACTATCCATAATTTTCCTGGGGGGTTTCCATGTCTTCATGGCGCACGTGGCACCGGCCATTAGTTCTCTTCTCCGCCTCGATGGCCGTGACGGCCGTCGTCGCAGTGGTGGGGATCCTGGTCGACGACCGGGTCGTCGCGGGGGCGCCGATCTGGTCCAAGCCGTTCAAGTTCGCTGTCTCGTTCGTGCCCTACACGCTGACCCTCGCCTGGATGCTGACGCTCCTCACCCGTGGCCGGCGCACGGGCTGGTGGGCCGGCACCGTCGTCGCGCTGGCCTGCCTGGGAGAGATGGTGATCATCACCGGGCAGGTGGTCCGGGGAAAACGCAGCCACTTCAACAACGAGACACCGTTCGACGCGATGCTCTACAGCACGATGGCCGTCACCGTCGTGATCCTCTGGGCCGGCACCCTCGCCATCGCGGTCCTGCTGTTCCGTGCGCGGATCGCCGACCGCGCCTCGGCCTGGGCGGTGCGGTCCGGGGTGCTCATCGCCCTGGTGGGCGCCGGCTTGGGGTTCCTGATGTCGCAGCCCTCCGCCCAGCAGAGGGCGGCCGGCGATCTCGACACCGCCGACGTGATCGGCGCGCATTCCGTCGGCGTACCGGACGGCGGACCGTCGATGCCGCTCACGGGCTGGTCGACGACCGGCGGCGATCTGCGCATCCCGCACTTCATCGGCATGCATGCGCTCCAGGCGCTCCCGCTGTTCCTGCTCGCCCTGATCGTCCTGGCACCCCGGATCGCCCGGCTGCGCGACCCGCGCGCGCGGCTGCGGCTGGTGCTCGTCGCCTCCGGCACGTACGCCGCCGTCGTCGCCCTGGTCGCCTGGCAGGCGCTGCGCGGCCAGCCGCTCATCCATCCCGACGGGGCGACGCTCACCGCAGCCGCCCTGATCCTCGCCGCAGCCGCGGCCGGCGCCTACGCGGCGCTGCGCCCGGCCGTACCCCTCACGGCAACCGACGCGTTCGACAAGGAGTTTGTGTCATGACCGGTGCCCTCTTCGAGATCACCTTCATCCTGGCCGCCCCGTTCTGGCTGCTCATGATCTTCGCGCCGGGCCGGCGCGTCACCGCCCGCCTCGCCGCCTCGCCGCTGACGGTGCTGCCCCTGCTGGCGCTCTACGCGGTGATGGCCGTTCCGGTGTTCCCCGAACTCTGGGCTGCCGTGAGCAGCCCGGACATCGATACGTTCCGCGACCTCACCACCCTGGCGAACGGCGCCGGCGCCGTCTGGGCGCAGATCATCGCCTGGGATCTGCTGCTCGGGCAGTGGATGTTCCTGGAGGCGCGGCGGCTGAAGGTGTCCCCGTTCGTGATGGGGCCCCTGCTGGTGCTGACCATCCTGCTCTCGCCGGTCGGCCTGGTGGTCTTCCTCGCCATCCGCGCGTCCCGGAAGCCCGGCGCCCCCTCCGTTCGACGACACACGGACGACGGCGCGGCGGTGCCCGGCTGACGGTGTTCCAGGGGGCCGAACCGTGCGGAGTCCGTGCGAGCATTTCGGCCCACCGACCAATCCGCAGGACCGCCGGCTCCGAATCAATTCAGGAAGCCGATGCGTGCCCCGGGAGGAACGTCCGCGTGAAAGAAGCCGTACACATCAGTGGGGTCCCCTCGCCCGGGCCCGATCTGCAGGAGCTGCTCGTCCTGGTCGCCCGCGGTGACCAGGATGCCTTCACCCAGGTGTACGACCAGGTCAGCGGTCCTGTCCTCGGCCTGGTGCGGAGCATCCTCCGCGACCCGGCCCAGTCCGAGGAGGTGGCACAGGAAGTGCTTGTCGAGGTGTGGCGCACTGCCCCCCGCTTCCAGCCGTCCCGCGGAAGCGTCATGAACTGGGTGCTGACGCTGGCCCACCACCGGGCAGTGGACCGGGTCCGGTCGGCCGAGGCCACGGCGGCGCGGGAGCACAGGGCCGCGCTGCTCGACCGCGCGCCGGACTTCGACGAGGTGTCGGAGCAGGTCGAGACCCGCCTCGAAAGAGAACAGGTCAGACGCTGTCTGCGGACGCTCTCCGAACTCCAGCGGCAGTCGGTGACCCTGGCGTACTACCGCGGACTGACCTATCGCGAGGTCGGCGAACTGCTGTCGGTACCACTGGGAACCATCAAGACCCGGCTGCGCGACGGGCTGATCCGGCTGCGCGACTGCCTGGGGGTGAGCGCATGAGCACGGCCGAGCTGCATACGCTGACCGGGGCCTACGCCCTGCATGCGCTGCCGGAGGACGAACTCCTCGCGTTCGAGCGTCATCTGGGGGCCTGCGAGGCCTGCGCCCAGGAGGTACGGGAACTGTCGGCGACCGCCGCCCGGCTCGGGCTCGCGGTGTCCGCCGTCCCGCCGCCCGCGATGCGCGGCCGGGTGCTGCGGGAGATCACGACCGTACGGCAGGAGGCGCCGTCCCACGCCCGGGACGCTCGCGCCGGCACATCCCCCGGGCGGGCCGGCCGCTGGTCGTCCTACGCCCTCGCCGCGTGCATCGCCGCCGCTGCCGCCTTCGGCGGGGTCGCCGTGTGGCAGAACCAGGTCGCGCAGGACGCCCGGCAGGAGGCGCTCCAGGCCCGGCAGCAGAACGAGCAGCTGGCCCGGGTGCTGGCGGCTCCGGACGCGAAGACCGGCTCGGGGGCGCTGGAGGGCGGCGCCCGGGGCACGGTCGTCGTCTCGCAGAGCGTGGACCGGGCGGTGTTCCTGGCCTCCGATCTGGCCCGGCCGCCCGGCGGCAAGGTCTACCAGCTGTGGTTCAACGACGACGGGAGCATGCGCTCGGCGGGGCTGATGGACCCGTCCACGACGCACGACACGGTGCTGCTGGACGGGCCCGTGGACGGCGCTTCCGGCGTGGGCATCACCGTCGAACCCGCGGGCGGATCGAAGCAGCCGACCACGCAACCGCTGGCTCTGGTGGACTTCCCGGACGCCTGAGCCGGCACGACATGGGTGTGCCCCCGGTCTGCAGGGCCGGGGGCACACCCATGTCGTGCACACCCGTGGCCGGCCGTGCCCGGCCGCAGTCATTCGGTGCAGGTCGGCCCGCGGATTGGCCGATCGGCGAACTTCCTCCGATCGGGTGAACGACCAATCCGCCGGGCGCCCGGCGCCGAACTCCTGGTGTGAGCACAGACCGATACGTTTCGCAGAACCACGGGTCCTCCGGGGCCCGGGGACCCCGCTGGGCATGTACCGCGTTCGCCGCGCTCAGCGGTCTGATCGCCGGGTTCACGGCCCTGTGCGTGGCCGAACTCGTCGCGGCAGCCGTACGTCCCGAGGCGGGTCCGGTCACGGCGGTGGGCGGCGCGGTCATCAACCGCACTCCCTCGGCCGTCAAGGACTTCGCCGTACGGAATTTCGGCACCGGCGACAAGCTGGTGCTGCAGCTCGGGATCCTCGTACTCCTGGCGCTCTTCGCCATGGCGGTCGGAGTCCTCGCGCTGCGGCACCGGCGGAGCGGTGCTGCGGCCGTACTGGTCTTCGGCGTGGTCGGCGCAGTCGCGGCGGCCGGCCGGCCGGAGGGCCGCCCGAGCGACGCGCTGCCGTCGGTCGTGGGCGCCGTGGTGGCCGCGGGGGTGCTGTATCTCCTGGCCGGACGGCTCGCCCCGGAAGCCGGCCCGTCTCCCGCGGCTGGAGAGACGGACGGCCCGGCGCGGGGGTCCTTCGACCGCCGCGGATTCGTGATCGCGGCGACCGCTGCCGCGGCGGCCTCGGCCGGTGCCGGACTCCTGGGCCGGCGGCTCCAGGCGTCCGAACTGGCCGGGGTCTCCGCCTCACGCGGCGAGATCACCCTCCCGGCACCCGCCTCACCGGCTCCCGCGGTACCCCGGGGCACCGATCTGGAGATCCGGGGCCTGAGCTCCTTCGTGACCCCGAACAAGGATTTCTACCGGGTGGACACCGCCCTGGTCGTCCCGCACATCGACGCCGACCGATGGCGGCTGCGCATCCACGGCAAGGGGGTGGCGCGACCCGTCACCCTCAGCTTCCAGGATCTCCTGGGGCGCGGGCTCGTCGAGCGGGACATCACGCTGACCTGCGTGTCCAACCAGGTGGGCGGGCCGTACGTGGGCAACGCCCGGTGGATCGGCGTACGCCTGGCCGACCTGCTGAGCGAGGCCGGGGTGAAGCCCCCGTCGAAAGGCGGGCCCGCGGATCAGATCGTGGCGCGTTCCGTCGACGGCATGACGATCGGCACTCCGGTCGAGACGGTCATGGACGGCCGCGACGCACTGCTCGCGGTCGGAATGAACGGCGAACCGCTGCCGTTCGACCACGGCTTCCCCGTCCGGATGATCGTTCCCGGTCTGTACGGCTACGTCTCGGCCTGCAAATGGATCCAGGACATCGAGCTCACGACGTTCGACGCGTACGACGCCTACTGGGTCGAGCGCGACTGGGCACGCAAGGCTCCCGTCAAGACGCAGTCACGCATCGACACCCCCCGCCCCTTCGCTTCCCCGCGCGCGGGGACCGTGCCCGTCGCCGGCGTCGCCTGGGCCCAGCACCGGGGCATCGCCCGGGTGGAGGTCCGGGTGGACGGCGGCGCATGGCACACCGCACGACTGGCCGCCGAGGCCGGTCATGACACCTGGCGCCAATGGGTGTGGGAATGGCCCGCCACGAGCGGCCACCACACCCTCGAGGTCCGCGCGACGGACCGTACCGGCATCACCCAGACCGACAAGCGGGTCGGCACCGTACCCGACGGTGCGACCGGATGGCACTCGGTGGTGGTCGACGTGACCTGACCACCCGGCCCGTCCACCGTCCCTCTCTTCGCCTCCCATCTGTTGATCAACGACCCTCCCAGGAGAACATCATGAACACCCGTCACCTTCGTCGCGTCGCTGTCGCCGTGTCCGCCGCCGCCCTGCTGCCGCTGGGCCTGACCGCCTGCTCCGACGACTCCGACACCGCCGCGTCCGGATCCGGCTCCGGCGCGGACAAGGCCGCGTCGAGCGCTCCGGCCCAGGAGACCGCGCCCATGGACGAGCCGTTCGGCCCGGCCTGTGCGACGGTCCCGAAGGACGGTGCGGGCTCCTTCGCGGGCATGGCACAGGACCCGGTCGCCACGGCTGCGTCGAACAACCCGGAGCTGTCCACACTGGTCGCGGCCGTCAAGCAGGCCGGCCTCGTCGACACCCTGAACAGCGCCGAGAACATCACGGTGTTCGCCCCGACCGACGACGCCTTCGCCAAGATCCCGAAGGCCGACCTGGACAAGCTGCTCGCCGACAGGGCCGCGCTCACCAAGGTGCTCACCTCGCACGTCGTGGGCGAGAAGCTGGCGCCGACGCAGCTGGACAAGGGCTCCTTCGACACCCTGGCCAAGACCGGGCTGACGACGTCCGGTTCGGGCACGACGTACACCGTGAACGACTCCTCGAAGGTCGTCTGCGGCAACGTCCCGACCGCCAACGCCACGGTCTACATCGTCGACACCGTCCTGATGCCGGCCGCCTGACGTTCCGCCCTGCTCGTACGCTGATCCCATGAGCCGAACGAGTCCCGAAGGCCGCGTCCCCGAACAGAACAGCCCGGGGAACGCGGCCCGCAGGGACCGGGTGACGGGCGCTGTCGTCGGCTCGGCGGCCGGCGACGCTCTGGGCGCCCCGTTCGAGTTCGGGGCGCCCGGGGTGTTCACCGCTCGCTTCCCCGACGGCGTGGGGACGCTGAGCGGGGGCGGCGGCTGGGAGCCGGGCGAGGCAACGGACGACACGCAGATGGCCGTTCTGGCCGGGGAGTCCCTGCTGGAGAACGGCGGGCTCGAACTCCCCGACATGTTCGACCGGTTCAGGCGCTGGGCGGCGGGCGGACCCAAGGACATCGGACTGCAGACCAGGGACGTCCTGACGAGCGGAGACCCCTGGGACCTGGCGGCCGCGCTGCACTTCCAGGTCAACGGGCGGGCGGCCGGCAACGGTTCACTGATGCGGGCGACCACCTCAGCGGTGTACTTCGCACGACAGGGGCGGGCGGCGACCATGGAGGCCGCCCGCCGTATCGCGGCCCTGACGCATGGCGACCGGGCTGCGTGGGAAGGCACCGCGGTCTTTCACGAACTGGTACGCGTCGCCCTGGACGGAGGCGACCCGTCGGCCGCCGTCCGGGGCGCCCTGGACGAGGTGCACACCGATGACAGAGCGCGCTGGGCGACCGTCCTGGGGCCGGACTGGCATCCCGACGACGCGACCGAGTTCAACGGCGCGGTGTGGCCCTGCCTAGGCACCGCCCTCTGGGCCCTGCGCACGACCACCGGCTTCGAGCGCGCGCTCGCGGCAGCCGTCGACGTGGGCGGCGACACCGACACGGTGGCGGCTGTCACCGGCGGACTCGCAGGTGCCGTGTACGGGCTGGGCGCCGTCCCGGAACGCTGGACGCGCACCCTGCACGTGCCGTTGCCGGGGTACGGGGACCGTGTGCTGCGGGCCGCCGACCTGGTGTCACTGGCGGACCGGCTCGACGGAAACGCAGGATTTCACCGCCAGAAAACCTACACATAAGGGATATGTAAGAGCACACTGGGCTGGAGAGACGATGACCGCGTAATCAATACCGCGGTCGCCCCTCCAAAGTACGAAGGAGACGATCTCATGAGTAACGTCTCGCACAGGAGCGACCTCTCGGGGCATCCCGATGTCGATGAGATGCGGGAGCGCCATGACCGCGTGATGAGCGGCGGCGGCCGCAGTACCGCTCTCGCCGACGCGCCTGTGTTCCTTCTCGGTCTGTACTGTGCCGTCTCGCCCTGGGTGCTGCACTTCACGGCGAGCCAGCCCGCCCTGGTGACACACAACCTCGTCATCGGCATCGCGATCGCCGTACTGGCGCTCTGCTTCACCGCCATGCCGGAGCGGATGACCGGTATGAGCCTGGCCATCTGCGCCCTGGGCGCCTGGCTCATCGTGTCGACCTGGATCGTGGGCACGAGCCCCGATACCGGCGTCATCCTCAACAACGTGATCGTCGGAGGCCTGGCGGTCGTGCTGGGGGCGATCTGCGCGGGAGTCGCGGTGATGAACAAGAAGGCGTAGGAAGAGAACGCACAGCAGTGGCCACAGGCACGGACACCCGGCCTGCGGCCACTTGGCTGTTCACCCCGCCGGGATCACCCCACGGAGCTGTACGCCACCACACCCCGCAGCACCGCGTCGACGGCCTTGTGCGCGTTCTTCGCCACCGAACTCCCGTCCCGGGGCGCGGCGGCCGCGATCTGGCCCAGCACGTCGATGACCTGCTTGCACCAGCGTACGAAGTCGCCCGCCGGCATCTCCGCCTCACGGAGCACCTCGTCCAGCGTCCGCCCCGAGGCCCACATGAAGACCGCCCAGGCGAAACCGAGGTCGGGTTCGCGCTGGCCGACCCCCTCCGTCTGGCTGATCTTGAAGTCCTCCTCCAGGGCGTCGAGCCTGCCCCAGATCCGGACCATCTCACCCATCGCCTTCTTCGCCGGGCCGGTCGGCAGTTTGGGCGCCACCGCGTCGTCCGCCTGACGCGACTCGTAGACCAGCGCCGAGACGCACGCGGCAAGCTCGGCAGGGTTCAGCCCTTCCCAGACCCCGTCGCGCAGACACTCGCTCGCCAGCAGGTCGAGCTCGCCGTAGAGCCGTGCCAGCCGCCTGCCGTTGTCGGTGACTTCGCTGCCCCGCAGATAGTCGAGCTCGGTGAGAAGAGCGACGATCCGGTCGAAGGTGCGGGCGATCGTGTTCGTCCGGCCTTCGATGCGGTGCTCCAGCTGCCGGGTGTCGCGCTGCAGCCGGTGATACCGCTCCGCCCAACGCGCGTGGTCCTCACGCTCGTCGCACCCGTGGCACGGGTGTGCGCGCAGCTCCGTACGCAGCCGGGCGATCTCCCGGTCGTCGGCCGCGGCGGCCCGCTCCTTGCGGTGGCGTCCCGGATCGATGTGCCCGGCCTTGCTGCGCAGCGCGGACGCCAGATCCCGGCGCGACTGCGGAGAACGCGGGTTGAACGACTTGGGTACCCGCATCCGCTCCAGCGCCTCCACCGGCACCGGGAAGTCGATCTGGGCCAGCCGCTTGACCTGACGCTCGACGGTCAGCACGAGAGGACGCGGCCCGTCGTGGTACTCCAGCCCGCGGTGCCCGTCGGTGCGCCCCGCCGGCAGCCCCGGGTCCAGCACCAGAGCCAGTCCCGCGAACTTTCCGGTCGGCACATGGATGACGTCACCGGGCTTGAGCTTCTCCAGCGACGACGCGGCGGCCGCCCGCCGCTGCGCCGCACCCTGCTTGGCCAGGTCCGTCTCCCGGTCCTTGAGGTCGCAGCGCAGTCCCGCGTACTCCTCGAAGTCCCCGAGATGGCAGGTCATGCCCTCGCGATAGCCCTCCAGGCCCTCCTCGTTGCGCTGGACCTGCCGGGAGATACCGACGACCGACCGGTCCGCCTGGAACTGCGCGAAGGAGGTCTCCAGCAGCTCGCGCGAACGGTGCCGCCCGAACTGCTGCACGAGGTTCACGGCCATGTTGTACGAGGGCCGGAAGCTGGAACGCAGCGGATACGTACGCGTACCCGCGAGTCCGGCGAGCGCGCCGGGGTCCATGCCCCGCTGCCACAGGACCACCGCATGGCCCTCGACGTCGATGCCGCGGCGCCCGGCCCGTCCGGTCAGCTGGGTGTATTCGCCGGGCGTGATGTCGGCGTGCTGCTCGCCGTTCCACTTGACGAGCTTCTCCAGCACCACGGAGCGTGCCGGCATGTTGATGCCGAGCGCCAGAGTCTCCGTCGCGAAGACCGCCTTGACCAGGCCACGGACGAAGAGCTCCTCGACGACCTCCTTGAAGGTCGGCAGCATGCCGGCGTGGTGCGCGGCGATGCCCCGCTCCAGGCCCTCGAGCCACTCGTAGTACCCGAGGACATGGAGGTCCTCGGGTGGAATGGACGCGGTCCGCTCCTCGACGATCTCCCGCACCAGACGGCGCTTGTCCTCGTCGTTGAGCCGCAGCCCCGCCTGCAGGCACTGCTGGACGGCCGCCTCGCAGCCGGCCCTGCTGAAGATGAAGGTGATGGCGGGCAGCAGCCCCTCGGCGTCGAGCCGGTCGATGACCTCCGGCCTGGCCGGGGTCCAGATCCGGCTGCGCTGACGCCGCTCGCGCTCGCGGTCCGCCTCGCGCACCATCTTTCCGCGGCGGCGCTCGCGCGGGTTGTAACCGCGCTGGTTCTCCATGCGGGCGAGCCTGACGAGGTCGGGGTTGACCTCGCGCCGGCCGGTGCCCCGGCCGCCGTGGTCGGTCTCCTCCTCGAAGAGGTCGTACATCCGCCGTCCGGCCATGACGTGCTGCCACAGCGGCACCGGCCGGTGCTCGGAGACGATCACCTGGGTGTCGCCCCGGACGGTGTCCAGCCAGTCGCCGAACTCCTCAGCATTGGACACGGTCGCCGACAGCGACACCAGAGTCACCGACTCCGGCAGGTGGATGATCACTTCCTCCCACACGGCACCGCGGAAGCGGTCGGAGAGGTAGTGCACCTCGTCCATCACCACGTAGCCGAGGCCGATGAGCGACTGGGAGCCCGCGTACAGCATGTTGCGCAGCACCTCGGTGGTCATGACGACCACGGGTGCGCCCGCGTTGACGCTGTTGTCCCCGGTGAGCAGTCCGACCTTGTCCGCACCGTAGCGCCTGACCAGGTCGGTGAACTTCTGGTTGGACAGGGCCTTGATCGGCGTGGTGTAGAAGCACTTGCGGCCCTGCTCGAGGGCCAGGTGTACGGCGAACTCGCCGACGATCGTCTTGCCCGACCCCGTGGGGGCCGCGACCAGCACTCCCTTGCCCTCCTCCAGGGCCTGGCAGGCCTCGATCTGGAACGGGTCCAGTCCGAACCCGTACATCTCGCGGAAGGGCCCGAGGGCGGTGGCCTGCTCGGCCGCACGGACCCGAGAAGCCTGGTATCGCTCAGCTGGTGAGAGGTCCTCTGTCATCTTGATACGAGCCTACCCGCCACCTGTGGCAGTCAGCCCGATCTTTAAATTCCCTGTGCAAGGACCCGGACGGCACCGGATACACAGGTGGCCGTGAGGGGAAGCGCCCCCAGCGGCTCGCCGTCGACGTACGCGGTGACTCCGGCCGCGGCCAGCTCGATCGAGGCGACCTTGTGCACGGTGACCTTGGGGTGGTCGAGATGTGTCCCCTTGTACACCTTCGGGAACACCTTGAGCAGGGTGGACCGGCTGCAGTCCCCGACCACGGTGACGTCGAAGAGCCCGTCGTCCATGACCGCCTCCGCACAGATCCGCATGCCACCGCCGTACGTGGACCCGTTGCCCACGGCGATCAGTGTCGCCTCGATCTCGCGCACGGGGCCTCCGTCCAGCCGGATCCGGTACGGGATCGGCCGGAAGGCCGCCAGTTCGGCGAGGATCGCCAGGTCGTACTTGAACCGTCCGCCGACCCAGCGCATCCGGTTGCCGCGGTCGTTGACCCTGGAGTCGAACCCGGAGGCGAGCACGGAGCCGAACCAGCGCTCGCCGACCCGGCCGAGGTCGATCTCGCGCACCGTCCCCGCCTTGAGCGCTTCGGCTGCCAGCCGTCCCGCCGCGGCCGGATCACGGATCGGCAGCCCGAGCGCGCGGGCGAAGTCGTTGCCGGTGCCGACGGCGACGACGCCCAGCGGCGTCCCGGTCCCGGCAACGGCCTGCAGGGCGAGGGACATCAACCCGTCCCCGCCCACGGCTATCAGTGCACCGGTTCCGCCGGCCACGGCCTCGCGGGCCCGCCTCAGGGCGTCGTCGGCGTCCTCGCCGAGCACGGTCCGCACGGAGAATCCGGCGTTCCGCAACGCGGAAGCGGCCGGCTGCGCGGCACGCGCGCCCCGGCCGCGTCCTGCGGTGGGATTGACGAAGAGGGTGATCTCGCTGGTCACTGGGGTCCCTTTGGACGGAGTCTGGGGGAGGACCCTACAAGATCAGGTGATGTCGTCGTAACCGTTGAGGCGGTGAGATCGGGCACCGTCCGAATCGCCACTGGCCTGCTCGGGCAGGGCTGCCCTCGAGGCGGAGACACTTTCGACCGCGCCGACGTCCTCGGGCGTGAGGTCCAGTTGCGAGGCCTCGTCGTCGTCGAGCTCGGCATCGGGGTTGCGGCGCCGCCTGCGCTTGTCGTTGAGGAGGGAGAAACCGACCGCGATGAAGTAGAGCACCGCGAGCGGGCCCGCCAGCAGAAGCATCGAGATGGGCTCGCCGCCCGGCGTCGCGATGGCCGCGAACGCCGTGAGTCCGACGAGCATCCCACGCCACCAGCGCAGCATGCGGGCCCCGGAAAGGACCCCGGTCATGTTGAGCAGGACGAGCAGCAGCGGCAGCTCGAAGGCCAGCCCGAAGACGAGCACCATCCGCGTGATCAGGTCGAGGAAGTCGTCGAGGGGCAGCAGGTTCTTCACGTTGTCCGGCGTGAAGCCGAGCATGATCTGCGCGGTCTGCGGCAGGATCATGTACGCCAGGTAGGCGCCGGCGAGGAAGAGCGGAACCCCGGCCGCCACGAAGGCCATCGAGTAGCGCTTCTCCTGCTTGTGCAGGCCCGGGGCGACGAACGCCCACAGCTGGTAGAGCCAGACAGGCGTGGCCACCAGCACGCCCGCCATCAGGGACACCTTCAGCGCGATGGTGAAGGGCGACAGCAGACCGTTGGTGGTCATCTCTGCACAGGGCCGACCATTGATCATGGTCACGGCGCCGTTCCTGCAGCCGACCGAGTCCAGGATCGGCTTCATCAGGAACTCGAAGATTTCCTTCTGGAAGAACGCTGCCGCGATCACGGCGATCACGATGGCCAGTACCGACTTCAGCAGTCGGTTGCGCAGCTCACGCAGGTGATCGAGGAGGGGCATCCGCCCCTCGTCGTCCTTCTCCTGCTTGCGGGCAGACTTGAGCAACCCACTTCCCTCGTCTCGTGCGGCAGCTGTCGGTGGAGCGTGTCAGCTGTCAGCTCTGGGTGGTGGGCTTGGCCTCGCTGACCGGGCGGGAGCTGGTGACATCTCCCGGGGCGGCCTGGATCGTCTTGGCGGGGGCCGGCTGCGGGGTGGTGTCCGCGACGGTCTCCGTGGTGGGCGCCGCGGTGTCCGCGTCGTCCTTCTTCATGGCCTTGGCCTCGCTCTTGAGGATGCGGGCCGACTTGCCGAGCGAACGCGCCATGTCAGGAAGCTTCTTGGCACCGAAGAGCAGCAGGATGACAGCGATGATCAGAATGATCTCGAGGGGCTTCAGATTGCCGAGCGGCATGTGCGCTTCCTTCTCACTGAGGCGACTGGAGGGTGGGCTGGCTACCCGTTCGACCGGACGTACGTCCGACCTTCGCGCTGGCAGCGATCGTAACCCGCAGGGGTAAACGTGAGGCAATGCCCGCGCATACTCCCGCTTGCGGCCCGCACCTCCCTGCCTGGGCCGACTCCAGCAGCGTACCCCCCGAACCAGTGAATCCTTAAGGCCGATCCCCTGCTATCGCAGGGCCTCACCGGTATCGGCGAGACCGGTGGCCGCTCGTTCGAGATCCTCCGCCGCTCGATTGATCCGCTGCGCGGTGGCCGAAACCTGTCGGCCGAGCCGTTGTGCCTCGATAAAGACCTTGATGGCCAGGATTCCGAGCACGGCCAGGCCGATGAATCCCAGAGCGATGGCGAGCATGGGCCAGAACATGGACGGATCCTCGATGTTTCTCATTGCTGCGGGGCGGTCACCGCAGAGCGGTGTGGAGGCGAAGGGTCCGCACTCCGCCGCCGGTGAGGAGTTCGATGATGCGCTCCCCGGCGGGCTTGCGCACCGCCGAACCGCACTCGGGGCAGGCGAAGGAGTAGAAGGTCGTGCGTCGGCTCGCGCCTATGGCGAGACGCAGGGCACCCGCCGCGAGCTCGAACCTCTCGCCGCAGTCCGGGCAGGCGGCCCTGAACCGTACGGTGGCGGGCACCGGCACCGGCACCGGCCCGGTCTGCCCACTCGGTATCGCAGTCATACGGCCTCTGTCTCCTCCGTGTTCCGGTAGCCGCCGCTCAGAGGGCGCCGTCATAGGCGGCGAGTGCCTCCCGGGCCGCCAGCCGCGCACTCTGCGCCAGGTCCTCGGGTGAGGTGATGCGCCCTTCTCCGCCCAGCCGCAGGGCGAGCCTGCGCAGCGAGGCAGGGTCGGGGGTACGCAGCGTGATCCGCATGCCTCCGTCAGGCAGTTCCTCCGCACTGTCGTGCGGGTAGTACTCGGCGACCCACCGGCCCCCGGGCCCCACCTCGACGACGACCTCCGGATCCTCGGCCGCCGGCTGCACCAGGCCCTCCGACAGATCACGCAGCTCGAGCTCCGGCGGTGCGGCCGGGGCGTCGAGCAGCCGGATCTCGGCAACCCTGTCGAGCCGGAACGTACGCCTCGCCTCGGAGAGCCGGCACCAGCCCTCCATGTAGGTGTGGCCGACGGCGAACAGGCGGATCGGGTCCACCTCGCGCTCGGTGAGTTCGTCGCGCGCGGGAGAGTAGTACCGCAGCCAGAGGCGGCGGCGCTCGGAGATCGCCCGGTCGACTTCGGCGAAGACCCCGCCCTCGGACTCGAAGGTGACCGAGAGCCGCGAACTCGCGGCCCCCACCTCTCCGGCCGCCGTCTCCAGCTTGGCGGTCGCGCGCACCAGCGCCTGCCGGTCGCTCTCGCGCAGCCCCGGCAGCGTGGCCACCGCACGGGCCGCGACGAGCAGCGCCGTGGCCTCGTCCGCGGCCAGCCGGAGCGGCTCCGCCACGTCGTCCGGGTTGTGCCACCAGATCCGGTCACCGTCGGTGTCGATGTCGAGGAGGTCCCCGCCGCGGAAGCTGGTCCCGCACATGGGGAGCACGTCGAGGTCGGAGATCAGCTCGTCCTCGGTGATCCCGAAGGCCCGGGCGACGTCCTGGACGTGGGCGCCGGGGCGCTCGCGCAGATACGTCACCAGGGAGAGCATCCGCCGGGTCTGGTCGATCGCGTTCGTGGCCACGAGTACGGGTCCCCTCAGTCCTTGGCCACGGCGCGCAGCCGGTCCATCACATCGGCCCGCAGATCGGCGGGTTCCTTCACGACGACGTCCGGTCCGAACTCGACGAGCCAGGCGTCCAGTCCGTGTCCGTACGGAATCTCCAACTCGTCCCAGCCGTCTCCGAGTTCCCGTACGGATATCGCCCGGGAGCGCAGCGGGTAGCCGGACCCGGCGCGCAGCCTGATCCGGGCGGTCCTCGTCGCGGTCTCACCCGCCCAGCTCTCCACGGTCTCGCGGACGGTCACCACGTCGGGCACCTGGGCCGTGTACGCCCCGGCGCGGGAGCGGACCCGCCCGGCGATCCGGGACAGCCGGAAGACCCGCTCGGCGCCCCGGTCACGGTCCCAGCCGGCCAGGTACCAGTGGCCGCGCCAGCATTCGAGCGTCCAGGGCTCCACCTGGCGCTGCTCGGGGCGGGCCGCGTTGGCCTTGCGGTAGTCGAAGGTGACCGGGCGGCGGTCCCTGCAGGCGAGCATCAGCGGCTCGAAGGCGGCCTCGTGGACCGGAATACGGGGTTCGAGGGCGCTGTGCACCTCGTACGCGTCCTCGGCCTCCGGCATGCCCGCCGCCCGCAGCTTCTGCAGGGCGCCGCTGGCGGCCCCGGCCAGCCGGGCCTGCTGCCAGACCTTGGCGGCGAGCCCGAGAGCCGCGGCCTCCTCGGCGTCCAGCGTGATGGGGGGCAGCCGGTTGCTGTCGCGGCGCGCGAGGTAGCCGGTGTCGCCGTCCAGGTTCTCCACGGTCTCGATGATCAGACCGAGTTCGCGCAGATCGTCCTTGTCGCGCTCGAACATCCGGTTGAAGGACTCGTCGGAGCCCGCTTCCAGATAGGCCTCGATGGACCCGCGGAGCTCACGTTTGCTGAGCGGGCGCCGGGTACCCAGCAGACACAGTGCCAGGTTCATCAGCCGTTCGGCCTTGGCAATCGCCATCGACGCCCTTTCTCTACGTGCTACGACCGTCGACCGTACCGCTCCGGGGTGTCCGGACCAAAGCGAGGGCCCGCGCCTTGCGGCACGGGCCCTCGCTCCTGAGTCCGGACGGATCAGACGCCGACCAGGTCACAGACGAAGATCAGCGTCTCGCCGGGCGCGATGGCGCCGCCACCCGCGCCGCGGTCGCCGTAGGCGAGGTTCGCGGGGATGGTCAGCTGGCGACGGCCGCCGACCTTCATGCCCTGCACGCCCTGGTCCCAGCCGGCGATGACCTGACCGGCACCGAGCTGGAACTGCAGCGGGGTACCGCGGTTCCACGAAGCGTCGAATTCCTCGCCGGTGGAGAACGCCACACCCACGTAGTGCACGGAGACGGTCTGGCCCGCCTGGGCCACCTGTCCGTCGCCCTCCCAGATGTCCTTGATCTCCAGGTCGGCCGGCGGCTCGCCACCCGGGAAGTCGATCTCGGGCTTCTCGATGCTCACTGAACTGCTCCTCTAAATGATGAACTGGGCAACCGGGACAGTCTTACATCTTTGTCAGGATGTCCACGGACCACACGAGCGTCGACTTGGCAGGAATGGTCTGCTGCGCCTCGTCGCCGAAGGCCTGGTCCGGCGGGATGACGAGCAGCACACGGCTGCCGACCTTCTTGCCGACCAGGCCGTTCTTCAGGCCCTTGACGGTGATCTGGGCCAGCGGAAAGGTCGCGGTCTTGCCCGTGTCGTAGGTGCTGTCGAACTTCTTGCCGCCCTTCCACAGGAAGGCCTCGTAGTTCACGACGATGCTGTCGGTCTCCTTGATGACGTCCCCGTCGGACTCCAGGATGTAATTGGAGACGAGCTTCTTGGGCGGGTTGCCCTTGGGGAACGTGACCGTCGGTGCCTTGCCGTCGGTGTTCGTGCCGACCTTCGGCAGGTCGATGTTGTCCTGGGCGACCGCTGTGCCCTTGGCGGACTTCGGAACCTGCGTGGCCGTCACCACGTCGACGACGAAGACGAGGGTCGAGTTGGGCTTGATGTCTCCCTGGCCCTGCTCGCCGTAAGCGAGGTCCGGCGGGATGACCAGCTGGACGCGGCTGCCGACCTTCTGGCCGACCAGGCCCTTGTCCCAGCCCTGGATGACCATGCCCGCACCGAGCGTCAGAGCGAAGGGCTGGCCCTTGTCGAAGCTGTTGTCGAACGGCTTGGTGGAGTTCCACGCCTGTCCGAGGTAGTTGACCTGGATCGCGTCGCCGTTCTTGAGCTTCGCGCCGTCACCCTCACTGATGACTTCGGTCTTCAGCTCCTTGGGCGGATCACCCTCACCCTTCGCCAGGGTGGGCTTCTCGCCGAATTTCGCTCCCGCGGTGATCTCGGGATTGCCTTTGGACGAGGCGGAGTCGGAGGCCTTGTCGTCGCCGCATGCCGCCATGGACAGCAGCAGGAGGGGGACGACGAGAAGGCCGGCAAGTCGGCGCACTGGTTCCTCAGATCTCAGACGGCACGTGAATGGTTCCCGACACTCTAGGCCGAGCGAAGGGCCCCGCACGAGGAACGTACGGGGCCCGGTCGCTTGCGGGCCGGGAGACATCCCGTCCGGATCACATACCCGCGATCAGTTTCTCCACCCGTTCGTCGACGGAGCGGAACGGGTCCTTGCACAACACGGTGCGCTGTGCCTGGTCGTTGAGCTTGAGGTGGACCCAGTCGACGGTGAAGTCCCGCCGCTGCTCCTGAGCCCTGCGGATGAAGTCGCCGCGCAGCCGTGCCCTGGTCGTCTGCGGGGGCACCGACTTGCCCTCGAAGATCTTCAGGTCGTTGCAGATGCGGGCGGTCTGGCCCTTGCGCTCCAGAAGGTAGTAGAGCCCGCGCCGCCGGTGGATGTCGTGGTAGGCGAGGTCTATCTGCGCGACTCTCGGGTTCGACATGGTCATGTTGTGCTTGGCCCGGTACCGCTCGATGAGCTTGTACTTCATGACCCAGTCGATCTCGGTGCCGATCCGGTCGAGGTCCTCGGCCTCGATGGCGTCCAGGGTGCGGCCCCACAGCTCGAGGACCTGGTCGACGGTGCCGGTGCGGATGCCACGGCGTTCGACGAAGTCGACGGCCTTCTCGTAGTACTCGCGCTGGACCTCGATGGCCGATGCCTCTCGGCCGCTGGCCAGGCGCACCTTGCGCTGCCCGGTGATGTCGTGGCTGACCTCGCGGATGGCCCGGATCGGGTTCTCCAGGGTCAGATCGCGCATCACCGTGCCCGCCTCGATCATGCGGAGCACCAGGTCGGTCGCGCCGACCTTGAGCAGCATGGTCGTCTCGGACATGTTGGAGTCACCGACGATGACGTGGAGGCGGCGGTACCGCTCCGCGTCGGCGTGCGGTTCGTCCCTGGTGTTGATGATCGGCCGGGAACGCGTCGTGGCGGAACTGACGCCCTCCCAGATGTGCTCGGCACGCTGGCTGACGCAGTAGACCGCGCCACGCGGGGTCTGCAGCACCTTGCCGGCACCACAGATCAGTTGCCGGGTGACGAGAAACGGAATGAGGATGTCCGCGAGCCGGGAGAATTCTCCGTGCCGGGCCACGAGGTAGTTCTCGTGGCACCCGTAGGAGTTTCCCGCCGAGTCGGTGTTGTTCTTGAAGAGATAGACGTCGCCCGCGATTCCCTCCTCGTGCAGGCGGCGTTCGGCGTCGACGAGCAGGCCTTCGAGAATGCGTTCGCCTGCCTTGTCGTGCGTGACCAGTTCGGTCAGGTTGTCGCATTCGGGTGTCGCGTATTCCGGATGCGATCCCACGTCGAGGTACAGGCGGGCGCCGTTCCGCAGAAAGACATTGCTGCTGCGGCCCCATGACACAACACGGCGGAAGAGGTAGCGCGCCACTTCGTCAGGTGACAGTCGGCGCTGTCCCCTGAACGTGCACGTGACGCCGTACTCGTTCTCCAGCCCGAAAATGCGGCGGTCCATGACTGAACATTACGCCTTACGGCCTGAGCTGAAACCGGGTTGGGCAGCACCGTTTCGATCATTTTCCGATCTCGCCACAACAGCGGGCGTACGCCCGGGAACTGCGAGGACCCTTCCGGTGGCCAGCAGAACCAGCAGCGCCGCCACTCCCCCGGCCCCCGCGACGGCGAAACCCTGCGCCGTTCCGCCGAACTCGACCGCCGGGCCCGCCACGGCCGTTCCGGCCGCGGCACCCACACCGAACGTCGTCACGAGCCAGGAGAACGCCTCGGTCACCGTGCCCTGCGGGGCGTGCCGGTCGACGACGATGAACGAGCAGGCGATGGCCGGCGCGAGGAACACTCCCGCCAGCGCGGCGAGCGCCGTCATGGCGGGCACCCCGGGGGTCAGCATCAGCGGCAGGTAGCACAGGGCCAGCAGCGCGACGATGCCCCGCAGTCGCCGCTCGGGCTCCCCGGCCCACCGGCGCGCCCCGTACGCCACGCCGCCGATCAGCGCGCCCAGTCCGAGCGCGGCCATCAGCCAGCCGTACACGGACTCCCGGCCGTGGTCGTCGGCGTACGCGACACCCGCCACCGTGATCGAGCCGAGCGCGAGCCCGACGAAGAAGAACGACCCCAGCAGGGCCAGCAGCCCACGCGAGCGCAGCGCCCCCAGCCAGTGCGCCTCGCGGGGAGCGGAGCGCCAGGTACGGGACGGCTCGGACAGCACCACGGACAACGCGCCGAGGACACCTATGGCGTTGATGACCAGCAGCGCGGCGGCCGGCGACCGGAGCGACACCAGGACCGTGACGAGGAGCGGCCCCAGGGTGAACATCACTTCCTGGGCCACCGCGTCCATGGCGTACGCCCGGTGAACCCGGTCCTCACGGCCCAGCACCGTCGGCCACAGGGCCCGCAGGCCGCCCTCCAGCGGCGGTGTGAAGACTCCGGCCACGATCACCGCCGCACAGGCCAGGGGGAGCGAGCCGAGGCCCACCAGGGCCAGCGCGGCCATGCCGAGTGCGGAGAGCACGGCGGCGGGGAGCTGGACGCGCGGCTGGCCGTAGAGGTCCACGGCTCTGCCCAGCAGGGGCTGCCCCACGGCCGTGGCCAGGCCGTACGCGGCGGCGAGCCCGCCGGCCAGGGTGTAGCTGCCGCCCTCGGCCCGGGTGAACAGGACGATCGCGACAGGGGCGGTGCCGTTCGGCAGCCGCCCCACCAGGGTTCCTGCCAGCAGCCGGGCGGCATGCCGCGCCCGGAGGATGTCCAGATATCCCGCGGCCATGTCCGCCTCTCTCACCCGGTGGGCTTCGCGCTCCACCGAAGTTTTACGTATAACGTCGAGGTTCATACGTACCATGTGCGCAGTCCACGAGTCCATCCCACGGCATCTGGCCGGTCCAGCACGGAGGCACGAGTGAGCAGCGCGCAGCGGCCCGCCCCACCCCGGCCCACCAGCCGCGACGTGGCACGGGCCGCCGGTGTCTCCCAGGCCACCGTCTCGCTCGTGCTCGGCGGCAAATGGCAGGGCAGGGTGTCCGAGGCGACTGCCGGGCGCGTACGCGACAGCGCCCGGGACCTCGGCTACCGGCCGAACCTCGCCGCTCGTAATCTCCGCCTCGGCCGCACCCGCACCGCGCTCCTGGTCGTGCCCGCGCTGACCAACGAGTTCTTCGCCCGCGTCTACACGGGCGCCGCCGCCGTCGCGGCCGAGCACGACTTCGGCGTCGTGCTCTACCCCTCGCCCGACGGCACCGGCCCTGCCAAGGACCCGTTCGCATCGGCCCGCGCGGCACTCGACGGTGTCATCGCCTCTTCCATGGCCGCCGACGCCCTGGGGGCCCTGCGCGGCGCGGATCTGCCCCTGGTGATGCTGGACAGCGACCCCGACGAGCACGGCGCGGCGGCACAGGTGAACCTCGACATCGCGGACGGCATGCGCCAGGTGGCGGAGCACCTGCTGGCTCTCGGCCACCGCCGCTTCGTCCACCTCGCCTCCGCCGTGGACACCTGGACCTTCGCGGTGCGCGCCCGGGCACTGGCGGACGCCGTGCGGGGCGTCCCCGGTGCCGCTGTCCGTCGCGTGACGGCCCCGCTCGACGTACGGGCCGGGCGCGAGGCCACCGAAGCGGTCCTGGCCGCCCCCGGGCCGCTGCCGACGGCGATCGTCTGCGACGACGACATCCTGGCCGCCGGTGCCTGTAAGGCGGTACGCAGAAGTGGGCTGCGGGTACCCGACGACATCTCCGTGACCGGCTTCGACGACCTCGCCCTCGCCACAGCGGTCGAACCGGAGCTCACCACGGTGCAGCTCCCGGCCGAACAGGTGGGCGAGCGCGGTATGACGGCCCTGCTCACCGTCCTGGACGGCCGCCCCGTGGAGCGGGGCAGCCTCCCCGTGCACCTCGTGGTCCGCGGCTCCACGGCAGCGCCTCACACAGGCGGCGTGGGGACGTGACGGTGCCCCCGGCAGCCGATACGGCTGCCGGGGGCACCGGCCACGGACACGTTCCGAAGGGGACTACTCCTGCGTGGACCCGCCCGTGCTCTCGCCGGGTGCGTCGTCGGCTTCCTCGGTGTCGGACGGAGCGTCCGTCGGTGTCGCTCCCGCACCGTCCGCGTCCAGCAGCCGCGTCAGCTGCCGTCCCACGATCCGCTTGAACTTGCGCTGCTGCGGCCTCGTACGGTCCAGGACCGCGACCTCGAGCCGCTCGGCGGGAATCTCCCGCTCATTGCCGTTGGCCTCGCGGGACAGCGCCTGCACGGCCAGCTTGAGCGCCTCCGCGAGCGACATCCCGTCGCGATGGCGCTGATCGAGGAAGGTGCTGATCTGCTCCGCGTTGCCGCCGACCGCGACCGAGCCGTGCTCGTCCACGATCGAACCGTCGTGCGGAAGCCGATAGATCTGGTCGCCCTCGGGCCCGGCACCGACCTCGGCGACGACCAGCTCCACCTCGTACGGCTTCTCGGCGGCGCTGGAGAAGATGGTGCCCAGAGTCTGCGCGTAGACGTTGGCCAGCCCACGGGCCGTCACATCGTCGCGGTCGTAGGTGTATCCGCGCAGATCCGCATAGCGCACACCGCCGATGCGGAGATTCTCGTACTCGTTGTACTTGCCGGCGGCGGCGAAGCCGATCCGGTCGTAGATCTCGCTGAACTTGTGCAGCGCACGGGACGGGTTCTCGCCGACGAACACAATGCCGTCGGCGTACTGCAGCACAACCAGGCTGCGACCACGGGCGATGCCCTTCCGGGCGTATTCCGCCCGGTCGGCCATGGCCTGCTGGGGTGAGACATAGAACGGCGTCGACACCGGCTATCCGTCCCTTTCTGTCAGTGACGAGTGCATCTCAGAAGCATCGGGGACCGCTCAGAGCAGCGCGGCACGCGGGCCGTCGGGCTGCTCGAGCCGGCGCTCCAGGATCGAGCGCGCGATCTCGGAGGATTCCGTGTCGTTCAGCTTCCGGAAGCCCTCGTCGGTGATGACGGTGACGATCGGGTAGATCCGGCGGGCCACGTCGGGGCCACCGGTCGCCGAGTCGTCGTCTGCCGCGTCGTACAGCGCCTGCACGACCAGGGTGAGCGTCTGCTCCTCCGTCAGGTCCTCGCGGTACAGCTTCTTCATCGAGCCGCGGGCGAAGATCGAGCCGGAGCCGGTGGAGGCGTAGCCGTGTTCCTCGGAACGCCCGCCGGTGACGTCGTAGGAGAAGATCCGGCCCTTCTCACGGTCGACGTCGAAGCCGGCGAACAGCGGGACGACCGCCAGGCCCTGCATGGCCATCGCCAGATTGCTGCGGATCATCGTGGACAGCCGGTTCGCCTTGCCCTCCAGGGAGAGTGTGGCGCCCTCGACCTTCTCGAAGTGCTCCAGCTCCAGCTGGAACAGCTTGACCATCTCCACGGCGAGACCGGCCGTGCCGGCGATCCCCACCGCCGAGTACTCGTCGGCCGGGAACACCTTCTCGATGTCGCGCTGCGCGATCATGTTCCCCATGGTCGCCCGCCGGTCACCGGCGAGCACCACGCCACCCGGGAACGAGGCCGCGACGATCGTCGTGCCGTGCGGTGCCTCGATGGCTCCCTTCAGCGGCGGCAGGGTGCGGTTGCCCGGAAGCATCGAGGGCGACTGGTCGGACAGGAAGTCCATGAACGAGGACGAACCCGGCGTCAGGAAGGCAGCTGGTAGACGCCCGGTGCTACGAGTGTTGGCTTCCACGCGTTTCCCTCCAGGTATGCGATGGCCCTGCGCAAGGAGTCAGGATCATCCCCCAACTTGCCGATGGCCGAATTGCAGTTGAAGCACAGTACGCCTCGGACCCTACCCGTCTCGTGGCAGTGATCCACATGTACGGCGGGAGCAGATAGACAGATCGCGCAGACGCCCGCCTGCGACGAGATCATGTCGTCGCGCTGAGCCTCGGTCATGCCGTACTGACGCTTCAGGTGACCTGCTCGTCCCTGAATTGCCTTGCACGCTTTGCTCCCGGCGGCGCCGGTAGTGCGCGGCACCGTAGGCGGCCACGCACTCCCGACACCGCGGCTGAAGTCCGTCGCGCCGGTGCCTGTCCGATGCGAAGGCGGGGAGTGGCAATTCCCTCTTGCAGCCGGAGCACCACTTCTCCTCGCTCATTCGGACATCTACCCCTACTGCCCGCCTTTTTGTACGAAACTTCGCACGAAATCCTCGGCATTGGCCTCGAGCACGTCGTCGATCTCGTCGAGGACGTCGTCGACGTCGTCGCTCAGCTTCTCCTGCCGCTCCTTGAGGTCCTCGGATGCCTGCGCTTCCTGCGCCTGCTCCTCGGCCTCCTCGGTGGAACGTGTCGCCTTCTGCTGTCCGCCGCCGGTGTCCTTGGTCGCCATGTAGCTCACCCCGCTCGGTTCGAAGCACTTGATCAGACCCTACCTACGGGGTCCGACATTGGCCCGGTACTTGTCTCAACGTCCACAGGTCATCTGATTGATTCCCAGCCGACGGGCCTTTCAGCCGCCCGACAGCGTCCGGACCAGCTCTTCCGCCGTGCGACAGCGGTCCAGGAGCTCCTTCACGTGGTCACGTGTACCGCGCAGCGGCTCCATCGTGGGCACCCGTTGCAGTGAGTCACGGTCGGGCAGATCGAAGATGACCGAGTCCCAGGAGGCTGCGGCCACGTCGTCCGCGTACTGCTCCAGGCAGCGGCCCCGGAAATAGGCCCTGGTGTCCTCGGGCGGCTTCGTACGGGCCCGCTCGACGTCGTTCTCGTCGAGCAGGCGCTTCATCTTCCCGCGGGCTGCCAGGCGGTTGTACAGGCCCTTGTCGGCCCGTACGTCGGCGTACTGCAGGTCCACCAGGTGCAGGCGGGGAGCGTCCCAGTCCAGGCTGTCGCGCCGCCGGTAGGCCTCCATGAGCTCCCGCTTGGCGATCCAGTCCAGCTCGCCCGCCAGGCTCATCGGATCGGTCTCCAGGCGGTTCAGGGTGTCCTCCCAGCGGACCAGGATGTCCTTGGTCTGCTCGTCGGCGTCCGCCCCGTAGCGCTCCTCGACATACTTGCGGCCCAGTTCGAAGTACTCCATCTGAAGTTGTACCGCGGTGAGTGTCCGGCCGCTACGGAGCGTGATGAGCTGCTGCAGGGTCGGGTCGTGCGAGACCTGGTGCAGGGTGCGCACCGGCTGGTCGACGGCCAGGTCGACATTGATGAAGCCGTCCTCGATCATGGAAAGCACCAGTGCCGTGGTGCCGAGCTTCAGATAGGTCGAGATCTCGGAAAGGTTGGCGTCGCCGATGATCACGTGCAGCCTGCGGTACTTCTCGGCGTCGGAGTGCGGTTCGTCCCGGGTGTTGATGATGGGGCGCTTGAGCGTGGTCTCGAGGCCGACCTCGACCTCGAAGTAGTCGGCGCGCTGGCTGATCTGGAACCCGTGCTCGTGGCCGTCCTGGCCGATGCCGACCCGGCCCGCCCCGGTGACGACCTGGCGGGAGACGAAGAACGGGGTCAGATGGCGCACGATGTCGGAGAAGGGGGTTTCCCGCTTCATCAGGTAGTTCTCGTGCGTGCCGTAGGACGCGCCCTTGTTGTCGGTGTTGTTCTTGTAGAGGAGGATCGGCTGGGCACCGGGGATGGCGGCGGCCCGCTCGGCGGCTTCGGCCATGACGCGCTCACCGGCCTTGTCCCAGAGCACCGCGTCGAGCGGATTGGTGATCTCCGGTGAGCTGTATTCGGGGTGCGCGTGGTCGACGTACAGCCGGGCACCATTGGTGAGGATGACATTGGCGAGGCCGATGTCCTCGTCGGTGAGCTGGCTGGAGTCGGCGGTCTCGCGGGCGAGGTCGAAGCCTCGCGCGTCGCGCAGCGGATTCTCCTCCTCGAAGTCCCAGCGGGCGCGGCGCGCCCGGTGCATCGCCGCCGCGTAGGCGTTGACGATCTGGGACGAGGTGAGCATGGCATTGGCGTTGGGGTGACCGGGGACGGAGATCCCGTACTCCGTCTCGATGCCCATTACTCGCCGTACGGTCATGCGGCCCTCCTTGCCCGGCGGTGCTCCCCTCCGGGAGCGCCGCTCAAGTACCGCTGCTGGTCCGGTACGCGTGCGGTGCCCGTCCCCGCACTGCGCGACTCGGCGGTACAGCAGAGCCTAGAGCGCCTCTGCTCCGGTGGGGAGATCAATTACGTCATTGTTCGGGTATGGCCGGAGCTGCCGGGAAAACGGCCGGCTGCGGATGCCCTGCCGGGCATCCGCAGCCGGTCTGCGTTTTACAGGTACTGTCCGGTATTTGCCACCGTGTCGATGGAGCGACCGGTGTCCGCGCCCTGCTTTCCGGTGACGAGTGTGCGGATGAAGACGATCCGCTCGCCCTTCTTTCCGGAAATCCTGGCCCAGTCGTCCGGGTTCGTGGTGTTGGGCAGGTCCTCGTTCTCCTTGAACTCGTCCACGCATGCCTGGAGGAGGTGGGAGACACGCAGGCCCTTTTGGCGCTGCTCGAGGAATGCCTTGATGGCCATTTTCTTTGCCCGGTCCACGATGTTCTGAATCATCGCTCCGGAGTTGAAGTCCTTGAAGTACAGGACTTCCTTGTCGCCGTTGGCGTAGGTGACCTCGAGGAAGCGGTTCTCCTCGGACTCCGTGTACATCCGCTCCACGACCGACTGGATCATGGCGTGGGCGGCGGCCTCCTTCGAGCCGGTGTGCTCGGCGAGGTCGTCCGCGTGCAGCGGCAGCGAGGGAGTGAGGTACTTCGCGAAGATGTCCTTCGCGGCCTCGGCGTCCGGGCGCTCGATCTTGATCTTCACATCGAGACGGCCGGGCCGCAGGATGGCGGGGTCGATCATGTCCTCGCGGTTGGAGGCACCGATGACGATGACGTTCTCCAGGCCCTCCACACCGTCGATCTCGGCGAGCAGCTGGGGGACGATGGTGTTCTCCACGTCCGAGCTGACACCGGAACCACGGGTGCGGAAGAGGGATTCCATCTCGTCGAAGAAGACGATGACGGGGGTGCCCTCGCTCGCCTTCTCCCGGGCACGCTGGAAGACCAGACGGATGTGCCGCTCGGTCTCACCGACGTACTTGTTGAGGAGCTCGGGGCCCTTGATATTGAGGAAGTAACTCTTCCCCGTGGGCTGTCCGGTGACCTCGGCGACCTTCTTGGCCAGCGAGTTGGCTACGGCCTTGGCAATGAGTGTCTTGCCGCAGCCGGGGGGACCGTAGAGCAGGATGCCCTTCGGCGGGCGCAGTTCGTGTTCCTTGAAGAGGTCCGGGTGGAGGTAGGGGAGCTCGACTGCGTCGCGGATCAGCTCGATCTGGTCGCCCAGGCCGCCGATCTTCTCGTAGTCGATGTCCGGGACCTCTTCGAGGACGAGCTCCTCGACCTCGCTCTTGGGGACCACTTCGTAGACGTAGCCGGACCTGGGTTCGAGCAGGAGGGCGTCGCCGGGGCGGATGGTGATGTCCAGCAGAGGCTCGGCGAGCCTCACCACCCGTTCCTCGTCGGTGTGCCCGACGACCAGGGCACGTTCGCCGTCCTCAAGGATCTCCTTGAGGGTGACGATGTCCCCGGCCCGCTCGAATTCCATGGCCTCGACCACGTTGAGCGCCTCGTTGAGCATGACTTCCTGGCCTCGCCGGAGGCCGTCGAGCTCGACACTGGGGCTCACGTTCACCCGGAGCTTGCGGCCCCCGGTAAAGATGTCGCAGGTGCCGTCCTCGTTGACCTGCAGGAAGACACCGAAGCCGGCCGGTGGCTGGGCAAGCCGGTCGACCTCCTCCTTGAGGGCCACGATCTGGTCGCGGGCCTCGCGGAGCGTGTTGGCGAGCCGCTCGTTCTGTGCGGACACGCCTGCCAGGTTGGTCTGCAACTCGACGATCCGCTCTTCGAGAATCCTCGTATGACGCGGCGAGTCGGCGAGCTTACGTCGCAGGACGGCGATTTCCTGCTCGAGATAGGCAACCTGGCCGGCTGGGTCTTCTGACCCCCGCCCGGGCCGGATGCCGCGGTTGATGTCGTCGTCGTGGGCTGCCACGGTCCTCACCTCCTCCAAGGGGAGCTGGACGCTTCCTGACCCTACCTGGGTGGGTGATGATTGAAACCCCTAGATCACAAAGACCCGATGGTGTGTCCGATCTTCACCCTTGCGCTCTCCCTCACGCCAAGGGAATACCCACCCTTCGGCACCCGGAAGCCGCCGGTTGTATCGTCGAACTGTTCAACACCCGTCAGGGCTGGCTTCAATTGGTGCAGATACGCAGGGAACGGCAGGACACATGACCGTGCAGCAGGACGCTCCGGGCAACAGTGACACCCAGGACCTGGAGGTCTGGATCGACCAGGATCTCTGTACGGGCGACGGCATCTGCGTGCAGTACGCACCCGAGGTGTTCGAGCTGGACATCGACGGTCTGGCCTACGTCAAGAGCACCGAGGACGAGCTGCTCCAGGACAAGGGCGCCACCACCCCGGTGCCGCTGCCGCTGCTCCAGGACGTAGTGGATTCGGCCAAGGAATGCCCGGGCGACTGCATTCACGTACGTCGCGTTTCGGACAATGTGGAAGTCTTCGGCCCGGACGCGGAGTAACGGCTCAGGCGCTCAGCGCGGCGTCCCCGGCGGACTTGATGAACGCGTTGCCCTTCCACTGCCAGGTGGTGCTCTCCTGCTCGTCGGGGCAGCAGCGCGGCACATCGGCGGAGGAGTAGCCGAGCAGAGTCGCCGAGACCAGGCCGTCACGGACCGCGAAGTCCGTGACCGTGAGTTTCTGAGCGGGGTCCACCAGGGTTGCCACAACCCGTGGTGCGGCCCCGCTCACCTGTGTCAGGACGTAGACCCCGCTGGGCGGTGTGCCCGAACCTGCGGCACAGTGCACGACGGCGACGGTCTCGGGCCTGTTGTCGCCGTCGAGGTCTCCGTCGGCCTGTTCGGCCACGGTGTACCCGGCCGTACCGCAGTCCAGCGGGAAGGTGGCCTCGGCCGGGTCGGGTGCTCGGGCGGCGGGCGCGGCGCCGGGCTGAGCGTTGGTGCGGTGCTCGGACGCGGTGGCGGTCGCGGTCGCGGTGGCCGCGTCCGGCTGGAGCAGGCCCGCGACGGCGACGACGGCGGCCATCGCCGCGGCCGTGGCGAGCCAGTGCACCGGCTGGGCGTCGGTGTGCGCGAGATCCGGGAGCGCGGAGGACTGCACGCGGTTTGTCTCCTGTGGTTCTGGAGGCCTGGATAGGCGGCGGCCGACGGGAAATCGGCGGGTGGGGGTGGCCAGCATCGTGCCACACGTCACACCACAGGGGAACGGCGGGGTCGCCGCCCGGTGGCCGCGGACGACGAAAAGGCGCCGCCTGCCGGCTCCCCGGGGTCGGTCCGGGGAACTCGGCGGCGGCGCCTGTGCGTTGTGCGGGTCAGTCGCGCCGTGGTCAGTCGCGGGTGGCGGAGCCGCTCCGGCTGCCGGGACCGCTGTAGTCCTCGCCGTAGGCGCCCTTGGACGGGCGGCGTCGGCGCAGCGGCGCCTCGACGCCGTCCGCGAGACGGCGGGCGGTGACCAGGAAGCCGGTGTGGCCGATCATCCTGTGGTCGGGTCGGACGGCCAGGCCTTCGACGTGCCAGTTGCGGATCATCGACTCCCAGGGCTGCGGTTCGGCGAAGCAGCCGATCTCCCGGATGGATTCGACGGTCCTCGAGAGCTGCGTGGTGGTGGCGACGTACGCGCAGAGGATGCCCCCGGGCACGAGTGCCTTGGAGACGGCCTCGAGGCACTCCCACGGGGCGAGCATGTCCAGGACGACGCGGTCGACATCGGTGTCCGAGAGGTTGTCCTGGAGGTCGCCGACGGTGAGCTGCCAGGCGGGGTGCGGGGAGCCGAAGTAGCGCTCCACGTTCTGCTGGGCGATCTCGGCGAAGTCCTCGCGGCGCTCGTAGGAGTGCAGCATGCCCTGCTCACCGATGGCGCGCAGAAGGAAGGTGCTGAGCGCTCCGGAGCCGACACCGGCTTCCACGACGCGGGCGCCGGGGAAGATGTCGCCGAAGGCCAGGATCTGCCCCGCGTCCTTGGGATAGACCACGGCGGCGCCGCGGGGCATGGACAGGACGTAGTCGGGGAGCAGGGGGCGCAGCGCGAGGTAGGCGACGTTTCCCGTGGTACGGACAACACTGCCCTCGGGAGCACCGATCAGCTCGTCGTGCGGGAAAGAACCCTTGTGGGTGTGAAAGTTCTTTCCGGCCTCGAGCGTGAAGGTGTAGTGGCGTCCCTTGGGGTCGGTGAGCTGGACCTGGTCCCCGACTTTGAATGGGCCGCGACGGCGGGCGGCACCGGTCGGTTCGGACATGCGGCCAGCCTACCGGTATTTCGGGGGTCTCCATTTCGGGGCCCTTTTCGGGGGCCTTCGACCGCCTGCGGGCCCGGTGGCGGACGCTCAGGCAGCGGGCCGGGCCATCGCCGCGACGAAGGCCCGTTCGACATCGGCGGTGGAGAGGACCCCGTAGATCTCACCGGTGTCCTCGACGACCAGGTACTCGGTGGCCGGGGTCGCCTTGAGCCGGTCCAGCAGGGCCTCGCCCGCGAGTTCGGCGGGCACCTTCATGCCGTCGGTGAGGTCCTGGGCGAGACCGCTGACGGCCACCCAGGGGCGGCGGTGTTCGGGGACTCCGACGATGGCTGCCTCGCGGACGACGCCCTTGGGGTTGCCCTGTCCGTCGACGACCACGAGGGCGCGGGCACCCGCTTCGTTGGCGCGGCGGAGCGCCTCGGAGAGCGGGGTGGCGGACTCGACGGGGACTGCGCGCCGGGTCAGGGTGCGGGCGCGCAGGTCCGGGAGATGTTCGCGCAGCCTGGCCATGCGCAGGCTGTTGCCCGCGCCGGTCCAGATGATTCCGGCGAGGATCGCGGCGAGCAGGGCGTCGGTCACGGTCTCGAAGCCGCTGATCTCGCTGGTGGCGTTGCCGAGGGCGCCGGTGTGGGTGAGGAGTGGCAGGCCGATGAGGACGGCGACGGCCAGGCCCCGGCCGACCCATGCGGCGGCGATGGTGCCGCTCATCGGCTTGCCGGTGATTTTCCAGACGACGGCCCGGAGCATGCGTCCGCCGTCGAGAGGGAGGCCGGGCAGCAGGTTGAAGGCGGCGACGATGAGGTTGGAGACCATCAGTCCGGCGAGGAGTACCCCGGGGACGGTGCCGGCCTCGACGAACTGCAGGGGGATGTAGAAGACGCCGCCGAGCACCAGGGAGAGCAGGGGGCCCACGAAGGCGAGGACGAATTCGCGGCCGGGGGTCTCGGATTCCTTCTCGATCTCGGAGACGCCGCCGAAGAACTGGAGCTGGATACGGCGGACCGGCAGCTTGTAGCGCAGGGCGGCGACGGTGTGCGCGAGCTCGTGGACGAGCACGGAGGCGTAGAAGGCGATCGCGAAGAACAGTGCGACCAGGTAGCGGGCAGCGCCGAGCTCGGGCAGGACCCGGTCGAGCTGGCCGCCGAAGACCCACGTGATCAGTGCGGCGACGACGAACCAGCTGGGTGCCACGTATACGGGCACTCCGAAGGGACGGCCCATCAGGAGGCCGCCGCCCGGATCTGCGGGGCGGCGCGGTTTGCCGTTCTCCGGCCCGGTGCCGGGGTCGGTTCCCCCTGCGCCGGGCTTCGGGCGCCCGCTGTCGCCGCTCTCGTCCACGGGGTCCCTTCGGTCGGTGGCGTCCTGCCACGATCATGCAGTCCGCGAGCTCTCTGGTCGATGGTATGCCGCTCGGTGTCGGTGGCGGGTCGTAGGGTCTGCGACATGACCTCCGTACCGCGCCCGCCTCGGCCACCCTCGTCCCTGTCGCCGTCGCGCGCGAGCGATTTCATGCAATGCCCCTTGTTGTACCGCTTCCGGGTCATCGACAAGCTGCCCGAGAAGCCCAGTGAGGCAGCTACCCGGGGCACGCTGGTGCATGCGGTGCTCGAGCGACTGTTCGACTCCCCGGCGGGGGACCGTACGGCGCCGAGGGCCAAGGCGTTGATTCCTGGTCAGTGGGACCGGCTGCTCGAGTCGAAGCCCGAGCTGACCGAGCTGTTCGAGGGGGACGCCGAGGGAGAACGCCTCGCCGGGTGGCTGAGCGAGGCGGAGCAACTGGTGGAGCGGTGGTTCTCGCTGGAGGACCCGACCCGTCTGGAGCCGGCCGAGCGTGAGCTGTTCGTCGAGACGGAGCTGGACTCGGGGCTGCGGCTGCGCGGTGTGATCGACCGGATCGACGTGGCCCCCACGGGCGAGGTCCGGATCGTGGACTACAAGACGGGCAAGGCCCCGCGGCCGGAGTACGCCGAGGGCGCGCTGTTCCAGATGAAGTTCTACGCACTGGTGATCTGGCGTCTGAAGAACGTGGTGCCGAGGCGGCTTCAGCTCGTCTATCTGGGCAGCGGTGACGTGCTGACGTACGACCCCGTTCCGGCCGACCTGGAGCGGGTGGAGCGCAAGCTGCTGGCCCTGTGGGATGCGATCCGGCTGGCCACGGAGACGGGTGAGTGGCGGCCGCGGCCGACGAAGCTGTGCGGCTGGTGCGATCACCGAGCGGTCTGCCCGGAGTTCGGCGGGACTCCCCCGGTATATCCCCTGTCGGTTCGCCCTGCGGAGTCGGAGGAAGGTGTCCAGGGCAGAATGGAGCCGGTCCGGGCAGAGGCCGGCCAACCGGCGGCCCTCGAAGGCCCTTAAGGAGATTCCGTGGCTATCCGCGTCCTGCTGGTCGATGATCAACCACTGCTGCGCACAGGTTTCCGGATGATCCTGGAGGCGGAGGGCGATCTCGCGGTGGTCGGCGAGGCCGGTGACGGTCTGCAGGCCATCGACCAGGTGCGGGCCCTGCAGCCCGATGTCGTGCTGATGGACATCCGGATGCCGCGGATGGACGGGGTCGAGGCAACGCGTCAGATCACCGGCCCCGGCCGGGACGGTCCGGCGAAGGTCCTGGTGCTGACGACGTTCGACCTCGACGAGTACGTGGTGGAGGCGCTGCGCGCCGGAGCCAGCGGATTCCTGCTGAAGGACGCTCCGGCCAATGAGCTGGTGCAGGCCATCCGCGTGGTGGCAGCGGGCGAGGCGATGCTGGCGCCGAGCATCACGCGCCGGCTGCTCGACAAGTACGCGGACCATCTGCCGTCGGGCGAGGAGACTGTCCCGGACGCGCTGCACACGCTCACGGAGCGTGAGGTGGAAGTGCTGAAGCTGGTGGCGCGCGGGCTGTCCAACGCGGAGATCGCCGCAGACCTGTTCGTGAGCGAGACGACGGTCAAGACACATGTGGGACACGTGCTGACCAAGCTGGGCCTGCGCGACCGGGTGCAGGCGGCTGTCTACGCCTACGAGAGCGGGCTGGTGCGTCCCGGCGCCCAGTGAGTCGGGGCGGTACACGCAGCGATGCGGTCCGGGGCAGTGGCCCCGGACCGCATCGCTTTTTCGCAAGGTGCCGCGTCAGCCGCGTGCGAGCTCCCAGAGCTGCAGGTCGGCCGAGGAGTTGACGGCCCACTCCACACCGTTCAGGCCGTCACGCGAGGCGACGTACTGCTTGCCCTGCCAGACCGGGAGGACGGGGACGTCGTTGGCAACGATGTCCTGCAGCTTCGCGAAGGTCGTGGACGCGGCGCTGCGTTCGGCCTCGCGGCGGGACTGCGGAATGAGCGTGTTCTGGGCGAGCGCCGACTCGTAGGGCGAGTTCAGGAAGTTGTTCTTGTCGAGGAACGGCGCCGTGTAGTTGTCCGGGTCCGGGAAGTCCGGGAACCATCCCATGCCGTAGACGGCGTAGTCGCCCTTCTTCTGCGCGGGGCGGTACTCCGCCCACGGACTGCCCTCCACAGTGACGTCGAACAGCTTCGAGTCATTGAGCTGCTTCGCCAGCGCCTCGAACTCGGAAGCGGTGGCGGGGCCGTAGTGGTCCGTCGTGTAGTGCAGGGTGAATGTCACCGGAGTCTTGATTCCGGCCTTCCGAAGGGTGTCGGCGGCTCCGGTGACGCTCGGCTCACCGTACTTGTTGAAGAACGAGTTGGTGTGTCCGGTGATGCCGGAAGGGATCAGCGAGTAGAGCGGCTCGGCCGTGCTGCCGTACACCTTGCTCGCGATGGCCCCCCGGTCGATGACCTGGGCCATGGCCTGGCGTACGGCCTTGTCCCTCACCACAGGGTCCTCGGTGTTGAACGCCAGGTAGCTGATGGCCAGGCTGGGCATCTCGGTGAGCTCGATGCCTTCCTCCGGCTCCGCGATCATCTTCCGCACCTGCTCCGGCGACATGTTGCGCGTCATCATGTCGATCTTGTTGTCGTCGAGCGCCTTGCCCATCGCTGCCCCGTCGGGGAAGAGTTCCAGCTCGACCTTGTCGTTGAGGACCTTCAGATCGCCCTTGTACTTGGGGTTCTTGGTGAAGACGACCTTGACGACGTGGTCACCCTCGACCTCCGGCTTCATGGTGTACGGACCCGAGCCGTCGACCTGGAAGCCGTCGCGTGGAGTCCTCGCCGGGTACTTGTCCTTCTGGACGATCCCGGCGGACGGAGTGGCGAGCTTGTAGGGGAAGGTCGCGTCCGAGGTCCTCAGGTGGAAGACGATCTCCTTCTGGCCCTTGGTCTCGATCGTGTCGATGTTCGCGAGCAGACCTACCGGGCCGCTCTCGTCCTTGATGTCGAGGACGCGCTGGATCGAGTACTTCACGTCCTCCGGCGTGACGGGCGTGCCGTCGGAGAAGGTGAGACCGTCACGCAGTGTGCAGCGGTAGCTCTCGTTCTCCGTGTCGGTGAACTCGCAGCTCCGGGCCGCCTCGGGCACGGGCTCGCCGCCGCCGCGCGGGATGTGGGTCAGGGTCTGCACCGTCTGGCGCAGGACGTTCCAGACACCTGCTTCGTAGCCGATGGCCGGGTCGAACGGTGCGGTGTTGTCCTTGGAGGCGACGAACTGGTCCGTTGTCCCGACAACGATGGCGTCGCCCCCGCCGTCCGACCCGCCACAGGCGGCGAGCACGGGCGCGAGCAGGCCGACCACGGCCGGCAGCACCAGCGTCTTGCGGTTCATCTGGACGTTCTCCCTCATTCCGGCATGTGAGAAAACCGAGGTTAGTGGGAGCCGCAGGGGGGCTTGACCGAGGCGGTCCCGGCACGTACGCACTCGGTGATGGCCGATGACCGCGCGTTTATGCCACGCTCGGGAATGATTGGTGCACCACTCCATGAAACGGGACACTTGGGCTGCCGAAACGGACACCCGGGGCGATCTCGAAAGGGTCCGGCCGTCACATCGAGTGACCAAGCTCACGCACGCGTCGTTGACGGGATCTTGACATGAACCTGCATCCGGGCACACCCGGAAGGCCGGGATCGCGCGTCCGGCCGACCGGAATTCGGTTTCCGCCCAGCTTCACGAAGACTCACGGAGATTCGCCGAGATTCACCGAGACCCACGGCGAGGCTCCCGGCGCGCGCATCACCGCTGTTCTGTGATCAGCCGGCGCAGAAACGCGAGATCCACCTGTTCGAGCGAGGGCACGACCACGCGCCCCGGCGCGGGGGCGATCGGCGCGACGGACGGTACGGCGACGACACGGCAGCCCGCGGCCTCCGCCGCGGCGACGCCCGTCGCGGTGTCCTCGATGACCGCACAGCGCCAGGGGGCGGCCCCGAACCCGGCGGCCGCCGCGAGGTACGGCTCCGGGTGGGGCTTCGTGCGGGTGACCTCGTCACCGGCGACCGTGAGGGCGAAATGGTGGTGCCCGACCGAGTCCAGCACCCGGTCGATGATGCGCCGGTGCGAGGCGGACACCAGGGCGGTCGGCACCTCGTGCACGGCAAGTTCCGCGAGCAGCCGGGCGGCGCCCGGCATCAGCGGCACACCACGTCCGATGCGCTTCTCGAAGCGGTCGTTGAGCAGCACGGTGAGCTCTTCGATGGCGATATCGGCACCGGTGACGTCGATGAGGTACCCGGCGCTGCGGGTCATCGGCCCGCCGACGACCACGTCGCGCCAGGCTTCGTCGAGCCGGTGTCCCAGATCGGCGAAGACCTCGACCTCCACGTCCCACCAGAAGCCTTCGGTATCGACCAGGGTGCCGTCCATGTCGAGAAGGACGGCCTGCAGGGCCGACCCTTCGGCCGTACGGGTCAAGGACGCGGGGACCGTACTGGTCATCCGGTACACCTCCATGAGGGACGAGAAGGCCGACCGCCTTCCCGGGGGGAACGGCGACCGGCCTGCACTGGACCGACCAGTGTACGACTCGTCCGGATACGACGCATGGAGCGGCGCCCTACCGCGCGTTGAACACCTGACTACCGAGCGTTGAAGTACTTGGCCTCGGGGTGGTGGATGACGATCGCATCGGTGGACTGCTCCGGGTGCAGCTGGAACTCCTCGGAGAGCTTCACCCCGATGCGCTCGGGCTCCAGGAGTGCTGCGATCTTGGCCCGGTCCTCCAGGTCCGGGCAGGCCCCGTAGCCGAGGGAGAAGCGCGCTCCGCGGTACTTCAGCGCGAACATGTCCTCGACGTCGGACGGGTCCTCCCTGGCGAAGCCCAGCTCGCTGCGCACGCGCGCGTGCCAGTACTCGGCGAGCGCCTCGGCCAGCTGCACGGACAGGCCGTGCAGCTCCAGGTAGTCGCGGTAGGAGTTCGCCTCGAAGAGCTCGGCGGTGGCCCCGCCGATCTTCGAGCCGACCGTGACGACCTGGAGGCCGATCACGTCGGTCTCGCCCGACTCCTCGGGGCGGAAGAAGTCCGCGAGGCACAGGCGTCGGCCGCGGCGCTGGCGCGGGAAGGTGAAGCGGGTGCGCTCCGAGCCGTCCTCGTGCAGCAGGATCAGGTCGTCGCCCTTGGACACGCACGGGAAGTAGCCGTAGACGACGGCCGCCTCCAGCATGTTCTCGGTGTGGAGCTTGTCGAGCCAGCCGCGCAGGTGCGGGCGGCCCTCGGTCTCCACCAGCTCCTCGTACGTCGGCCCGTCGCCCGCACGGGCCTGCTTGAGGCCCCACTGGCCCTTGAAGAGGGCACCCTCGTCCAGCCAGGAGGCGTACTCCTTGAGCTGGATGCCCTTGACGACCCGGGTGCCCCAGAAGGGCGGCTCGGGGACCGGATTGGTGACGGAGACGTCGGAGCGCACGCCCTCCTCCGGCTCCTCGGCCTCCAGCACGGCGACATCACGCTTGGGCACCCTGCGCTGCTTCAGCTCGGGGAGGGTGGCACCCGGGACGCCGCGCTTGATACCGATGAGGGAGTCCATCAGGCGCAGGCCCTCGAACGCGTCCCGGGCGTAGCGGACCTCGCCCTCGTAGATCTCGTGGAGGTCCTGTTCGACGTAGGCGCGGGTAAGGGCGGCGCCGCCGAGGATGACCGGGTAGTCGGCGGCCATCTTGCGCTGGTTGAGCTCCTCCAGGTTCTCCTTCATGATCACGGTGGACTTCACCAGGAGACCGGACATGCCGATGACGTCGGCCTTGTGCTCCTCGGCGGCGTCCAGGATCGCGGAGACGGGCTGCTTGATGCCGAGGTTGACGACGTTGTAGCCGTTGTTGGACAGGATGATGTCGACGAGGTTCTTGCCGATGTCATGGACGTCGCCGCGGACGGTGGCGAGCACGATGGTGCCCTTGCCGTCGGCGTCGGACTTCTCCATGTGCGGCTCGAGGTGGGCCACCGCTGTCTTCATGACCTCGGCGGACTGCAGCACGAACGGCAGCTGCATCTGCCCGGACCCGAAGAGCTCACCGACGACCTTCATCCCCGCGAGCAGGGTGTCGTTGACGATTTCGAGTGCGGGCCGGGTCTGCAGGGCCTCATCGAGGTCCTTCTCCAGACCGTTCTTCTCACCGTCGATGATGCGGCGCTGCAGGCGCTCGTCGAGCGGCAGGGCCAGGAGCTCCTCGGCCTTGCCCGCCTTCATCGACTTCATGTTGACGCCGTCGAACAGCTCCATGAGCCTCTGCAGGGGGTCGTAGCCCTCGGCGCGCCGGTCGTAGACGAGGTCGAGGGCGACCTTGACCTGCTCCTCCTCCAGCCGTGCGATCGGCAGGATCTTGGAGGCGTGCACGATCGCGGAGTCCAGGCCGGCCTTGACGCACTCGTCGAGGAACACGGAGTTCAGGACGACCCGGGCGGCCGGGTTGAGGCCGAAGGAGATGTTGGACAGGCCCAGCGTGGTCTGGACGTCGGGGTGGCGCTTCTTCAGCTCCCGGATCGCTCCGATCGTGGCGATGCCGTCCTTGCGGGACTCCTCCTGGCCGGTACAGATCGTGAAGGTCAGGGTGTCGATGAGGATGTCGGACTCGTGGATGCCCCAGTTGCCCGTCAGGTCCTCGATGAGGCGCTCGGCGATGGCGACCTTGTGCTCGACGGTGCGGGCCTGGCCCTCCTCGTCGATGGTCAGCGCGATCAGCGCGGCGCCGTGCTCGGAGGCCAGCGCGCTGACCTTGGCGAAGCGGGACTCGGGCCCGTCGCCGTCCTCGTAGTTGACGGAGTTGAGCACCGCTCGTCCGCCGAGCTTCTCCAGACCGGCGCGCAGGACGGGCAGCTCCGTGGAGTCCAGGACGATGGGCAGCGTCGAGGCCGTGGCGAAGCGTCCCGCCAGCTCCTCCATGTCGGCCACGCCGTCGCGGCCGACGTAGTCGACGCAGAGGTCGAGCATGTGCGCGCCCTCGCGGATCTGGTCGCGGGCCATCTCCACGCAGTCGTCCCAGCGTGCCTCGAGCATGGCCTCGCGGAACTTCTTCGATCCGTTGGCGTTCGTACGCTCACCGATCGCCAGGTAGGAGGTGTCCTGGCGGAACGGGACGGTCTGGTAGAGCGAGGCGGCGCCCGGCTCGGGGCGTGGCTCGCGGACGGTGGGCGCCATACCGCGCACGCGCTCCACGACCTGCCGCAGATGCTCCGGCGTCGTACCGCAGCAGCCGCCGATCAGGGACAGGCCGTACTCCCGCACGAACGTCTCCTGGGCGTCGGCGAGCTCGCCCGGGGACAGCGGGTAGTGCGCGCCGTTCCTGCCGAGCACCGGCAGGCCCGCGTTCGGCATGCAGGAGAGCGGGATACGGGAGTGCCGGGCGAGGTAGCGCAGGTGCTCGCTCATCTCGGCGGGGCCGGTCGCGCAGTTCAGGCCGATCATGTCGATGCCGAGCGGCTCCAGCGCGGTCAGCGCCGCTCCGATCTCCGAGCCCAGCAGCATCGTGCCGGTCGTCTCGACCGTGACGGAACAGATGACCGGCAGGTCGGCGCCGGTGGCTTCGAGGGCCCGCCGGGCGCCGATGACGGAGGCCTTGGTCTGCAGCAGGTCCTGGGTGGTCTCGATCAGGAGCGCGTCGGCTCCGCCGGCGATCATGCCTTCGGCGTTCTGCTGGTAGGCGTCGCGGAGCTTGCCGTACGGGGCGTGGCCGAGGGTCGGCAGTTTGGTACCCGGTCCCATCGAGCCGAGCACCCAGCGCTGCTGCCCGGTGGACGCGGTGAACTCGTCGGCGACCTCGCGGGCGATACGCGCTCCCGACTCGGACAGCTCGAAGACCCGCTCGGGGATGTCGTACTCACCCAGAGCCGCCAGGTTTGCGCCGAACGTGTTCGTCTCGACACAGTCCACGCCGACCGCGAAGTACTCCTCGTGCACCGAGCGGACGATGTCGGGCCGGGTCACGTTGAGGATCTCGTTGCAGCCCTCGAGGTCCTGGAAGTCCTCGAGCGTGGGGTCCTGGGCCTGCAGCATCGTGCCCATGGCACCGTCCGCCACCACCACACGGGTGGCGAGCGCCTCACGGAGGGCTGCGGCTCGGGTCCGGCTGTCAGCGGCGGGGGTCGGCAACGAGGCCATGGGTGTTCTCCCTGGGATGCGACGGCTGTCGGCTTTGCGCCCTTCTGCTAAGGGGGCACGCCGCCAGCCTAGCCGGGCGGGCCCCGGCCCGGTCATTGCGTCCCACGGGGCGGACTGCATGCTGTGCGGGGAACGGGACCGGTCGCGCGCAGGCGCAGAATCTTCGACCGACCGGACAGAGGTCGACATCGACCGATAGTGTTCAGCATTGTCGAACCGAGGTGGAGGAGTACGGCGCGATGGCCAAGAACATCCAGTCGCTCGAGCGGGCGGCAGCGATGCTGCGTCTGCTGGCGGGCGGCGAGCGTCGGCTCGGACTGTCCGACATCTCCTCCTCGCTGGGGCTGGCCAAGGGCACCGCACACGGCATTCTGCGCACCCTGCAGCACGAGGGCTTCGTCGAGCAGGACGCCGCCTCCGGCCGCTATCAGCTCGGCGCCGAGCTGCTGCGCCTGGGCAACAGCTATCTGGACGTGCACGAGCTGCGGGCCCGCGCCCTGGTCTGGACCGACGACCTGGCCCGTTCCAGCGGGGAGAGCGTCCACCTGGGCGTACTGCACCAGCACGGCGTCCTGATCGTCCACCACGTCTTCCGGCCCGACGACAGCCGCCAGGTGCTGGAGGTCGGCGCCATGCAGCCGCTGCACTCCACCGCCCTGGGCAAGGTGCTCTCCGCCTACGACCCCGTGGCGCACAGCGAGGTCGCAGAGGTGGAACGGCGGCCCTTCACGCCGCGCACGGTCACCGGCGAGCAGGAGTTCGAGTCGCTGCTCGACCTGATCCGGGCGCAGGGCTGGGCCTCCGACGTGGAGGAGACCTGGGAGGGGGTGGCCGCAGTGGCCGCCCCCATCCACGACCGGCGGCGGATGCCCGTCGGCGCCGTGGCCGTGACGGGTGCCGTGGAGCGGGTCAGCCCCGGAGGCGACCTGCGTCCCGAGCTCGTCGCCGCGGTACGGGACTGCGCCCGCGCCGTCTCCCGGGATCTGGGCGCCGGGCGTTTCTGAGCCCCCGCCGCGCCGTCGGTAACGATCGAGTCCCGCACCGGGTCCCGAGCCACAGAACTCTTGACGCGTCGTTCATTGGGGAGAAACATTGCCGTTCACCGGTCGGCATTGCCGAACACCTAACGGCAATACACGTTAGGGTGTGACAGTGCCGAGGGCCGGTCAAGCCCTTACAGGTGACGTGCCCTTACTTACGGGTACCCATCTGGGGCGCGATCCACCGGAGTAAACCGGTGTTTCGCCTTCCCCTGGACGAAGGACAAAGGAGTCGCGGGTGTCCAGCTCCGACATCTTCATCGGCGAGACCATCGGTACCGCCATACTCATCCTGCTCGGCGGCGGTGTCTGTGCCGCCGTCACGCTCAAGCGCTCGAAGGCGCAGAACGCCGGCTGGCTGGCCATCACCTTCGGGTGGGGCTTCGCCGTACTGACCGGCGCCTATCTCTCGGCCGGCGTGTCCGGTGCCCACCTCAATCCGGCCGTCACGATCGGCCTCGCGATTCAGGGCGGCACCCCGTGGAGCGAGGTACCCCTGTACCTCGCTTCCCAGCTGCTCGGCGCGATGATCGGCGCGGTGCTGGTCTGGGCCGTGTACTACGGGCAGTTCCACGCGCACCTCAACGACCCGGAGATCATGAAGGGACAGCCCGCCGAGGAGGGCATGGTCGACCAGTCGGCCGCTCCGAAGGCAGGGCCCGTCCTCGGAATCTTCTCCACGGGTCCGGAGATCCGCAACGCCGTACAGAACGTGGTCACAGAGGTCATCGCCACCGCCGTACTGGTCCTGGCAATTCTCACCCAGGGCCTCAACGACGAGGGCAAGGGCCTCGGGACGCTCGGCGTCCTGATCACCTCTCTGGTGGTCGTCGGAATCGGTCTCTCACTCGGTGGCCCGACCGGCTACGCGATCAACCCGGTCCGCGACCTCGGTCCGCGCATCGTGCACGCGCTGCTGCCACTGCCGAACAAGGGCGGTTCGGACTGGGGCTACGCATGGGTACCGGTCATAGGACCCCTCGTCGGCGCCGCCCTCGCAGGCGGTCTCTACAACCTCGCCTTCGCCTGAGCCGTAACCCTCGACACCACAGACCTCCGGGAGCACACCGTGACCGACGCACACACCACCGGGCCGTTCATCGCGGCCATCGACCAGGGCACCACGTCCAGTCGCTGCATCGTCTTCGACAAGGACGGCCGGATCGTCTCCGTCGACCAGAAGGAACACGAGCAGATCTTCCCGAAGCCGGGCTGGGTCGAACACAACGCGACAGAGATCTGGGAGAACGTCCAGGAGGTCGTCGCCGGGGCGGTCGTCAAGGCGGGCATCACCTCCGCCGACGTCAAGGCGATCGGCATCACCAACCAGCGCGAGACCACCCTGCTCTGGGACAAGAACACCGGTGAACCCGTCCACAACGCCCTCGTCTGGCAGGACACCCGCACCGACGCGCTCTGCAAGGAGCTCGGCCGCAACGTCGGCCAGGACCGCTTCCGCCGCGAGACGGGGCTGCCGCTCGCGTCGTACTTCGCCGGACCGAAGGTCCGCTGGCTGCTCGACAACGTCGAGGGGCTGCGCGAGCGCGCCGAGCGGGGCGACATCCTCTTCGGCACCATGGACTCCTGGGTCATCTGGAACCTGACCGGCGGCACCGACGGCGGCGTACACGTCACCGATGTCACCAATGCCTCGCGCACCCTCCTGATGAACCTGCACACCATGCAGTGGGACGACAAGATCGTCCAGTCGATGGACATCCCGACCGCCGTGCTGCCGGAGATCCGGTCCTCCGCCGAGGTCTACGGCACCGCCAAGGGCGGCGTCCTCGACGGGATCCCGGTGGCCTCCGCGCTCGGCGACCAGCAGGCCGCGCTGTTCGGCCAGACGTGTTTCGCCCAGGGCGAGGCAAAGTCCACGTACGGCACCGGCACCTTCATGCTGATGAACACCGGCCACACCCCGGTGAACTCGTACAACGGACTGCTGACGACCGTCGGTTACCAGATCGGCGACCAGAAGCCGGTCTACGCCCTTGAGGGGTCCATCGCCGTCACCGGTTCGCTGGTGCAGTGGATGCGCGACCAGATGGGCCTGATCAAGTCCGCGGCCGAGATCGAGACGCTCGCGTCCTCGGTCGAGGACAACGGCGGCGCGTACTTCGTGCCCGCGTTCTCCGGTCTGTTCGCCCCGTACTGGCGTCCCGACGCCCGCGGTGTCATCGCCGGTCTCACCCGGTACGTCACCAAGGCGCACATCGCCCGTGCCGTGCTCGAGGCCACTGCCTGGCAGACCCGCGAGATCAGCGACGCCATGACCAAGGACTCCGGCGTCGAGCTGACCGCTCTCAAGGTCGACGGCGGCATGACCTCCAACAACCTGCTGATGCAGACGCTCTCCGACTTCCTGGACGCGCCCGTGGTGCGCCCCATGGTCGCCGAGACCACCTGCCTCGGCGCCGCCTATGCCGCCGGCCTCGCCGTCGGCTTCTGGCCGGACACCGACGCGCTGCGCGCCAACTGGCGCCGGGCCGCCGAGTGGACACCCCGTATGGACGCGGACACCCGCGACCGTGAGTACAAGAGCTGGCTCAAGGCCGTGGAGCGTTCCATGGGCTGGCTCGACGACGACACCGCCGAGGAGTAGATCGATATGACCACCCTGCAGAGCGTCCCCGCCCTCGGGACGCATCCGGCCTCCGGCTCACTTCCGAGCCGCGCCGAAACCCGGGAGCAGCTTTCCAAGGCGACGTACGACCTCCTGGTGATCGGCGGCGGCATCCTGGGCATCTCCACCGCCTGGCACGCCGCGCAGTCCGGACTGCGGGTGGCCCTGGTGGACGCCGGCGACTTCGCCGGCGCCACCTCCTCGGCCTCCTCCAAGCTGCTCCACGGCGGTCTGCGCTACCTGCAGACCGGCGCGGTGAAGCTGGTCGCGGAGAACCACTTCGAGCGGCGCGCGGTGTCCCGTCAGGTCGCCCCGCACCTGGCCAATCCGCTCACCTTCTACCTGCCGGTCTACAAGGGCGGGCCGCACGGTGCGGCCAAGCTCGGTGCGGGTGTCTTCGCCTACTCGGCGCTGTCCGGGTTCGGTGACGGCGTCGGCCATGTGATCAGCCCGGCGCGGGCACAGCGCGATGTGCCCGAACTGCGTACGGACAACCTCAAGGCCGTCGCTGTCTACGGCGACGACCAGATGAACGACGCCCGGATGGCACTGATGACGGTCCGTGCGGCCGTCGAAGCCGGCGCCGTCGTGCTCAACCACGCCGCGGTCACCGGGCTGCGCTTCACCCGGGGCCGGGTAACCGGGGCCGAGCTGGAGGACCGTCAGGACGGTACGGAGTTCGGCGTGAACGCCCGCCTCGTGCTGAACGCCACCGGCCCGTGGGTCGATCACCTGCGGAAGATGGAGAACCCGGACGCGGCTCCTTCCATACGCCTGTCCAAGGGTGCGCACCTGGTCCTCAAGCGCACCCGCCCCTGGAAGGCGGCACTGGCCACCCCGATCGACAAGTACCGGATCACGTTCGCGCTGCCGTGGGAGGACATGCTGCTGCTCGGTACGACCGACGAGGAGTACGAGGGCGATCCGGCCGATGTCGCCGTCACCGAGAAGGACACCGCGCAGATCCTGGACGAGGCGGCATTCTCCGTCCGGGACCAGCAGCTGTCACGCGATCTGATCACGTACTCCTTCGCGGGGCTGCGCGTGCTGCCCGGTGGTCCCGGCAGCACGTCCAAGGCGAAGCGGGAGACGGTCGTGACGGAGGGCCGTGGCGGCATGCTGTCGGTCGCGGGCGGCAAGTGGACGACGTTCCGCCACATCGGCCGTACGGTGATGAACAAGCTCGCCGCCCTCCCCGGGCACCCCCTCACCGAGGACATGGAGCCGATGGCACGGCTGCCGCGGAAGCTGCCGCTGCCCGGTATCGCGAACCCGAACGCGGTCGCGCACCGGCTGCTGGTCGACGGCGGCACGCCGGGGCCGCGGATGTCGGCCGACACGGCGCGGCACCTCGCCACCCACTACGGCTCGCTCTCCTTCGACATCGCGCGGCTGGCGAACGAGAACCCGGCGCTCGCGGCCCGCATCCACCCGGACGCACCGGAGATCTGGGCGCAGGTGGCGTACGCGCGTGACCGCGAGTGGGCCGAGACGGCGGACGATGTGCTGCGCCGCCGGACGACGCTGACGATCCGGGGGCTGGCGACGGACGAGATCCGGGCCGAGGTCGAGGACGTGCTGGCCGACAGGCACTGACGGTCGGTAGGGAACACAGGGGCGGCTCCGGGGGGAGCCGCCCCTGTTGTGCGTGCCCGTGGGACGTGCCACACAGCCGCCATACGGGTGCAACGTGACGCGGGGACAGTGGACGGATGACCGCACACGAGGGGTTCCATCTGTCGGCGGCTCTGAATGGTGCGGGGTCCCATCCTGCCGCGCCCGCAAGGCCGTTCACGCCCGAGGCGTATGCCTCCCTGGCACGCGCCGCCGAGGCGGGGCTGCTGGACTTCATCACCGTGGAGGACGGTCCCGGGCGGCTCGACTCCGCTCTGCTGCTCGCGCTGGCGGCTACCGTCACCGATCGGATCGGGCTCGTCCCGCTGGGGCCGACGACGGGTGACCCCGAGGCGTGGGCGACGCGGATCGCGACGCTCGACCACCTGAGCGCGGGACGGGCGGGGGTACGGCCGCGCGCGGCGACGAGCACCCTCGAGCAGGCGCGGCTGGTGGCGCTGTTCGGGACCCCCGAGGGGGACCGGCAGGTGGCCGAACTGTTCGCGCGTGCCGACGAGTTCCTGGGCGCCGCGACCGGGGCGTGGGGCACCGCCGTACGTCCCGTGCAGGGCAGGCCGCCGCTGGCCGTGCTCGCACACGCCACGGTCCCCTACCGGCTGGCAGCCGCCCATGCCGATGTCGTGTTCGTGACGCCGCGGGACACCGCCGGTCTCGTCGCCATCCGCAAGGAGGTCGAAACCCTGCGGGAGGAAGCAGGTCGACCTGTGGGAGCGCTGCGTGTCTTCGCCGATCTCAATGTAGTGCTGGACGTCGGCCAGGAGGCGGCCGAGGCGCGCGGGGCCCGGCTCGACGAGGCCGCGGGCGCGCCTTTCGTCTCGGACGCGGCGGTCTTCACCGGCACTCCGGAGAGTCTGGCCGACCTCCTCGAGGAGTGGTTCCGCGAAGGGGGCGCCGACGGATTCCGGCTGAGGCCCGCCGTACTCCCCGACGATCTCGACGCGATCGCCGAAGACCTGGTGCCCGTCCTGCAACGGCGCGGGCTCTTCCGCACCCGGTACACCGCCCGGACCCTGCGCGGCCACCTCGGTCTGGCCGGGGTCCGACGCCCCGTCTCTCCACCCGCAACGGAAGGAACCTCCTCTTGAAGTTCTCCGTACTGTCCCTCATCGGGCACGCCCCGCACCCGCTGACGGGCGAACTCCCCTCGGCCGCCGACCGGTTCCACGAGGTGATCGGGACCGCGGTGGCGGCGGAGCGCCTCGGCTTCGACGCGTACGCCGTCGGGGAGCGGCACGCCGGGCCGTTCCTCTCCTCCAGCCCCGGCGTGGTGCTGGGCGCGCTGGCCGCCCGTACGAGCACCATCAGGCTGCTGACCGGGGTCACCGTCGTGGCGATCCTCGATCCGGTGCGGGTGGCGGAGGACTTCGCGACGCTGGACCAGATATCGCGCGGCCGGATCGAGCTCGTCGTGGGCAAGGGCGCGGAGGCCGGTCACTTCGATCTGTTCGGGCTCGACGAGGAGCGGCAGTGGGATCTGCAGAAGGAGAAGTACGAGCTGTTGCGGCGGCTGTGGGGCGAGGAAGGGGTGGACTGGGAGGGCGAGTTCCGTCCGCCCCTGAAGAACGTGAGGACCGTGCCGCGTCCGTACGCCGGGCTGCCGCGCATCTGGCACGGCTCGGCGACCAGCCTCAACTCCCCCGAACTCGCGGCGAAGCACGGCGATCCGCTCTTCACGGCCAATGCGATCCAGCCCCGTGAGGCTTACGCCCGGCTGATCACCCACTACCGGGAGCGTTTCGAGGCGTACGGACACGACCCGGCCGATGCGCGGGTGGCGGCGGGGTCGGGCGGGCTGCTGATCGCGGACAGCTCGCAGCGGGCCGTCGAACGCTACAAGGGGCTCTACGAGGCCAGGGTCGCCCAGTCGTTCAAACCGCACCTCGAAGGCAAGGCCGGCTACAACACCCCGTTCCGCACGATCGAGGACGCGATCGCGAACGGACCGCAGCTCATCGGCTCCCCCCAGCAGATCATCGACAAGATCCTCGGCTACCACGCGGTGTACCGGCACGACCTGCAGTCGATCACCGTGGACGGTTTCGGCCTGCCGCACGGCGAACAGCTGGAGACCCTGCAGCGGTTCGCCGAGGAGGTCGCCCCGGTCCTGCGACGCGAGGCGCCCTCCACACTCTGGGAGTGACCCGGGCCCGGACGAAGGCCCGGGCCCTCACGAAGGCCCGGGGTTCAGGCCCCGGCCGGGGCCTCGGCGAAGGGGACCTGGGCGGGACCGGGGTCGGCCGGGCCGTCCGGGTGGGCCCACAGGCCCCGGGCCGCGAGCCGGGGCAGGACGCCTTCGCCGAACCAGTACGCCTCCTCCAGGTGCGGGTAGCCGGACAGGATGAACTCGTCGATGCCGAGCCGGTGGTACTCCTCGATGCGCTCGGCGATCTCCTCGTGGCTGCCGACGAGCGCGGTGCCCGCGCCGCCGCGGACCAGCCCGATGCCGGCCCACAGGTTGGGGTGGATCTCCAGGCCGTCGCGACCGCCGCCGTGCAGGGCGAGCATCCGCTTCTGCCCGTCGGACTCGCTTCGGGCCAGGCCCTCCTGGACGCTTCGCACGGTGGCGGGGTCGAAGCCCGCGAGGAGGCGGTCCGCTTCGGCCCAGGCCCGTTCGGACGTGTCGCGTGCGATGACGTGGAGCCGGATACCGAAGCGCAGGGTGCGGCCCTCGCGCTCGGCGAGCCCCCGTATCCAGGCGATCTTCTCGGCGACCTGGGCGGGCGGTTCGCCCCAGGTGAGGTAGACGTCCGCGTGGCGGGCCGCGACCACGCCGGCGGCCGGTGAGGAGCCGCCGAAGTACACCTCCGGCACCGGATCGGGAACCCGGGTGAGCCGGGCGTCCTCGACGGTGAGGTGTTCGCCCTTCAGGTTCACGGTCCTGCCGTCCCACAGGTCCCGGACGATCTCCAGGAACTCGCCGGTACGGGCGTAGCGCGCGTCCTTGTCGAGGAAGTCCCCGTACGCGCGCTGCTCGTGGCTCTCCCCGCCCGTCACCACATTGAGCAGCAGCCGTCCCCCGGTCTGGCGCTGATAGGTGGAGGCCATCTGCGCGGCGAGGGTGGGCGAGACGAAGCCCGGCCTGAAGGCGACCAGGAACTTCAGGCGTTCGGTGTGCTGACTCACCATGGCCGTGGTCAGCCAGGCGTCCTCGCACCAGGCTCCGGTAGGGGTCAGCACCCCTTCGAAGCCGAGATCCTCGGCGGCGCGGGCGATCTGGGCGAGGTAGCGGACGGTGGGCGGACGGTCGCCGCCCGCCGCGGTGACGGGGGTGCCGTGGCCGCCCCCTACGACATGGCGGCTGTCGCCGTTGGTGGGCAGGAACCAATGGAAGGTGAGAGTCACCGGTGATCTCCGTTCGGGGGTGTCACAGCAGGCCGTGGCGGGGCGGTCGGGTGCCGCTCAGGGCGTGGCGGCCGAGGTGCTGGATCTTCCAGCGGGCCGGGTCGTGGAGGGTGTGGGTGCGGGCGTCGCGCCAGTGCCGGTGCAGATTGAGCGAGTCGAGGGCCGAGCGGGTGCCGGCCACCTCGAAGAGGGCTCCCGCGACCTCGACGGCGGCGCTCGCGGCGTACGCCTTGGCTGCGGCGACGGCGAGGGACGCCTCGGCTGCCGTCTCGTCGGTCAGGGTGGCCTGTGCGGTGTCCACAGCACGGGCAGCGGTGTCCAGGAGCGCGTCGGCGGCCCGTACCCGAAGGTCGAGCTCGCCGAACCGCTGGATGATCAGCGGGTCCTCGGCCGCGGTGTCGTATCCGCTCTCGAACCAGGGACGGCTCTTCGTCGTCACGAAGTCCGCCGCCTCGGCCAGCGCCCCGGACGCGATCCCTGCATCGATCGCGGCGTGCAACAACTGAGCTGCTGCGCCGTGCAGTTGGGGGCCCTCGAAGGTCAGATGGTGCGCGAACACCCGGTCGGCGGGCACCTGCACGCCCTCCAGGCGTACGGTGCCGCTCGCGGTGGTGCGCTGGCCCATGCCGTCCCAGTCGTCGATGACGGTGACGCCGGGTGCGCCGGCCGGGACGCAGGCGACGTACAGCTTGTCCTCGGCGCCGCGGGCCAGCACGGGGATCCAGTCGGCGAAGAGTGCACCGGTCGCGTAGTTCTTCACGCCGGTCAGCAGGTACGAGCCGTCGGGAGCGGGTTCCAGCCGGGTACGGATGTCCTGGACGTGCCTGGTCCCCGCCTCGGACTGGGCGTTGCCGAGACGCTTGCCGGCCAGCAGCTCGGCGTAGAAGAAGGCCTGCTGCTCGTCGGTGCCCTGCCTGCGGATCACGTTGACGTACGCGAAGTGGCTCTGCGGGATCTGGGCGAGGCTCGCGTCGGCCGAGGCGAGCAGCCGGAAGACGTGGGCGAGGGTGAGGGCGCTGACGTCCGCGCCGCCGTGGTCCGCGGGGACGGTCAGGGCCAGCAGGCCGGACGCCGAGAGCTTCTCCAGTTCGGCGCGGGGCAGCAGACGTTCGGCGTCGCGCCGCGAGGCTCCCGCGCGAAATTCCGCGGCCAGTTCGGCAGCCTTCTTCAGGGCCTGGGCGTCGTCGCGGATGATCTCAGCCATGGACGGCCACCGGCGAGGTGCGCTCCAGCGCGGCCGAGAAACCGTCGACGATCCGGTCCAGTGCCTCGGCATCCGCCGCGTCGACGGTGAGTGTTCCGTCGGCGGACACCGTGATGTGCCGGTCCAGGACGAACCAGCCCTGGGTGATGTGGGCCGCGCCCATCGAACTGAGCACCGGGCGCAGCGCGTAGTCGATGGCCAGGACGTGGGCGGTGCTGCCTCCGGTGGCCAGGGGCAGGACGGTCTTCCCGGCCAGGGCGTACTGCGGCAGCAGGTCGAGCAGGGACTTCAGCAGCCCCGAGTACGCGGCCTTGTAGATGGGCGTGCCGATGACGACGCCGTCGGCCCGCGCGAACAGTTCCAGGGCGCCCACCACGGCCGGATGACCGAAGTCGGCGCGGAGCAAGGCGGCTGCGGGCAGCGTGCGGACGTCGAGCGGTATGACCGTATGGCCCTGGTCGGAGAGCTGGGCATCGAGGTGGCGCAGCAGCCGGGCGGTGCGGGAGGTGGCGGAGGGGCTTCCCGAGACGGACAGGACGGTGGCCATGGGCTCTCTTCTCGTGGTGCGGTACGGCTACGGGCGGGGGTTCAGGAACGGGCGGGTGCGGAAACGGGCTGCTGCGCGGCCTCGAGCTCGCGGACGATCGGCAGCACCTTCTTGCCGAAGTACTCGACCTCTTCGAGGTAGTGCAGGAAGCCGAGGAGGAAGAGGTCGACGCCGAGCCGCTTGTACGCGACGATCCGCTCGGCGATCTGCTCCGGGGTGCCGATCAGGCCCGTACGGAACCCGTCGTTGTACTGGACGAGGTCCTCGAAGGAGGAGTCCTGCCACATGCCCTTGCCGTCGGCGGTGGACCGACCGGCCTGTTCGACGGCGGCGCCGAAGCCCTCGACGGCGTCGGAGTCGGCCTTGGCGACGATCTCGCGGAGTGTCTCGCGGGCCTCGGTCTCGGTGTCACGGGCGATGAGGAAGGCGTTGAGTCCGAACTTCGGCGCGGTGCGGCCCGCAGCGGCTGCGGACAGGGCCACGTCCTTGATCTGTTCGGTGACGCCGTCGAAGTCCTTGCCGTTGCTGAAGTACCAGTCGGAGACCCGGCCCGCCATGGCACGGGCGGCGCTGGAGTTACCGCCCTGAAAGATCTCCGGGTGGGGGCGTTCGGCGGTGTTCAGCGGCTTGGGCTTCAGGGAGAAGTCCCGGATCCGGTAGAAGTCCCCCGCCAGCTCGGCATGGTCCTCGGTCCAGACGGCGCGCAGGGCCCGGATGAACTCCTCGGACCGGCGGTAGCGTTCGTCGTGCTCGAGCCAGGGCTCGCCCAGCGCGGTGAACTCGTCCTTGAACCAGCCGCTGACGACGTTGACCGCGAACCGCCCCTTGGACAGGTGGTCGGCGGTCGCACCGAGCTTGGCGAGCACGCCGGGGTGCCACAGGCCGGGGTGGACGGCGGCGATGACCTTGAGCCGCTCGGTGGCCAGCAGCAGGGCGAGGCTGAAGGAGGTCGACTCGTGCTGGTTCTCGGCGCCGTAACTGGCCATGTAGCGGACCTGGCTGAGCGCGTAGTCGAATCCGTTGCTCTCCGCGAGGACGGCGAGCTCGCGGTTGTAGTCGTAGCCCCAGTCGGTGCGCTGCTCGATCCGGCTGGTGACCAGGCCGCCGCTGACATTGGGCACCCAGTAGGCGAAGCGCACGGGGTCGGCGGGCTGCGCAGTGGACATGAGAACTCCCGGAGGCGGGGAAGCGGGCGGAGGTGACGAGCGCGGCCGCTGCTCGGCACCGGGCGGCGCAGGACGGCGCGGGCCGGCACGAGGCAGCAGGGCAGCGGGGGACCGCGGAACGGGCGGGCGATGACGGTTGGATGCCCGCTACCGGCCGAAGAGAGGCCCGGCCGGGGCCAGGCGCGTCCTGCTCAGGACGGCGCGTGACCAGGTGCGAAGGAGGGGTACCTCAGACTTCGCGACAACAGAAGGCACTGGCAACACGTGCGAGGTCGATGTGACGTCGCTGCGTGAAATTCCGTCGGTCCTTCATGCCTGTCAGACTAGTCATCCACCGCGCCGGCGGTCGAGTAGGCATTCACGAGGCATTGATAGGGTTTCCCTTCAACCGGATGCGTACGTGAACCTGTCCCGGTCCCGGGGGTGCGTGGTCATGCGCGTGGAACAGCTCGAGTACATCGAGGCGGTGACACGGCTGGGCTCGCTGCGCCGGGCCGCCGAGGAACTCCACCTCTCCCAGCCCGCACTGAGCGAGACCGTACGCAACCTCGAGCGTGAGCTCGGGGTGGATCTCCTGGACCGCAGACGCTCCGGGGCGAAGATCAGCGACGAGGGGCGCGAACTGCTGCCGCACATCATCGGTGTGATCGAGGCGGTCGACCGGCTGCGGCAGGCGGCCGACCACCAGCACCGCACCAGCCGGATGATCCGCCTCGGGACGGTCAACGCGGCGACGGTCCCGCTCCTCGTGCCGGCGGTACGCGAGTTCCGCGAGACCCATCCCATGACGCAGGTGGAGGTCGTCGGGGCGCAGCAGACCGAGATCCATCGCTCCATCCTGGAGGGCAGCTTCGACCTGGGGCTCGTCAACTACCTCGAGGGCGACGACCTGCCGCCCGACTTCCTGACGACGGAACTGCTGCGCGGGCGGGCCGTGGTCTGCATGCGCCCCGACAGCCCCCTGGCGGCGCGGCGGACGGTCCGGGTGAGCGATCTGCTCGCCGAGCCACTGATCGTGATGCGGTCCGGCTATGTCATGCACCGGTTCATGCACCGGTTGCTCGCCGGCCGCGCCCCCGCATTCTCGTACTCCACGGACGGCGCGGAGATGGGCAAGCTGATGGTGGCGGAGGGGCTCGGAGCGACCGTGCTGCCCGACTACAGCGTCCTGGGCGACCCGTTGGAGCGCAGCGGCACGATCATCTGCCGGCCGCTCGAGGACGACGGCGCCGCCGTCCTCCTGGTGCTCCAGCGCCGCCTGTCGGGCTCTGCTTCGCGCGGCACGGGACCTCCACCGGCTCCTCGTGGAGCGCGCGCGAAGCCTTTAGGTTCCTCGGGTAGCCATGTCACCGGCCGAGGGCCACATAATGAGGACATACATCGGATGTCTTGTGCGCGAGGAGGCCCCGCAATGGCCGTCACCGACGAAGCGATCGAGAAGATCAAGGGAATGATCGTCTCGGGCGCCCTGCGGCCCGGCGACCGGCTCCCCAAGGAGAGCGAACTCGCGGCCGAGCTGGGGCTCTCACGCAACTCACTGCGCGAGGCGGTGCGCGCGCTGTCCCTGATCCGGATCCTCGACGTGCGTCAGGGCGACGGCACCTATGTCACCAGCCTCGATCCGCAGCTCCTGCTGGAGGCCCTGAGCTTCGTGGTGGACTTCCACCGCGACGACACCGTGCTGGAATTCCTCGCGGTCCGCAGGATTCTGGAGCCGGCGGCCACGGCGATGGCGGCTCTGCTGATCGAGGATTCCCAACTGGACGCGCTGGGCAGCCAGCTGGACGCACTGGGCGACGAGCCCTCGGTGGAGGAGCTGGTCGCCGGCGATCTGGAGTTCCACCGCGGGATCGTCCAGGCCTCCGGGAACTCCGTCCTCTGCTCGTTGCTGGACGGACTCTCCGGGCCGACCACCCGGGCCAGGGTCTGGCGCGGGCTGACCCAGGAGGACGCGGTCAGCCGCACCCTGCACGAGCACCGGGCGATTCTCGCGGCGCTGCGGGACCGGGACGCCGAGGCGGCCCGTTCCTGGGCGACGGTGCATGTGGCGAGCGTGGAGCAGTGGCTGCGCTCGACGCTGTGACGGGCAGCGGGCCGGTGGCTGCGCTCGACGGTGTGACGGGCAGCGGGCCGGCGGACGGCGTTCGGGCGTCCACCGGCCACTGCGGGTCAGCCGGCGGCGGGCCGCAGGCGCAGGCCCTGCATCCCGCCGTCGACGGCGAGAGCCGTGCCGGTGACGGACGCGGCTGCCGGGCTCGCCAGATAGACGACGGCAGCGGCGACCTCCTCGGCGGACACCAGACGTCCCAGCGGCTGGCGGGCGTCGAGGGCGGCTCGCTCCGCGGCCGGGTCCTCGGCCTGTCCGAGCAGCCGGCCGATCCACGGGGTGTCCGCGGTGCCGGGGTTGACGCAGTTGACGCGTATCCCTTCGCGTACGTGGTCGGCGGCCATGGCAAGGGTCAGCGACAGGACGGCGCCCTTGCTCGCGCTGTAGAGCGCGCGCTGCGGAATGCCCGCGGTGGCGGCGATGGAGCAGGTCTGGGTGATCGACACGGAGCCCGGGCGCATGCCCGCGGCCCGGCGCAGATGAGGCAGGGCGTGGCGGGCGGCGCGGACCATGCCGAGAACGTTGATGTCCAGGACGCGGGCCCACTCCTCGTCGTTGTTGTCCTCGACGGTCCCGATGGAACCGATTCCGGCGTTGGACACCAGGGTGTGCAAGCCACCCAGTTCACCGGTTGCCCTGTCGACGGCGTCGCGCACAGCGGCGTCGTCGCTCACGTCGGCCTCGAAGGCGAGCACCCCGTCGGGGGCGCCCTTCGTCTCCCGGTCGAGCACGGCGACGCGCGCCCCGCGGGCGAGCAGCAGGGTCGCCACGGCTGCCCCGATGCCCGAGGCGCCGCCCGTCACGAGAGCGGACATGCCGTCGAAGTCCTGTGTGCCGGTCATCAGTCGGTCTCCTCGGGGGTACGACGGGCCTGCCAGACAGGGCCCTGCGGGTAGCGGTGGTCTGCGATCGAGGTGGGAAGCATCCGGGCGGAGAAGCCCGGTGCGCGGGGGGTGACGTAACGTCCGGCCTCGATGACGGCGGGGTCGGCGAAGTGTTCGTGGAGATGGTCGACGTACTCGATGACCCGGTCCTCCCAGGTACCGGAGACCGCCACGTAGTCGAACATCGAGAGATGCTGGACCAGTTCGCACAGCCCGACTCCGCCGGCGTGGGGGCAGACCGGGATGCCGAACTTGGCGGCGAGCAGCAGGATCGCGACGTTCTCGTTGACGCCCGCGACCCGGGCGGCGTCGATCTGGACGAAGTCGACCGCCCCGGCCTGGAGCAGCTGCTTGAACACGACCCGGTTGGCGACGTGTTCGCCGGTGGCGACCTTGACCGGCTGCCCGGCGCGCACCGCGGCATGGCCGAGTATGTCGTCGGGACCGGTCGGTTCCTCGATCCAGTACGGGTCGTACGGCGCGAGCGCGCGCATCCACTCCACGGCGTCGGACACGTCCCAGCGCTGGTTGGCGTCGACGGCGATGCGGATGCCGGGGCCGACGGCGGCGCGGGCGAGCGAGAGTCTGCGGATGTCGTCGTCGAGGTCGGCGCCGACCTTCAGCTTGATCTGGGCGAAGCCGTCGGCGACGGCCTCCTTGGCCAGCCGTACGAGCTTGTCGTCCTCGTATCCCAGCCAGCCGGGCGAGGTCGTGTAGGCGGGATAGCCCTCGGCGAGCAGCTGCTCCGTGCGCTCGGCGCGGCCCGGTTCGGCGGACCGCAGGATGGCGAGGGCCTCCTGGGGGGTGAGCGCGTCGGTGAGGTACCGGAAGTCGACCAGGGAGACGATCTCCTCCGGGGTCATCCCCGCGAGGAACTGCCAGACCGGCTGTCCCGCCTGCTTCGCCGCCAGGTCCCAGGCGGCGTTGACCACCGCGCCGGCCGCCATGTGCATCACGCCCTTCTCGGGTCCCAGCCAGCGCAGCTGGGAGTCGTGCGTGAGTTCCCGGTGCAGGGCGGCGAGATCGGCGGCGGTACGCGGCGCGGGGCGTCCCGACACGTAGGGGCGCAGCGACTCGATCGCTGCGGCCATGACATCGTTGCCGCGGCCGATGGTGAAGCAGAAGCCGTGTCCTTCGATACCGGGATCGTCCGTACGCAGGACGACGTAGGCGGCGGAGTAGTCGGGATCGGGGTTCATGGCGTCCGAGCCGTCCAGCTGTTCCGAGGTGGGAAACCGGATGTCGTGAACCTCGAAATCCGTGACGGTCTGACTCATGTGCGCCCCCAGGGGAATAACATCGGATCTCTGCTCGGTCATCCGATGTATAGCGCTGCACACAGTGCACAGTCCAGGGCCGAGACGAAATTCGACCAGTTTCCGCCAGTACAGCTCGGATGAATCCAGGAGCCTGCACGGTTCGCCCGCCCGCGCAAACGGGCTGCAGCAGGAGGGGGCGGAAGCCGTAAGGTTGGTTCGTACGCAAGGAAAACTTCGGAAGGAGGCCTGGGTGATCGAGCTCGAGGGGGTACCCGAGCTGATCGACCCGGTCATGGTGGCCGCGTTCGAAGGCTGGAACGACGCCGGTGACGCCGCCTCCACAGCGGTCGGACATCTGGACCGGGAATGGAAGGGCGAGGTGTTCGCGGCGCTCGACGCCGAGGACTACTACGACTTCCAGGTCAACCGGCCCACGGTGTGGCTGGACGGTGGGGTACGCAAGATCACCTGGCCCACCACGCGGCTCTCCGTGGTCCGTATCGGCGGGGAGAAACCCCGTGATCTGGTGCTGGTCCGCGGCATCGAACCCTCGATGCGCTGGCGCTCGTTCTGCAACGAGATCCTGGGTTTCGCCCATGAGCTGGGTGTCGAGATGGTCGTCATCCTGGGGGCGCTGCTCGGTGACACCCCGCACACCCGGCCGGTGCCGGTCAGCGGGGTCACCTCGGACCCGGATCTCGCCAGGACGATGGATCTGGAGGAGACCAGGTACGAGGGCCCGACGGGCATCGTCGGCATCCTCCAGGAGGCATGTACGCACGCCGGAGTGCCTGCGGTGAGCCTGTGGGCGGCGGTGCCGCACTATGTGTCGCAGCCGCCGAACCCGAAGGCGACACTCGCGCTGCTGAACCGCCTGGAGGACCTGCTCGGGCTGCGGATCCCGCTGGGCGAACTGCCCGAGGACGCCCGCGCGTGGCAGCTCGGCGTCGATCAACTGGCCGCGGAGGACAGCGAGGTGGCCGAGTACGTGCAGACGCTGGAGGAGGCGCGGGACACCGCGGAGCTGCCCGAGGCGTCCGGCGAGGCCATCGCCCGGGAGTTCGAGCGGTATCTCAGGCGCCGTGACGTCGGAGGGCCGGGCCAGGGGCCTGGCGGCCATGCCACGGAGAGCGGCGACGTGTCGTATCTGCGGGACACCTCGAGCGGTCGCACGAGGCCGCCCAAGCCGCAGCGCCCGGAGGGCGGGCGGGAAAGCGATCCCGGGGCCGTACGTCCGCCGTCGCCCGGCGAGGGAGACAGCGGAGCGGCCGGCACCGGGAAGGCGTCCGAGGACTCCCCCGACGCCCCGGACACGTCCGGGGACGACAGGGACAACGGGGACACTGCGAAGGACTGACCGGCCGGGAGCCGGCGAGCAGCCGAGCACATGGGGCGCCGGGCGGAAACGAATCCAGCCCGGCGCCGCTGTGTTCGTACGGGACCGGTATCCGGTCCCGGCGTCCTGTCAGGCGCAGCTGAACCTCGCAGCCGCCCAGTCGCCGTGGTCACCGGTCTTGGAACCGTTGGTGTCCGTGACCTTCAGATGCACATGCCGCGCACCGTCGAGGCTCACGTCGACGGGCACCGTGGCCGAGGCGCCGGTCAGCTTCGGAGAGGTCCACAGCACCTTGCCGTCGGCCTCCACGGAGAACGCCACCTCGCCGTAGCCGTTGATCTCGTCGTCGATGCCCACGTCCGCGGTGAACGCGGTGCACCGGCCCCCGAGATAGACCTCGATGTCGGAGTCGGCGTGGGTGCCGATCCCCTTCTCGTACGTCTTCCCCGCCAGGGTCAGCGTGTGCCCGTCGGCCGCCCCGGACTCACCGTTGGAGCGGTCGCGCTCCGCGGGCCCGTAGCCGTTGGCCGACCTGAGCCAGACCAGGTCGCTCGCCCAGGCCTCCCCGGCCGGGGGCGGTGGCATCACTCCGACGGCGAGGCGCTGCACGGCCGTTCGGGCCTCGCCCGCCGACCGGTAGCGGGCGAGCGCCGTGATCCGCGCCTCGCCCGCCGTGGCGTCCCGCGCCGGGGTGACCGCCACCTCGACCCGCCGGGTGGTGCCCGCCGGTATCCGCACCCCGGACGCGGCCGGGGTGACCTGCCAGCCGTCCGGGACGTCGAGGGTGACGGTGGTGTCCGTCAGGTCCGCGGAGCCCGCGGTGACGTCGACGGACACGGTGCCCGCCACCCCTGCGCCCACCTCCTGTGCGTCCGGTGCGGAGACGACGGCCGTCGCGCCGGGCTTCCTCCCGCCGACGGCGCTGGCGTCCTTCAGTGTGAGCGTGAACGCCTGATCCGTGCTCAGCGGCAGGGTCTTGATCCTCACCACGCCGCCGCGGTCGTCCTGGTCGTACCACCAGCCCTGCTTCGCGGCCTCGAAGTCCGCCGCCGAACGCACCTGCGGCAGCTTGCCCGCGAGCTTCACCGCGGTGGGTGCGGACCCGGTGTGCACGGTGAACTCGTAGGGGCGGTTGCTCTGTTTGCCCGCGAAGCTCCCCCTGCTCTCCCCGATGCGTACGGTGACATCGCCCGCGCCGCTCTTCGGGGCATCCACGACGGCCCGCTGCGTGGCGTACCTGCCCTCGCGGTGCTGCCGGGTCACACCGTCGTCCTCGTACAGCGTGAACGACGAAGTCCCCTGCGGATACACGTCCCAGGCCAGCGGTGAGTCCGCCGTACGGTCCTTGTACGAGCGGATGCCGGGCCACATCGGCACGGCGGCACCCGCCTTCACGAAGAGCGGGAGGGTGTCGAGCGGGGCGCTGTAGTGGTCGACGGTGGTCGGCCCCTGGTACGTCCTGCCGCTCCAGTAGTCGGTCCAGGTGCCCTTCGGCAGGTAGATGGCACTACGCTCGGTGGCGTCCTGGTAGACGGGGGCGACCAGAAAGTGCTCACCGGACATGAATTCGTACTTCGCCGCGTCCGACGCCGCCTTCGGGTCGTCCGGGTACTCCAGGACGAGCGGGCGGACCATGCCTACGCCGGTCTTCGTCGCCTCGTTGGCGTACGAGTACTGGTAGGGCAGCAGCGACTCCTTCAGCTTCAGGTAGTCGCGGTTGACGGAGGTGTACGGCTCGCCGTACCGAAAGGGCTGCTTGTCGTTCGCGGCCCAGCCGTCCATGGTCATCGTCGTACCCAGGAACATCTTCCACTGGAGGTCCCGGGTGTACGTCTTGGCACTGCCGCCGAAGATGCCGTCGACGTCACCCGTCGTGTACGCGAGTCCGGACATCGTGGCGCCCGCGTAGGTCGGGATCTGCCAGCGGATGTACTCCCAGCTGCCCGACTGGTCGCCGGACCACTGGACTCCGCAGCGCTGGGCGCCCGACCAGCTCTCCGGCGCCCAGGTGAAGCCGCGGGCATCGCTGTTGTCCTCTATGCCCTTGTACGCGTCCTTGCAGCCGTCCAGGGCGAACTTGTAGCCCTCGCCGATCCAGGCGACATCGAGCTTGGCGACCCGCTGGCCCGCCTTCACCTGGTCGGCGAGCTTGTCGATGCCGTCCTCGGTCCACAGACCGAGCTCCATCTGCCGGTCCTGGAGGCCCTTGGCGGTCTCGGCGAGGTCCTCGTAGCCACAGCCGTAACCGTCGTTGACGAGCATCCAGCCGTTCGGCATGTCGTTCTCGACGTAGCCGTCGGCGACCTTCAGCGCGTCCAGGGTGCGCCGCTCGCCGCGGTTGGCGTTGTGCAGGTAGCAGTCGGCGTCGCCGATCTCCATGCCGTACACGGGCGGCAGGAAGGGCTTGCCGGTGAGCTTCGTGTACTGGCCGATGACGTTCTTGGCGTCACCGGCGAAGTAGTAGGCGTCGAAGCGCTGTTCCCGCGCGCTCGTCGTCACCGGGTCGGTGAAGGCGTAGGTGTTGGGCGCGTAGGTGTTGCGGTAGACGCCGTATCCGGCGGAAGAGAGGTAGAACGGGACCGAGTTGGGGTGGCCGCCGTCGTCCCAGTTGTAGTCGACGCCGACCTCGACGGTCTTGCCGCGGTGCGAGGTGTTGCCGCGGCCGTTCTGCATCCCGGCACCGTAGAACTGCTCGTCGGCACTGCGGGCGAGAGTCTGGGTGGTCTTCTCCCCGTCCCAGCTCAGCCCCCTGGCCTCGGACCAGACCTGGCTGCCGTCGGCCCGGTACAGCGCGAACCGCAGGGGCGACTTGTAGGCCCGCAGGGTGACACCACCCCCGCTAGCGGAGAGCTCGTAGCGGTCGCCGCGGTCCTTCCAGCTGGTTCGTGGCGGAGCGCCCTGGGGCAGGACGATGTCGTCACCGGTCGGGTCGGCGAACGTGCCGTCCGGGGCGAGTTCGATACGGAAGGTCTCGGCGGAGACGAAGCTGACGCGGGCCTCGGCCTTGCCGGCAGTCAGGTGGTAGACGGGTCCTTCGGCGGAGAACCCGGTGACGTCGCCGACGGTCGTGCCCACTGGTTCGGACGGCTCGGCCTGGGCGCTGCCCGGCCCCGCGAGTACCGCGAGCAGGCCGGCAACTGCCGCCGCTCTGATGCGCGTTGATGTTTGCATAGAGAGCTTTTAGCGCAACTTCGAGCAATTAACCATGGACAAAAGGGAACCGGCCCCGAACTTCGTGAAGAAGTCCGAGGCCGGTCCTTGGGGATCGGGTCACGCGGTGCGGCCTCACCGCCCGGCTGTTACAGGGCGACACCCAGCAGGGCGTCGACGGTGCGCGAGACGAGGCCGGGTGCGCCCTCGTCCGTACCGCCGCCGGAGTTCTGCAGGGCGGCCCAGCGGTCCACGGCGGCGAGTGCGGCCGGAGCGTCCAGGTCGTCGGCCAGAGCCTCCCGCACCTCCTCGACGAGGGCGTCCGCGGAGAGCCCGTCGGGCCGGGAGACCGCGGCACGCCACGTCGCGAGACGCGCGACGGCGTCGGCGAGCACCTGGTCCGTCCACTCCCAGTCGGACCGGTAGTGGTGCGAGAGCAGCGCCAGCCTGATCGCCGCGGGGTCCACGTCGTCTCGGCGCAGCGCCGAGACGAAGACGAGGTTGCCCTTGGACTTGGACATCTTCTCGCCGTTCAGGGCGACCATGCCGGCGTGCACATAGGCACGGGCGAACGGATGCTCGCCGGTCAGCGCCTGCGCGTGCGAGGCACCCATCTCGTGGTGCGGGAAGGCGAGGTCGGACCCGCCTCCCTGGATGTCGAAGCCCATGCCGAGGTGGTCCAGCGCGATGGCGACGCACTCGATGTGCCAGCCGGGCCGTCCGCGGCCGAGGGTGGCGCCGTCCCAGCTCGGCTCGCCCTCACGGGCGGCCATCCAGAGCATCGGGTCGAGCGGGTTCTTCTTGCCGGGTCGGTCCGGGTCACCGCCGCGTTCGGCGGAGAGCAGGCGCATGGCGTCGGCGTCGAGGCCGGAGACCTCGCCGAAGTGCGGGTCGCAGTCGACGGAGAAGTACACGTCGCCGTCGAGCTCGTAGGCGGCACCTGCGTCCCTGAGCCGTTCGACCAGCGGGACGATGCCGGGTATCGCCTCCACCGCCCCGATGTAGTGCTTCGGGGGAAGCATGCGCAGGGCGGTCATGTCCTCCCGGAAGAGTGCCGTCTCGCGCTCCGCGAGCTCGGTCCAGTCCTGACCGTCGCGCACGGCCCGCTCCAGCAGCGGATCGTCCACGTCGGTCACATTCTGGACGTAGTGAACCTGCCGCTTGGTGTCGAGCCACACGCGCTGAACGAGGTCGAACGCGTTGTAGGTCGCCGCATGACCCATGTGGGTCGCGTCGTACGGCGTGATGCCGCAGACATAGATGCGGGCGACGGGACCGGGGTCAAGGGTGATCCGTCCGCCGGTCGCGGTGTCGTGGATCCGAAGGTCGCGGCCCTTGCCAGGCAGGGCGGGGACCTCAGAAGCGGGCCAGGCATGCATGTCATGAGCGTAACCGGACGATGCTTCCGGATACGAACCGGACCGGGAATCCTGGCCGAAGAGGCGGTCTTGCGTGGGCGGGGGTTTTCCTCTACAGCCCCCTTCCGCACCGTGGGCTCCGCCCTCCGGGCCCGCTGTGCGGCCTTCGGCCGCTCGTCCTCGACCGCTCGTCCTCGACCGCCGGACGGGGTCCGATGGCCACCACCCGGCCGCATCGAGCTCGTCCGGCCCACCACCGGCCCGCCCGGGGCCGGTGGAAGCAGACGGTCCCGCTCTCACACCGGCGGCCACGGAATCGCCGGCCAATCGCCGCTCGGCTGGGGATGCCGCCCGGACTTCCGCAGCCCCGACACCCTCCCCCGCAACGCATCGAGCTCCACCGCGGTGATCAGTTCCGCCAACCGGGTGGCCAGTGCCGTACCCGGTTCCAGCTCGGCGGACAGCAGATCCAGCACCTCGACCGCCTCGGCCGTCAGCGGCTCGCCCGCCCAGCCCCACAGCAGCGTCCGCAGCTTGTCATCGGCGTTGAAGGTGACGCCGTGATCGATGCCGAACAGCCGGCCGCCGGGAGCCGGCAGCAGATGCCCGCCCTTGCGGTCACCGTTGTTGATCACCGCGTCCAGGACGGCGAGCCTGCGCAGACGAGGGTCGTCCGCATGCACCAGCAGCGCCGTCTTCCCGTCCCCCACCTCCGCGAAGCCCACGGCTTTCCAGCCGTCCCCCGGCTCCTTGTCCTCGACGAGCCCGAGCAGCGGCGGCAGTCCGTGGACACCCGCATCCTCGGCCGCGGAGTCCTCTGCGGTCTCGTCCGCCTCGATCCACAGCTGGCACATGCCCTCGCCGTAGGGACCCTCGCGCAGCACCGTCGGCGGCACCAGCCCCCACCCGGTGGCCTCGGAGAGCTCGTAGGCCGCCACCTCGCGCTGGGCGAGCGTGCCGTCCGGGAAGTCCCACAGCGGCTGCTCCCCGGCCACCGGCTTGTACACGCAGGGGCGTTCCTCGCCCTCGTGGGCGACCGTGCAGTAGAGCACGGCGTTCGACGCACCGCGGACCTGTCCGAGGACCGTGAGCTCACCCTCGGCGAGCAGGGTCTTCAGTCCGGCCTCCGTCAGGCCCCGCGACGGTATCCGTTCTGGCGCGGGCATACATGTCCTTCCGGGTCGAGCGGCAGACTGCACAGCGGGCACGGCGGGCGGCCTGCGTTCACCACGTCCAGGGCGCGCTTGGCGAACGCCCGGGCCTGGGCGCCGCTCAGCCGGACCCGGAGCATCGGCGGGCCGTTCTCCTCGTCCTGCAGGAGCCTTTCCTCCGCCTCCGCGAGATCGTCCTCGGAGTCTGCGTCCAGCTCGACGAGTGCCTGCGCCTCGACGATCATGCGCTGTTCCTCGCCGTCCCAGGCCAGCGCCATCGTGCCGACCCTGAACTCCTCCTCGACGGGGGCGTCGAGCGGGGCGGTGTCGGTGACGTCCATGGGCGCCACCGCCGGCACCGGTGAATTGCCGCCGGTCCGCCGGACGACCTCGTCGAGGAGTTCGTCGATCCGTTCGGCCAACGCGGCAACCTGGGTCTTCTCCAGAGCCACACTGGTGACCCGCCCCGTCGAGGATGCCTGCAGGAAAAACGTACGGCGGCCAGGCAGCCCGACCGTACCGGCCACGAAACGGTCCGGGGGGTCGTAGAGGAACACCTGACGGGACACGTCCTGTCTCCCTTGAAAAGTGAAGGCGAATGGGGGGCGCCCAGGGCCCCGGGGGGATGCCCCCCGCAAGGCCTCTACGGCGCGTCCACCCTACTGCGCGGAGAGATCACGGCGCCCCCGCGCCGCCCCCGACGGCCGCATCCGTTGCCTCCTCCCCCGCCGCACCGGCCCCCAGGGGCTGTTCTCGCGGCGCCAGGGATGCGAAGTCGCCGGTGTCGCCGAGGCGGAGAAGAAAGGGACGGAGCCGGGTGTAACGGATTACGGTGACCGAGCAGGGGTCGGCGTGAATGCGCTGGAAGAGGTCGAGATGCATGCCGAGCGCGTCGGCGACGAGGGCCTTGATGATGTCGCCGTGCGAGCACATCACGTACGTGGCGTCGTCACCGTGTTCCGCCTCGACGCGGCTGTTCCAGTCCCGTACGGCGTCCACGGCCCTGGCCTGCATGGCCCGCATGGACTCGCCGCCGGGGAACGCGGCGGCCGAGGGGTGTTGCTGCACGACGGACATCAGCGGTTCGTCGGAGAGTTCGGCGAGCTTGCGCCCCGACCAGTCCCCGTAGTCACATTCGCTGATCCGGTCCTCGGTCTCGAGGACAAGGCCGGGACGGGCGTCGAGCAGGGGCCGGAGTGTCTCGCGACAGCGCTGCAGGGGGCTGCTGACGGCCGCGACGAGGGTGAGTGCGGCCAGTCGTCCGGGCAGCGCGGCCGCCTGCTCGGCGCCGCGTTCGTCGAGGGAGACGCCGGGGGTCCGGCCCGCGAGCACTCCGGCGGTGTTGGCGGTCGAGCGTCCGTGGCGTACAAGGATGAGCGTGGGCATACGTGCCAGCGTAGAGGGCACTGCAAAGGTGCGGAGCGGCACGATGAAGGGAAGAATGCGCGCGTGATCGTGGACTGCGGCATTTACCGGGACGGGAGCCGGACCGATGGCCCCGCCGACTTCTCCGATGCCCTGGACGAGGCTCGGGCGGCCGGGGACGCGTTCGTGTGGATCGGACTGCACGAGCCGACGGAGAAGGAGTTCGATCTCGTCAGCAGCGAGTTCGGGCTGCATCCCCTGGCAGTGGAGGACGCCCTGCGCGCGCATCAGCGCCCCAAGCTCGAGATCTACGACGACTCCCTGTTCGCCGTCATCAAGCCGGTGGTCTACGAGCAGGAGAGCGACACGGTCAGCACCGATGAGCTGATGATCTTCGTAGGCGACTCCTTCGTGGTGACGGTGCGCCACGGCGAGGGCGCGCCCCTCGCAGCGGTACGCCGCCGGCTCGAGGCCGAGCCCGAGGTGCTCAGACACGGCCCCACGGCCGTGCTGTACGCGGTCAGCGACGCGGCGGTCGACCACTACATCGAGGTCGCCGCCGAGCTCCAGGCCGACCTGTCGGAGCTGGAGGCGCAGGTGTTCGCCCCGAGCGGCACCGGGGACGCCAAGAACACCGCTGCCCGCATCTACACCTTCAAACGGCAGGTACTGGAGTTCCGCCGCGCGACCGGCCCGTTGAGCACGCCGATGGCCCGGCTCGCGGGCGCGGGCGTGCCCTTCGTCGACAAGCACTCCCAGCCGTTCTTCCGGGACGTGAGCGACCACCTGACGCGTGCCAACGAACATGTGGAGGGGCTCGACCGGCTGCTCTCGGACATTCTGTCGGCCCATCTGGCACAGATGGGGGTGCGGCAGAACGACGACATGCGGAAGATCTCGGCGTGGGCCGCCATGGCCGCCGTACCGACCATGGTGGCCGGTATCTACGGCATGAACTTCGATCACATGCCCGAGTTGGACTGGGTGTGGACGTACCCGGCGGTGATCGCGCTGATGGGCTGCGCGGTCTTCGGCCTGTACCGCTTGTTCAAACGCCGCGGCTGGATGTAGCGCCGCGCCCGTCCGTCAGGCGTACTCGGCCTCCGGAGTCGGCGGGCTGCCCAGCGCGTTGCGCCGTGCGGGCAGCTCCAGGCTCACCATGCGCCGCCAGCCGGCCAGCCGCTCGTAGGCGTACATCCCGTGGATCCCCGCTGTCAGGACGGCCGCCTTGGCGCGGGGCCAGCGCAGCACGGTGCCCATGTGGCTCATCACGGCAAGGCTGACGTCCCGGTACACCCGGATCTCGGCGAGGGCGCACTCCCGCAGGACGGTCTGAATCGTCCGGCCGTGCCCGGCCCGGGCGAAGCGGAGCAGTTCCTCGTGGCAGTAGGCGAGATGGTTGTCCTCGTCCCGCGAGATCATCTTCACCGCGCGGCCGAGTGCGGGATGGTCTGCGAAGTACCTGCGCAGCAGCTGCATCTGTTCGGAGGCCCGCTGTTCGGTGACCCTGCTGTGGGCGAGGTAGACGATGATGTCCCGCTCCGACAGCGGTTCGTCACGGTTGAGCTGATCATGGGCGAGACCGATGCCGTGCCTCTCCAGGAGCAGCGTGTAGTCGGTCTCGTACGGCACCGCCACGGGTTCGAGCCCGCGCTGCTTCAGCAGTGCGTTGAAGATCCGGCCGTGCTTGTCCTCGTCGGCCCCGTGCCGGGTGATCTTGGGGGCGAGATCACGCAGGCTCCCCGGGACGAGTGCGGCGATGCGACCGTTCTCCCAGCCGCCCTGCGACTCCCCGCTGGCTGCGATCGAGCAGAACAGCCGGAAGGCGTCGTCGTCGTCGAGGATCTCCTGAAAAAGACTCTGTGCCGAGAGCATCACTGCCACCCTTCGCGCCGGTGTCCGCAGAGACAAAGTCAAATGCGGAACGGTGCGGTAGGCAACACGAGAGGGCTCGGACAGGGCCGAACGGGCCCGGACTCCCGGCGAACCCCCGTCCGGGCGGCCGGGCCGGGTCAGGCGCGTAACCGTCAGGCGCTGTGCGCGTTGTTCCCTGTGACGGCCGTGGCGGGGTGGACCCCCGAGCCCCCACCACGGCCGTAGTGCTGCCCCGGAGGGCGCGACAGCTATGCGGCGAGGCCGGAGCGCTCCAGGGCGTCCGTGCCCGCGCGCAGGGCCGCGAGCCGCTCGTCGAGCGTGAAGCCGGCCGGGGCGAGGGTCAGTGTGGTGACTCCGGCGGCGGCGTACGCCTGCATGCGCTCGGCGATCCGCTCCACCGAGCCGAGCAGCGTGGTCTGGTCGATGAGCTGATGCGGCACGGCGGCCGCCGCGCCGCTCTTGTCGCCGGCGAGGTACTTGTCCTGGATCTCGGCGGCTTCCTTCTCGTACCCCATGCGCTGGGCCAGCTGGTTGTAGAAGTTCTGCTTGCGGCTGCCCATACCGCCGACGTACAGCGCGGTGTACGGGCGGAACATGTCGGCGAGGCCGTTGATGTCGTCGCCGACGGCGAGCGGCAGCGTCGGGCAGACGTCGAAGCCGTCCATGGTCTTCCCGGCCTTCTCACGGCCTGCCCGCAGGTGCTTCACCGCGGTGTCCTCGAGGTGTTCGGCGGAGGGGAAGATCAGCAGGGCTCCGTCGGCGATCTCACCGGTCTGCTCGAGGTTCTTCGGGCCGATCGCGGCGATGTAGAGCGGGATGTGCTCGCGCTGGGGGTGGACGGTGAGCTTGATGGGCTTGCCCGGGCCGTCGGGGAGCGGCAGCGTCCAGTGCTCACCCTCGTAGGAGAGGCGCTCGCGGGACATCGCCTTGCGCACGATGTCGACGTACTCGCGGGTGCGGGCCAGCGGCTTGTCGAACTTGACGCCGTACCAGCCCTCGGAGACCTGCGGTCCCGACACACCGAGGCCGAGGCGGAAACGGCCTCCGGAGAGCGAGTCGAGGGTGGCCGCGGTCATCGCCGTCATGGCGGGCTGACGGGCCGGGATCTGCATGATGGCGGACCCGACGTCGATGGACTCGGTCTGGGCGGCGACCCAGGCAAGCACGGTCGGTACGTCGGAGCCGTAGGCCTCGGCCGCCCAGCAGACGTCGTAGCCGAGCCGGTCCGCCTCCTGGGCGACGGCGAGGTTGTCGCCGTCCATACCCGCACCCCAGTAACCGAGATTGATGCCGAGCCGCATGCCGCACTCCCTCTACTGATCAGTAACGTCCCTGTGTCCCGGACTCTAGCGCGCATGTCCGGCATCCGGCAGGCTCGATGACCCGCAGTTCGGTTGTCCACAGGCTTCCACCCGGTGGGGTCTTGGCCAGTAATCTCAGCGCCCATGGAGCAGAGGCATCTCGGCCGTACCGGCCTTCGCGTGTCCCGGATCGGGCTCGGCACCCTCACCTGGGGCCGGGACACCGACGAGCACGATGCTGCCGACCAGCTGAAAGCCTTCTGGGACGCGGGGGGCACGCTGATCGACACAGCCGATGTGTACGGCGGCGGGGAGGCCGAATACCTTCTCGGCCGGCTCGTGGACAGCCTGGTGCCCCGGCAGGATCTGGTCATCGCGACCAAGGCGGGCAGCGTGCCCGATCCGTACCGTCGCTTCGACGGATCACGCGGGCATCTGCTGGCCGCACTCGATGCGTCCCTGGAGCGGCTCGGGACGGACTATGTCGATCTGTGGCAGCTCCACGCCTTCGACCCCGTGACACCGCTGGACGAGACCCTCCAGGCGCTGGACCTGGCGGTGTCCTCGGGACGCGTCCGGTATGCGGGAGTGTCGAATTTCAGCGGCTGGCAGCTGGCCAAGGCAGCCACCTGGCAGCTCGCATCGCCCGGCCTGCGTACCCGGCTGGCCAGCACGCAGATGGAGTACTCGCTGCTGCAGCGGGGCATCGAGCGGGAGGTACTGCCTGCGGCGCTGGATCTCGGAGTGGGGCTGCTGCCGTCGTCCCCGCTCGGCCGCGGGGTGCTGACCGGCAAGTACCGCACCGGCACACCGTCCGATTCACGTGGCGCCTCGGAGCACCTCGCCCCCTTCGTCGAGCCGTATCTCGACGACCCCGCGAGCCGGATCGTGGATGCGGTGGCCACGGCTGCGGACGGCCTTGCGACGACGCCCCTCATGGTCGCGCTCTCCTGGGTGCGGGACCGCCCGGGAGTGGTGGCCCCGATCATCGGCGCGCGCAACGCGAAGCAGCTCTCCGAGGCCTTGTCAGTGGAGGCGCTTAGTCTTCCTGACGAGATCTGCCAGGCGCTCGACGATGTGTCGGCGCCCGTGCACCGCTATCCCGACCAGGACTGGAGCACGCTGTGACTGCCCTTCCCCGGGGGGAAACCCCGGACCCCGCGGCCGAGAACCACGAGGACCGCGAGGACGCGGGCTCCGACGACGCTGTCGGCGCCGCCGGTACGCCCGGCGACGACGGGGCCGCAGAGGGTGGTGCGGAGCAGGTTCCCGCAACCCCTGAGGCTTCCGGTACTCCAGGGGCCTCCGCAGACCCCGAGGCCTCCGCAGACCCCGAGCCCGCCGCAGACCCCGAGCCCGCCGCGAACACCGAGACCGCCGCAGCTCCCGCGCTCTCGGAGGCCGAGGCCGAGCTGGCTGCTCAGCGCGAGCTTCGGGAGCGGATCGAGAAGCGCAAGGCCGGGAAAGAAGGGCCCATCCCCGCCGGTACGAAGCTGAGCGGCCCGGCCGCCGACCTGCTCGCAGCCGTACGCGCCGTCGAGAGCGGCGAGACGGCGGCGACCGCATTCTTCGAGCCGCCCGCGTCGGCCCCCGCGCCCCGCCCGGCCGTACCCGGATCCGGGCCCGCACCCGCCCGGACCCGGTCCGCTGAACGGCCCTCCACGCACGACGCGTCGCCCGAGGCGGCCGGCGCCGTAGCGGCGGTGCTCGCCGAGGGCGGCGCGCCGGAGGCCCTGGCACGCCCGGCGGCCCTGACGCTCGGCGAACATGCCGCAGGCATCCTGCGCGAGGACCCCTGGCAGCTGCTGTCCGTGCCCGGGGTCCGCCCCGAGCAGGCCGACGGCTTCGCAAGGGCTCTGCTCGGCACGGAGTGCGGCCCGGACGACGAGCGGCGTACAGCGGCACTCGTGGGCTGGCTGCTGGAGCGCGCCGCACTCCAGGGCCATACCGCGCTGGATGCGTCGCAGGTGCGTACTGCGCTCGCCGAACGCGCGGTCACCGATCCCGAAGCTGCCGTGCAGCACGCCGTCGCCGAGGGCGTCGTGCTCGTCTTCCAGGACGGCCTCGACCCCACGAACGCCGCAGGGCCCGGGGAGCCGGCCGGGGCGGCCGAGGAGGGCTCCGACGAGGAGGCGCGGGACGAGTCACCGGACGAGCAGGAGCCGGTGCAGGTCCTGCTGGGCCTCGACCGGTACGCCCTGGCCGAGGAGAGCCTCGCCGATGGTCTGGCACGGCTGGTCAACGCCTGCGAGAAGGGCGCCGACTGGACGGACGCCGCTTCCGCCGCCCCGTCCCCCTCGGCGGCCGAGCTGATCAGGACGGTGGCAACCGCCGGACTGGTCGTCCACAGCGGCGGCGAGAGTGCCCGGGCGGAACCCGCCGCCCTCATCGCTGCCGCGCAGGGCCTTGGACTGCGCGCCCTCGGAGCGACCCACAGCGTGGACGGCCGGCACAGGCTGGCCACCGCGGTCGGTGATCCGCAGGCCGCGGTCACCCTCTGGGATCTGCTCTCCGGCGCGGCAGGCCCCGGCAGGGACGCGGACGGTGCGCTCGCCCTGGACCTGCTGGTCGTGCTGGATGCGCCGCAGCTCGATGTGGAGACCGCCGCGATGCTGGTGGAGTCCCTCGCCGACGGAACCCGGCTGGTGCTGAGCGGCGACCCGGGTGTGCTGGGTTCCGCCGGTGCGGGCCGGGTGTTCGCGGACGCTCTGGCGGCGCGCGCCTGCCCGCAGGTGGTGTCGCGTACACCGGACCCCGGACCGATCGGCGAACTGGTCTCGGGCATCGGGATCGGTGAGCTCGGCCAGGTCGACGCGCCCGGCCGGGAAGTCGTGATCGTCCCCGTCCGCGATGCGGGTGAGGCGGTCCACCGCACCGTGCAGCTCGTCGCCGACTCGGTGCCGCGTGCCATCGGCGTACCTTCGGCCGACACCCAGGTGATCACGGTCGGACACGGTGGCTCCGCGGGCACAAAAGCACTCAACGCGGCCCTCAAGGAGCGGCTCAATCCGGGCCCCGGCAGGTTCGGCGGCTTCGACCCCGGCGACCGTGTCGTCCATGTACCGGCTCCTGGCAGGGCGGTGCCCGGTTCGGTCGTCTCGGCCGATGCCGACGGACTGCACCTGGACTGTGCGGGCACCCACGTCGTCGTACGCCCGGACGCGGTGGAGTCGTCGGTACGGCACAGCTGGGCCCTCAGCGCCCATCAGGCGGCCGGAATGCGCTGGCCCGCCGTGGTCGTCGTCCTGCCGGGCGATGCGGCTCAGGGCCTGAGCCGCCCGTGGGTGTACACCGCGTTCAGCCGCGGCGAGCGCCATCTGTCCGTGGTGCACGGTGTGGACCAGGCGCTGCCGCGCGCGGTCGCCGAGATCCCGGCCCAGGAGCGGACGACCCGGCTGCGCCCCCTGCTGGAGGCTCTGCCGACCCCGGACGCGTCCTAGAACAGCGAGGGGCCCGGCGCTCCCCGGACAGCCCGAAGGCCCCGGTGCGTGCCGGGGCCTTCCGTCCGGAGGATCAGGAGCCGCCCACCACGGATACGTCACCGTCCAGCTCGTCCTCGTCGAAGACCGAGCTGACGTCGAAGCGACAGACCACCTGCGCCGGATCGGCCTCGTCGAACGGCGCCCCGAGCCACTCCCCCGGCTCGGGAAGCTCGTCCACCGCGGAGACCCAGAGCGTGGAGTCCCCCTCCTCCAGACCGAATTCCTTGTGCCGGGACGCGATCTCGTCCGCCTCGTACTCGCCGAACAGCACACCCAGCGCGGCATGCACACTGCTACCGACCACCGGAACGCTGTCGCTGTCGTGCTGGTCCGGGTCCAGGTCGGCGAGCCGCTGGGCCTGGGCCAGCAGCCGCGGTGGTTCCACCACTGCGTAGTCGCGCCTGATCAGCACACTGAGGGCGTGCGGCTCCTCCGGACCGGCGTACGGCGGCAGCGAATCGTCCGCGCCCGGGATCTCGAAGGGGGTGACCTCGTCGTAGCGGTCGTAGAGGAGTTCGTCGTAGACCTCGGCCGCAGCGGCCAGTGCGTTGAACGCGTCGAAAACAGCGGCGTCGTCGTCCCCGGTACGGCGCTCGACCGCCTCGAGGTGGCGGTCGAGCGCGGTTTTGACTGCATCGGCGGCGGCGCGTACCTCGGCAGCGGTGGGCTGCGCAGCATCAGACATAGTGCAGACGCTATCCGTACCGGGGCTCTGCACGCACAATAGATGCGATGCCGGAATACGAATTTGTCGACGTGTACGTGCCGCGCGGGGTCTCCCGCAAGGAAGCGACCCGCCTGCTGACCGACCATGCCGAGTACGGGCACTGGGAGTTGGACCGGCTGACGCTGCGCCGTGACGGCAGCCGCCGCGTCCGGTTGCGCCGCCGGATCATCCGCCAGCTCCGGGCCACCTGGTAGGACGGAGCGGGCCCCGCACCTGCGGAACCCGCTCCTGAACGACGCCGTACGCCGAAGCCGCGGTGCCGTTATGCGGCGCTGCGCGAGCGGCGGTACAGGACCGTACCCGCACCGGCAAGCAGGAGGCCGGCGCTCGCCGGGATCAGCAGGTCGAGACCGCCCGCACCGGTGTGTGCGAGCTGCTCGCCGGGCACGAGCTGGGCCTCGGGAGCGGGCGGAACCTGAGCGGGCGGCAGTGCCGACTCCTCGGGCGTGTGGGGCGACTGCGGTACGACGGGCGGGGGGCTGACCTCCGTGTCGTTCTCGCAGGTGTTGCCGAAGACCGGGTTGAGCAGTCCGCCGATGGTGATGCTGTTGCCGCAGACGTTCACCGGGATCGACACCGGCACCTGCACCAGGTTGCCGGAGGCGATGCCGGGCGAACCCTTGGCCTCACCCCGTGCCGCGGCGCCGGGAGCGCGATGCCTGCCGGTCCCCGCGCCACTGTCCCGGGCCTCGTGCTGCCCGGACGCGTGGCTGCCGGAGCCGTGACCGGACCCGGCACTGTCGTCCGACGCGTACCCGTGCTCGGCACCCGCCGATCCGTTTCCGCAGTCGTTGCCGCTCGTGGGATTGAGCAGACCGCCGACGTTCACGGAATTTCCGCACACATTGACGGGAATGTCGATCGGGACCTGAACCGAATTCCCCGACAGCACTCCCGGCGAGTTCGACGCGCCGCCGACCGCTCCCGCGTCGGCATGCGCATACCCGCCACCGAGCGCGAGCACTCCGCCCGCCGCTGCCATGGTGATCAGGCCTTTACGTGTGACCTGTCGCATAGGTTGCTTTCCTGCCTTCTGCCTTCCGGAATACCCCCGGACATAACCGTGCGGGGGCCGAACGTCCAGCGGCCCCGGAGTGCATGGCGCGCACTCCGGGGCCGACCGGACTCACACCCTTGACGGGTTGGTTTTCAACGTCAGTGGTTGACGCAGACGTTGCCGAAGGCGGGGTTCAGCAGCCCGATCACGGAGACCGTGTTGCCGCAGACGTTCACCGGAACGTGGACCGGAGCCTGGACAACATTGCCCGAGAGCACGCCGGGGCTGCCGATGGCGGCACCCTGGGCTCCGGAGTCGGCAGAAGCCATACCCGCACCCGCGAGCACGAGACCACCGGTAGCAGCCGCGACCGCGACGACCTTCTTGATCATTATTCCTCCTGATTGACAAGTGCGGTCCCAGCCGCGGACCGCATCACCTGTAACGAGGAGGGAGTTGGGGGGCTACGAGTGCGCGACCCCTTTCACTCTTTCCGGTGAGGTACGTACACGCTGGCGAATTCGGGTGACGACTGCGTGCCGCCTGCTTCAGGAATGGTCGATGAAACGGTCGAGCACCCGGACTCCGAACGTCAGGCCATCCACCGGAACCCGCTCGTCCACGCCATGGAACATGCCCGCGAAGTCCAGCTCCGGCGGCAGCTTCAGCGGAGCGAAGCCGAAGCAGCGGATGCCGAGGTCGTCGAAGGACTTCGCGTCGGTACCACCGGAGAGCATGTAGGGCACGGCGCGGGCGATCGGGTCCTCGGCCTTCAGGGCGAGCTGCATCGCGTCCACCAGCGACCCGTCGAAGCTGGTCTCCAGCGCCTTGTCGCCGTGCACGTCCTCCCGCTTCACCCGCGGGCCGAGGATCCGGTCGAGGTCGGTCAGGAACTCGTCCTCGTAACCGGGCAGGAAGCGCCCGTCCACGTGCGCGGTGGCCTGTCCGGGGATCACGTTCACCTTGTAACCGGCGCCGAGCATGGTGGGAGCGGCGGAGTTCCGCAGGGTGGCGCCGACCATCTTGGCGATCCCGCCGAGCTTGGCGAGCGTCGCCTCCATGTCCTCCGGGTCGAGCGGGGTGCCCAGTGCGTCGGACAGCTCGTCGAGGAAGGACCGCACGGTCTTGGTCACCCGGACCGGCCACTTGTGCCGGCCGAGCCGGCCGACGGCCTCGCAGAGCTCGGTGATCGCGTTGTCGTTGTTGGTCATGGAACCGTGACCGGCCGTGCCGTCCACGGTGAGCCGCATCCAGTGCATACCCTTCTGCGCGGTCTCCACCAGGTAGAGCCGCAGGTTCTCGTTGACGGTGAACGAGAAGCCACCGACCTCGCCGATCGCCTCGGTGACGCCGTCGAAGAGATCACGGTGGTTGTCGACGAGGTGGCGTGCCCCGTACGTGCCGCCCGCCTCCTCGTCCGCGAGGAAGGCCAGCACGATGTCGCGCGGGGGCTTGCGTCCGCTGCGCATACGGTCACGGACGACCGCGAGGGTCATCGCGTCCATGTCCTTCATGTCGACCGCGCCCCGGCCCCACACACAGCCGTCCGCGATCTCCCCGGAGAAGGGGTCGTGCGTCCAGTCGGCCGCGTTGGCCGGCACCACGTCGGTGTGCCCGTGGATCAGCAGGGCGGGCTTGGAGGGGTCCTCGCCCTCGATCCGGGCCACGGTGGAGGCCCGGCCCTTGTGGGACTCGATGATCTGCGGTTCCAGCCCGACCTCGGCGAGCTTCTCGGCGATGTACTCGGCGGCCAGCCGCTCCCCGGGGCCCGAGTGGTCGCCGTAGTTGCTGGTGTCGATCCTGATCAGGTCACGACAGAGGTCCACGACCTCATACTCGGCGGACTCGCCGATGCCGGTCCGGGCCGTGTTGGTCTCGCTCACGCTGCTTCCTTCCACTGTCGCGGTGGTGCTCCCCCTCATCCTCGCGCGCCTGCCCCGCACACCCAAGACCACCCGCTCCTCGTCACGCGCCTTTCACACGCCATGGGGCGTGATCGAGCACCCCCGAATGTTTGCTATGGTTTTCCACGTCGGAACGGGCCTGGCCCGGTCGGCACACACCCGGTCCGGGTGGCGGAATGGCAGACGCGCTAGCTTGAGGTGCTAGTGCCCTTTATCGGGCGTGGGGGTTCAAGTCCCCCCTCGGACACCAGCACAAACCCCAGGTCACCTGGGGTTTTTTGCTTTGGGGCCCGCCTTGACGCGTACGAAGGTCACGGAATACGCCGGGAAGGTGTGCGTGAAGACGGATCCGTCGATGCGCAGCTTCGTCCGCTTCGGTGCCACCTGACGGTCGTCCGCGGTGTTGACGGCGTCCGGAGCTGCCTGAAGTGTGGTCAGCCCGGCCACCGGTGCTGCCGGCTCCGCGCCCAGGTCGATCCGGGTCCTGGCGTCCGCCGCCTGGGCGTTGACCACCTTGACGATGAGGTCACCGGTGGCGTTGTCGCGGGTGACCACCTGCCGGAAGGGTTCGGCGGGCTTGTCGTCGGTGAAGGTGCCCCACTGCTTCCCGTCGAGGAAGAGCGTGACCTGCCGGTCGCGCACCTGGATCCTGAGGTCGTAGGTGCGCCCCGTCTCGATCTTCGTGCTGTCCTCGGTCATCGTCTGGTTGGCGCCGTCGACCGTCTTCTCCACGGCGGAGCGGGTGTTGCCCCAGCCCCCGAGGTTCCACCAGTACTTGTTCCCGGTGTCCTTGACTCCGAAGGCCACGAGGAAGCCCTCCTTGCCCGCCTTCTTGGTGGCCTTGACCCGCAGGTCGTAGTTCTGCCAGCCGGGGTCGCCGGCCGTGACCAGGGTGTTTTCGGCGCTCTCGTCCGACTGGACGTAGGCCCCCTCCTGGACGGACCATTCGCCGCGTCCCGCCGTCTTCGTCCACCGGGAGTCGTCGCCCGAGAAGTCGTCGCTCAGCAGCTGCGCACCGTCCGGCGAGGTGACTTCGACATCGTCGTACGCCGCACCGGTCGCCCAGGTCGACAGCCCGACGGCGCCGGTGATCGGTGCGGAGGCCGCGGGAGTGGCGGACGCGGTGCTCGGCACGACGCGGTCGCCTACGTTGTTCATGAAGAGCTTCTGCACCTCGTAGTCGGCCGATGCCCATGACTTCTCGTTGTCGAACCAGATCATGTCCGGGCGCCACTGCGAGTCGTTCGTGTCGGCGAGCAGCGGAGCGTAGGAGGCGAGCTCGACGACATCCGCGTTGCGCTCGAGTCCGGTCATGAAGGCGGCTTCGGCGAGGGCGTTGGAGAAGCGGTTGTCGAGCGAGGCGTACTCGCCGAGGAACACCTTCGGGCCGTTGCGGTCGTAGGTGTCGTAGCGTGCGTTGTTCTCCAGGAACCACTGCGGGCTGTTGTAGTAGTGCTCGTCGACCATGGCGACGTCCGCGTCCCGGTTGAGCTGCCAGGCGCGGTCGAAGGTCGTGCCGCTGTCGTCCGGGCCGGAGTTGCTGATCACGGTGATGTCCGGGTACCTGGCCTCGACGGCCTTGCGGAACTCGGTGAAGCGGGTGAAGAACTCGTCGGGGAGGTTCTCCTCGTTGCCGACCTCTATGTGGGTGAGTCCGAACGGAGCACGGTGACCCATCGCCGCACGCTTAGCACCCCAGGTGGAGCCGGCCGGGCCGTTGGCGAACTCGATGAGGTCGAGGGTGTCCTGGATGTGCCGCTTCAGCAGTTCGGGGTCGTCGGTCGCCTTGTTCTGGCCGCAGCCGGTGACGAGTGCGGGCACGACGGGCAGTGCCATCGCGCCGATGTCCTCGGCGAACTGGAAGTACTCGTAGTAGCCGAGGCCGTAGGTCTGGTTGTAACCCCAGAAGTTCGCGTTGACGGGACGCTGCTCGACCGGGCCGATGGTGTCCTTCCACTGGTAGGAGCGCTTGCGCTCCCAGCCGGGGGCCTCGTAGGCCTCATGGCTTCCCGTGTTGACGAGGCAGCCGCCCGGGAAGCGCAGGAACCCGGGCTCCAGCGCGGCGGTCTTCTCCGCGAGGTCCTTGCGCAGGCCGTTCACCCGCCCCTTGTACGTGTCCCGGGGGAAGAGGGAGATCATGTCGAGCCGTACGGTGCCGCTGCCGCCGGCCGTGACGGTGAGCCTGCCGTCCGCGGCTGCGGTGCGGGCCGTGAGGGTTCCGGTGTACTTCGTCCAGCGGTCTCCGCGCGCCGTGATGCGCAGCGGTGCGGTGAGCGCGGTGCCGTCCGCTGTGGTCGCTCCGACGGTCAGCGCGGTCCCCTCGGCTCTGTCGGTGCGTGCCCAGACGGAGAAGTCGTAGCGCTCGCCCTTGCGTATGCGCAGGCCCTCGTTGTAGCCGGAGTTGGTCACTCCGAAACCGGCCTGTCCGCTCGCGCCGCCATCGAGGTCGAGGCGCAGGTAGCGGCGGTTGCGTTCGCCCAGGCGCTCGTCGTCGTCCAGGGTTCGGGCCTGCCCCGTACCGCCGGACACAGCGGTCGGACTCCAGGCGGTCATGGAGGAGTACGCGGCGTTGTCGGCGCGGTCGTACTCGAAGGACCGGTTCTGGACGAGTTCGGCGTACAGCCCTCCGTCGGCCGCGTGGTTGATGTCCTCGTAGAAGACGCCGTACATCGAGTCGTCGATGGCGGGGCCGGTGCGGTCCGGGTGGACGGTGAGGGAGTAGTCGGCCGGCTCCGCCGCCGGTGCGGTGTCGTCGGCGCGGGTGGGCGCGGCCACCAGCGTTGCGAGGAGGAGCGCGGCGATGGGGACGGTGAGCCGGGGCCACAGATGCGGGTACGGCATGGACGCTCCAGGGGTTCATTGTTCGATATATCGGACGTTGCCCAGAACTTCGAACGAAAGATAGGCAGAGACATGGGGCGCGTCAATGCTGCGGACCGGCCCCGGCCCTGCCGGCCGGGGCCGGATCCGGCGTCACGCGGAGTCGGCCACCGGGACGCCGAAGTCCGGTGTGCCGTCCGCCTTCCAGGTCAGCCGCTGGATCCGGGTGTGCCGATTGGGGTCGTGAAGCGGATCGCCGGTGATCTCCTTGTACGGCCGGGCGTGGTAGACGAGCACGTCGGTGCGGCCGTCCTCGGCGACGGTGAAGGAGTTGTGGCCGGGGCCGTACTGGCCCGTCTCCTCGCTGCTGGTGAAGACGGGCTCCGGGGACTTGGTCCAGGAGGCCGGGTCCATCAGGTCGCTGCGGGCATCGGCGGTGAGGAGGCCCATGCAGTAGTTGGCGTCGGTCGCGCTCGCGGAGTACGTCATGAAGACGCGGCCGTTCCGCTTGATCACCGCGGCCCCCTCGTTGACCTTGAAGCCGATGCGTTCCCAGTCGTACTCGGGCGTACTGAGACGGATCTGAGGTCCGGTCAGCGTCCAGGGGTCGGCCATCCGCGAGAGGAAGAGCCCGGTGTTGTTGTCCAGTCCGGGCTCGTGCTGCGCCCAGGCCAGGTAGCGATCACCGCGGTGGGTGAAGGTGTGGGCGTCGAGGGAGAAGGTGTCCCAAGCCGTGGTGAGCTGCCCCTTCTCGATCCACGTGCCACGGAAGGGGCTGGCGCTCGCGTTCTCCAGCACCCAGATGCGTATCTTCCAGACGTCATCCGCGGGCGCTGCGGCGAAGTAGATGTACCACGTGCCGCCGATGCGATGGAGTTCCGGCGCCCAGATGTGGGCGGCCATGTCCCCGGTGGTGTGCCTGGTCCAGATGACGGATTCCTCGGCGGTGCTCAGGCCACGCAGGGTGCGGGAGGAACGCAGGATGATCCGGTCGTACTCGGGGGCGCTGGCGGTGAAGTAGTAGCGGCCGCCGGCGTGCCGCATGATGTGCGGGTCAGCCCGCTGCTCGACCAGCGGATTGCGGTACGGGGCGCTCGGCGCTGCGGCGTGGGCGACGCCGGGTGCGGCGGCGAGGGCTCCTGCGACCACGGCTCCCCTCAGCATCGTTCTGCGGCTGGGTACTTCGGCATGGCTCACGGGATCGCCTTTCGTGGGGGAACGGAGTCACCGGATCGTGCGCGGCGGGAGAAGCATCTGAGCCCGTAGTTCACCGAGGACGAGCGCGGCGTACTCCGTGGCACCGCGCGTGGAGGTGTGGGTGTTGTCGCGCTTCTCGTCGTAGAGGTAGAGGGCCTTGGAGGCCTCGGGGCCTAGCTCCTCGACACGCGCCTTGGTCAGGGCGGTGAGGTCGATGAGCGGGGTCTCCTGCTCGGCGGCGAGGGTGCGCACCTCGGCGGGCAGGTCCACGCCCAGGCCGTTGACGATCAGTGCGGTGCCGTTGTCGAGCGTGCCGTCCGTGTTGAACCAGCGGCGGACGATCGGGGTGACAAGAACCGGTCGCCCGCCCTCGGCGCGGACGTCTTCGATCATCGCGGTGAGGTTGGCGCGGTAGGTGTCGCGGTCGGTCTGCTTGTCGTTGTGGGCCAGCTGGACGAGGACGAGGTCGCCGTGGTGGATACGGGCCCGGAGGGCGGGGAAGAGGGCCGGGTCGTCCCGGAAGGTCTGCGAGCTCTCCCCGGAGTCGGCGTAGTTGGCGACGGAGAGCCGGTCGGTGAGGTACTGCGGGAGCTGTTGCCCCCAGCCCGAGTAGGGCTCGCCCGGCTGGTCGCAGACGGTGGAGTCGCCCGCCAGGAGGATCTGGGGCGTGTGGACCCGTTCGATCCGCAGTGCCGCGAGCTGCGGTGCCCTCCCGCCGAAGGCGAGGTCGAGCCCGGGGCTGCCGGCAGGTCCGGTGGGCTCGCCCTCCGGCTCGCGCACATCCACCGTGAAGCTGCGGCGGACGGTCTCACCGGCGGCGTTCGGGGTCTCGGCGAGCATGGTTCTGCGGGTCTCGGCGGTGACCTCGGTCGAGCCGGCTTCGGCACCGCCCCCGAGGAGGACCCGGACCCGGTACGTGCCGGGGGCGACGTCGAAGTGGCAGACGACGGGGGCGGTGCCGGTGCAGCGGTCCGGCCCGGCAGCGGTTCGGCCCAGGGCCCCGGCGGGGGTGGCCGCGAGGGCGGTCAGGGCAGTGGCGGCGATGCAGGCGGCCAGCAGGACGGTTCCGGCTCGGCGCATTGCGGGGCTCCTCCGGGTTGAGGGGATTCCGGGTTGAATGGATTCAGCGGGCAGGACCCTACGCGGATCAGCAAGCGCTTTCTACAGGGCGTACTGTTTCGTCCACTTCCCTTGACGAGGGCCTCCGACAGCCCCTAGCGTCGGTCCGATTTGACGAACACTGTCCGGTATTCCGAACAAGATGTCGGGAGAGTCATGCGTCCGCGCCCCGCGAGAAGAGCCCTTGCCCCTCTGCTGCCCCTGCTGTCCCTCGTCATCGGCCTGCTCGCGTTCCCCGGCAGCGGCCCCGCTCACGCCGGACCCACGCAGATCAGTGACAGGGCCGCCACCGCGCGGGCCGCGGCCGTGCTCACGGTCCACGGCCTCGACGACGTACGCGGGAATCTGACGCTGCCGGCCACCGGCGCCCACGGCACCTCCGTCATCTGGAAGTCGGGCAAGCCCCGGGTCATCGACGCGACGGGCATCGTGCACCGCCCGAGGAGCGGTGCGGGACCGGAGAGCGTGAAGCTCACCGCCGTCGTCACACGCGGCAGGGCCGCCACGCGCCGCACCTTCACCGCCGCCGTGCCCGAGCTGCCGAAGGAGCAGACGTACACCGGCTACGCCATGAGCTACTTCACCGGCGAAGGCACCGCGGACGGTGAGCAGATACGGATGTCGCTCAGCCGGGGCAACGACGCGCTGCGCTGGCAGGAACTGAACGGCGGCAAGCCGGTGCTCACTTCGGATCTCGGCACCAAGGGACTCCGCGACCCGTTCATCATCCGCTCCCCGGAGGGCGACACGTTCTACCAGATCGCCACCGACCTGCGGATGTACGGAGGCAGTGGCGGCAGCTGGGACCAGGTCCAGCGCACCGGCAGCAGGTCGGTCATGGTCTGGGAGTCCACGGACCTGGTCAACTGGACCGGTCAGCGCCTGGTGGAGGTCGCACCGGACACCGCCGGCAACACCTGGGCGCCGGAGGCGTACTACGACGAGAAGCTCGGCTCGTACGTCGTCTTCTGGGCCTCCAAGATCTACTCGGCGGACGACCCGGAGCACACCGGCAGCACCTACAACAAGATGCTGTACGCGACCACGCGTGACTTCCGCACCTTCACCGAACCGGAGGTGTGGCACGACCCCGGGTACTCGGTGATCGACTCGACGGTGATCCGCCACGACGGCAGCTACTACCGTTTCACCAAGGACGAGCGGAACCCGTCGTCGGACACCCCGTGCTCCAAATTCATCACGGCGGAGAAGTCGCAGGACCTCACGTCCCGTTCGTACGGCTTCGTCGCCGACTGCATCGGCAAGGGTTCGATCGATCGCGGCGAGGGCCCTGCGGTCTTCAGGTCCAGCACCGAGGAGAAGTGGTACCTCCTCATCGACGAGTTCGGCGGGCGCGGCTACGTTCCGTTCGAGACGGACGACCTCGACTCCGGCAAGTGGACGATGTCCACGGACTACGAACTCCCGGCGGGTGCCCGGCACGGCACGGTGCTTCCGGTCACGCAGGAGGAGTACGAGCGGCTGCTCGGCTCCTGACGGCCGGGGGGGTGCGCGCGGTCAGCAGCGCGGTCAGCAACTCGCCCACCCCGCAGGCGGCATCGCTCCCGGCCCCATGAGGGGGGCGGGACATGCCGGCCCGGGCCGGGGCACGCTTTGCGGTCGTACCTGCCCTGCGCAGCCGGCCCCGGGAGCGCCGCCCGTTCTCGGCAATGTTCCGCTCGATGCGCGCGGGCATCCGCGCCCGGTCGGGTCGGTGCGCGGCCGCCGCACTCCACGCGTGCGCAGATCATCGTCCTTCATTCAGTCCTTTCCCTCCCGTGTGCTGCGCCGCCGCACCGCGGCGCAGCACACGGGAGGACCGGGCCGGGTCAGCCGCGGACCGGTGCGAGCTGGATGCGGTCGATGTTCGGGGCCCAGGCCGACGCGTTGGTGAAGGTGACGGTGTTGGCGCCCTTCTTCAGTTCGACCGGGACGCCCAGGGTCCAGAAGTCGTCCCAGCTCCAGGTGTTCTTGAAGGTGATCTGCTGCGTCCGGCCGCCGACGGTGACGTCGGCCGTGCGGGACATGATGTCGGTGTTGTACGCGTGCCCGTTGTCGCGCCGGTCGTTGTGGCCGTACCGCGTCACCAGGACGTAGGCACCGGCACGCGGCGCGTCGACGGTGAAGACCGCCTTGCTGGAGTCGCTGTTCCCCAGCCAGCCGACGTAACTGCCGGCGGACGCATGCGCGCTGTCCACCAGGCGCGCGCCACCGGACAGCGTCGCCTGTGTGCCCTCGTAGGTCAGGACGCCGGAATCCGATCCGGAGCCCGTCACATCGAGGGAGCGCAGGTTCGCGTATCCGGTCGCGGTGATGCGGTTGTTGCCCGCGACGAGGTAGAGCTTGAGGGCCCTGCCCGGGGGTGCGGTCACCGTCTCGCCGTGCAGGGCGAGCTTCACGGGGGCGGAGGCACGCGTGGTCACCGTGTAGTAGCCGTCCTGCGGCGCGTACGCGTCGAAGACCGCTTTCGATCCGCGCCCGAGGACCAGCGCACCCGTGCCGGTTCCGCTCGAGTCGCGGTAGTCGTACGACACGCTGCCCGAGACATCGGCGAGCGTGGCCTCGTACACGGTGGACGGTGTGGTGTGCGCCGTCAGGTCGATGCGGTCGAGTGTCGCCTCCCCGTTGCCGTGGGCGAGGGTCAGGGTGTGGGCGCCCGCCGTGAGCTCGACCGTGAGGTCCTTCTTGGCTCGGTACAGCCAGTTCTCGGTCGACGGGTAGGTCACCTCGGCCGGTGTACCGCCGTCCACGGACAGGAGTTGTGTGGACGGTGTTCCGGTCTGGTTGCCGTACAGGACGGCCAGGTCGTATAGGCCCGTCCGCGGCACGGAGACGCTGAAGTCCACTTTGCTTGCCGCCTCCTTGAGGGATCCGACGTCCTTCGTGCCCGATGCGGCATAGCCGTTGGCGTCGGACACCGTGCCCTGGGTGTAGACCTGGCCCGCGGTGATCGCGGCGTCCTCCGCCTCGTACGAGGCGGTGAACGGCACAGTGGCAGGGGCGGGTGTGCCCGAGCCGGCCGGGGTGAGCACCACGCGGTACGCGGACATCCTGTCCATGCCCGTGACGGGTACGGTGACGCTGCCGTCAGGGGCGACGTTCAGCTTCGTCCGTGACAGGACGCGCGGGGTGGCGTGTCCGCCCTCGTACCCGGACCAGGCCGCCTCGGCCACGGTCGCCGTGACGGACCGGCCGAAGACGGCCGGGTCGACGTGGCGCACGGCCACGTCCGCGTCACCCGATGCGCCGCCGAGCAGGACCTGCGCCTGCCTGCGGGAGGGGTCGAGGGACGCGAGGCCCTGAAGGGTGTCGATGGTGTCGGCCCGGGGCGGGGTGACTTGCACGGTCCGGCCGGAGAGACCCGCGTACCAGCGGAAGAACCACCAGCCGCCGTTGGGGATGTTGGTGTGCACGACGTTGCCGTCGAGGTTACCGGCGGCGTCCCAGTAGGCCTGGTCGGCGTACACTTTGTTCCGCTCGAACATCGATACCCACTGGACCAGTTGGCCGGGCACGGAGAGGTCGCGGCGGTTGGCGTACTCGTTGATGTTGATGGCGAGCGGCTCGATGCCGAGCCGCTTCTCGGTTGCCCGGTAGGTGTCGTAGTGGTTCTGGAAGTCCCGCAGCGACCCGGAGCCGAGCTCGTGCCAGGTCATGACCTCGGGCAGGACGTTCTCCTTCTTGGCGAAGGCCAGGAAGTCCGTCAGCAGCCGGGAGTGGTAGGACGCCTCGTTGGGACCGGCGATCCGTGCGTCCGGGTCGATGGCGCGGATGCGCTCGTACACCGTCTTCCAGTCCTTGAAGAACCGGTCGCGGTTGACCTCGTACGTCGCCTGGTCGTCGACGCCCAGCTTGTACCAGATCCAGTCGGGTTCGTTGAACGGGACGTAGATGAAGTGCTCGCTGTTCGGGGCGGCCTCGACGTCCTCGGCGATGCCGTCCACCTTGGTGAGGTAGTCGTCGATGCCCAGGTCCTCGTAGGGCCACTTGGCGTAGATGTCCTGCATCATGACGAGGACGTCGCCGCCGCCGTTGCGGAAGAAGGACTTCGAGACTGTGATCGCGTCGCCGTTGGGGTGCTGGGCGCCGCCCTGGGGCTTCTGCGAAATGGTGGATATCTTCAGCGGTTCGAGGACGGCGTCGCCCGGTACACCGTCGTCGCTCAGCCCGTACAGGGCGCCGTTGGCGCCGTGCATGACCGGGCCCTCGGAGGCGCCGAGGTCGACCGCGATGGTCTGTGCGGCGGTCGCTGCCGCGGCGGGTGCGGTGGCGGGCGGTCCGGCGATCATCGCTGTGGCTCCCAGGAGGGCTGCTGCCGCGGCGGTGGCGACCCGCAGTCGTCTCCTGCCGGGTGTGCGGGGTGTGCGGGCGGTGCTCACGTGTACCTCCGGTTGGTTGGCGTCACTTGACGGCTCCGCTGGTGATGCCGGACACGATCTTTCGCTGGGCCACCAGGAACACGGCGACCATGGGCAGGCTCATCAGCACCACGTACGCGAAGACGAGATGCCAGTTGTTGAGGTAGAGCTGGGCGCTGGCGACCTGGTAGAGGTTGATCGGCAGGGTCGCCACATCTCCGCCGCCGAGGACGAAGAAGGCGTAGAAGACGTCGCTCCAGGCGTAGAGCATCACCATGATCGTCGCGGTGGCGATGACGGGCCTGAGCAGCGGCAGGATGATCCGCACGAATATCCGCAGCGGCTTCGCGCCGTCCACCCGCGCCGCTTCCTCCAGCTCGGCCGGGATGGTGCGGATGAACCCGGTCATGAAGAAGATGGACGTGGACAGATACATACCGGTGTAGACGGCGATCATGCCGGGCCGGGTGTTGGCCAGCCCGAACTGCCGCAGTTCCATGACGACGGTGATGACCGCGGGCGGCAGCAGCAGTCCGCTGATGGTCAGCGCGTACGCCGCCGACACCAGTCGGGACGTGCGGCGGGCGAAGACCCAGGCGGCGCCCGCGCCGAGGATCAGCACCAGGACCACGGACGGGATGACCACCAGCAGCGAATTGAGCATGCCGCGCAGCATCTCGCCCTGGCCGACCGCGTCCGCGTAGTTCTCTGCGGGCTGCCGGTGGTCCGGCGGGCGGAGGTCGGGCGTGACGGCCTCGCCCTGGGGTTTGGCCGAGGTGACCAGGACCAGCCACAGGGGTACGCCGACGGCGAGAGCGGCGATCGCCAGGACGAGGGCGGGGCGGCCCAGTCTCCACAGGGGGGAGGGGTTCACAGCAGCTGTTCCCTTCGGCGCAGTCCGACGATGAGGGGGATCGCGACGGCGACGACGATCAGGAAGAGGACGAGGCTCATTGCGGAGGCCTGCGCGTAGAGGCCCTGTCCGAAGACCCGGAACATGTAGATGTTGAACACCTCGGTGGACGCGGCCGGCCCGCCGCCCGTGGTGGCCTGCACGATGTCGAAGGTGTTCATCGAACCGATGAGCGCCGTGGTCGCGTTGAAGGTGACGGCGGGCGCGAGCATCGGCCAGCGCACGGACCGGAAGGTCCGCCAGGGGCCGGCCCCGTCGATCTTCGCGGCCTCCAGCATCTCGCCCGGAATCCCTTTCAGCCCGGCCAGATAGATCAGCATCGACAGGCCCATCCACTTCCAGCCGTGGATGAGGGAGACCAGGACGAGGGTCCAGTTCGTGGATCCGAGCCAGGGAATGTCCGTGCCCAGTACGGAGTTGACCGCACCGTCCTGGTCCAGCAGCGCCTGGAACACGTACCCGACTGCGAGCGCCGAGATGAGCACGGGCAGGAAGAAGACGGCGCGGAAGAACCGGTTGAACCGGGTGTCCTGTTCGAGGAGAAGCGCCAGACCGAGCCCGAAGCAGTTCTGGAAGAGGGCGGCCAGAGCCGCGTACAGGAGAGTCGTCCTGATGGCCCGTACCAGGGACCCGTCGTCGGCGACCGTCCGGAAGTTGTCGAGTCCGACGAAGGATATGTCCGGGTGGTAGGAGGACCAGTCGGTGAACGGGTAGTAGAAGTTGAGCAGGTTCGGCACCAGGAAGAAGGCCGCGAAGACCACTACTGCCGGAAGTGCGAACCACCAGGGGTGGTGGACGGCTGCACGCGGCAGCCGTCCCGCCTTCTTCTGCTGGTTGCGGGCGGTCTGCGCCGCCGGTGTGCTGCGTACGGCTGTGTCGGCCACGGCTGGGGAATCCTTCGCTCTCGGCGGCTCGGGGATCAGAAGCCGGGCGCGCCCTGGGCCTTGGCCACCTGCGCGAACTGGTCCTGGATCGCCTGGGCCACCTGCTGCGGGGTCTTCTTGCCGTAGATCATGTCGGCGAGGTACAGGTGGGTGTCCGGTGCGACGATCGCCTTGGCCTGGAAGACGCCGTTCGCCGTGGGCAGCGCCGCGATCTGGGCCTTCGAGGTGTCCGGGAGCCCTTCGGGCGAGGGCACCGAGGGCTGCACGGAGGGGATCTTCATCGCCTTGATGTAGGAGGCGTAGTCCGTGTCGAGCCAGAAGGCCAGGAACTGCCGGGAGGCGTTCTGACGCTTCTCGTCACCGGTTTTGAAGGCGACGACGCCGTTCGTCTGGTCCGGCGAATACATCCCCTCACCGGTGGAGTTGGAGACCGGGAACCAGCCCAGCTTATTGTTGATCTCCTCGGTGCTGTACTTCGCCTGCAGCTGGGACTGGAAGGAGGTGACGTTGAGGACCATGCCGGCCTCGCCCTTCCACAGCGCGTCGGCGGAGCCGGTGAAGGTTCCCGTCCGGTAGTTCTTCTGCGCGAGTCCGGCGTCGAGGAGCTTCTCCTTGTACGTGGTGACCGCCTTGACGACGACGGGGTCGGTCCACTTCTCCTTGTTACGGTTGAGGCCGGACCACCACTGCGTGCCGAGGTCGGTGAGCTGGACCTGCATCTGCCACTGCATGGGCCACTTGTCGCCGCCGGCCTCGTAGAAGGCGGCCGCGTCCGTCCGGTCCTTGATCCGTTGGCCGAGAGTGAGCAGCTCGGCGTAGCTCTGCGGGAACTGCTCCTCGGTGATGCCGGCCTTCCTGAAGAGGTCCTTGTTGTAGTAGACGCCGAGCATGGCGGGGCTGGTGACGATCGCGGCGTAGCGCTTGCCGTCGATGACGCCTAGGGACTTTTCGGTGTCACCGAGCTTCTTCACCCAGGGTTCGCCGTCGAGGGGCAGCAGATTCTGCTGCGGCTGGATGAACGGCAGCGTGGAGATCGACGGCTGCCAGAACATCAGGTCCGGCTTGTCGCCCGAGGCCAGCTTCGTCGGCACGTTCTGTTCGTACAGATCGGGAATGGCCTGGGCGTCGATCTCGGCGCCGGTGGCCTTCTCGAAGGCGTCAATGACCTGCTTGGGGGCGTTGACCGTGTTCTGGGCGGTCCACATGGTCAGTTTCACCCCGTCGAGCTTCGCTGTGGGGTCGACCGCTTTTCCGGGTGCGGTGTCCGCCCCGCCCATCGCACTCGGGTCGCTGCACGCGGTCGCGGTCAGGGCGGTGGCGCATATCAGCACCAGAGCCGGGAGGACTCTCTTCATCGGGGCTGTGCTCATCAGGGCTCTGCCTCACTGCGTCGAAGGAGTGGGTCGTGGGCGGGTCACTGCTGGTTCCCGGTGGCCGGCGGGGGGCCTGAGCTCTCCCTGACCACCAGCTCCGGTACGGAGACGGGGCGCGGCACCACCGGCGCGGATTCCTCGACCGCCCGGTGCAGGAGCCCGAAGGCGGCGCGTCCGAGACCCGTGAAGTCGAGCCGTACGGAGGTGAGCGACGGGGTGAGGTAGGCGGCGTGCGGCGCGTCGTCGAATCCGGCGACGCTCACCTCGCCGGGAACGTCCCGGCCCTCTTCGTGGAGGGCGCGGATCACACCGAGCGCAAGGTCGTCGTTGCCGCACAGGATCGCGGTGACCGAGGGGTCGGCGGCCAGCTTCCGGCCCGCCGCATAGCCCCCGGCCGGGCCCCAGTTGCCCTGCAGGGGACGCGGCTGGGGTGCGCCCGCCTCTCGCAGTGCGGCACGCCAGCCGGCGGTCCGGGGTGCGGTGCGGCTGGTGCTCGACGGAATGGCGACGTAGTGCACCGTCCGGTGGCCGAGCGAGAGGAGGTGGGAGGTGGCTTCGTGGGCCGCCGCCCGGTCGTCGGTCCATACCCAGGGGCTCTCGGCGGCGGGCGGACGCCCAGGTGTCTCGACCACGCCGACGAACGGGAGCCCGGCGGGCACGGACCCCAGGGCCAGCACTCCGGCCGGATCGTACGCAATGACGATGAGCCCGCCGCCGGCGTCGGCGGCCTGCTGCACCTGGGCGCGCACAGCTGCCTCGTCGGAGGCTTCCAGCACACCGATACCGACGGCGTACGTGGCCGAGCGGGCCGCCTCCTCGACGCCCTGCAGGATCTTCGCGTAACCGTATTCGGTGGTGTTGGCGGTGAGCACGGTGACCGACCTGGCGCGGCCGCTGGCCAGTGCGTGCGCGGTGGCGCTGCGCCGGAACCCCAGCTCCTCGATGGCCGCGAGCACTCGCTCCCTGGTCGCCTGCCTGACACTCGGGTGGTCGTTGATCACGCGGGAAACGGTCTGGTACGAGACGTTCGCCGCGGCGGCGACATCCCTGATGCTCGCCGTTCTCCTTGTGTGACCGGTCACATTCATGCCAGGATTGTGACCGGTCACACAGAGCTCGTCAAGAGACCGTAACGACAGATTCACCCAGCGGACGCAGACCGCCGCCAGGCGGATCCGGGAGGAGTGCACGTTGACCGGTGAGGCAGCCAACAGCGCCGTGGAGAAGTTCTCTTGGGGGCATTCGGGACTTGAGGTCCACTTCGCCACCGCATCCGACGGCGCGCTGAGGATCACCCGCCTGTCCGGCCCGGACGCCACCGCGGGGCCACCCGGTGCCACGGACGCACCGCTCCCCCTGGTGGAGATCACCGCCCTCGGACACAGCAGCGGCTGGTCGGGCCCCCGGTTCGTCGACTCGGCGCTCGGCGGACGGCTGCGCTACCGCTCGCACCGGGCCCGGCGCGAGGGTGACGAGCACCGACTGCTCATCGAACTCCACGACCCGGCAAGCGGGTTGACCGCCGAGGTCGGCTACTTCTCACCGGACGGCGTTCCCGTCGTACGTTCCCGTGTCCGCCTGCGCAACGACGGAACCGCGCCGCTGGTCATCCAGTCCGTCTCGAGTCTCCTGCTCGGCGGCCTACCCTCCCCCGACGTCCTCGACGTCCACCGCGCACGCAATGACTGGCTGGCCGAGTGCCGCTGGTCCGTGGAGCCGCTGAGGACCCATCTGGCCGACATCGGCCGCGGGGTCCACGAGCACGAGAGCCGCGCCTGTCTGGCGGTGAGCAGCAGGGGAAGCTGGCCGACCGACGGCCATCTGGCCATGGGCGCCCTGCGCGACCGTACGGACGGCAGGACCTGGCTGTGGCAGATCGAGTCGGCCGCCGCCTGGCGCTGGGACACGGGCGAGTTCGGTGACGGGTCCTATCTGGCGCTCGGCGGACCCACCGACGCGGACCACCAGTGGCGCGAGCGACTGGAACCCGGAGACGGGTTCACCACCGAACCGGCGGCGCTCGCCCTGGGGCACGGGTTCGAGGACGCGCTGGCCGCACTGACCGCGTACCGCCGGGCGGTCCGTCGCCCGCACCCCGATCACTCCGCCCTGCCCGTGGTGTTCAACGACTACATGAACACGCTGATGGGCGACCCGACCACCAAGAAGCTGCTGCCTCTGATCGACGCCGCCGCAGAGGTGGGCGCCGAGTACTTCTGTATCGACTCGGGCTGGTACGACGACGACGCGGAGGGCTGGTGGGACAGCGTCGGCGCCTGGCTCCCCTCCGACCGGCGTTTCCCGGACGGCGGGATCCAACGCGTCATCGCCCACATCCACGGGCGCGGCATGGTGCCGGGACTCTGGCTGGAGCCAGAGGTCGTCGGCGTACGGAGCCCGGTCGCCGTATCCCTGCCCGACGGGGCGTTCGTACGCCGCGACGGTGTACGGGTCACCGAGCACGGCCGCCACCAACTGGATCTGCGTCATCCGGCCGCCCGCGCGCACCTCGACGCGGCCGTGGACCGCATCGTCGGCGAGTGGGGTGTCGGCTATCTCAAGCTCGACTACAACATCACCGTCTCCCCCGGCGGTCCGCTGCTCGGTCATGTGCGTGCCTGGCTCGGGTGGCTGCGGTCGGTGCTCGACCGGCATCCCGGCCTGGTGATCGAGAACTGCGCGTCGGGCGGGATGCGGATGGACGGCGCCTCACTCACCGTGGCCCAGCTCCAGTCCACCAGCGACCAGCAGGACCCGCTGCGCTATCCGCCGATCGCCGCTGCCGCGCCCACCGCCGTCCCGCCGGAGCAGGGCGCTGTCTGGGCCTACCCGCAGCCGGGGTACACGGACGACGAGATCACGTTCACGCTGGGGGGTGCGCTGCTCGGCAGGATCCATCTCTCCGGGCATCTGGACCACATGTCAGAGGGGCAGCTCGCGCTCGTACGCGATGCGTTGGGCACCTACAAGGCGCTTCGCCACGACCTGCCCCTGGCCGTGCCGTGGTGGCCGCTGGGGCTGCCGGGGTGGACGGACGAGTGGCTGGCACTGGGGTTGCGGGGTCAGGGAGTGACGTATCTGTCGGTGTGGCGCAGGGCCGGCGACACGGAACGTACGCTCCCGGTCCCGCATCTGGCCGGGCAGGACGTGACGGCGGAGATCATGCACCCCTCGGCTCCGGCGGGTGCGGTGAGCTGGCGGCAGGGCGGCGCGGAACTCCTGGTGGAGGTGGACGGCGACCGCCCCGTATGCCTGCTCGTGCGTCTCACGGCCGGCTGAGTCGAGGATGATGGAGGGACCGGGGCGGGGAGAGTGACCCCGCCACCGGGGACAAGCCCCGCCACCGAGAAGGATCCGGTCAGTGACCACCGCCTTGAGCAGCAGCCCTTTGCGCGACATCGCCGGGCTCCGACTCCCCCGCACCGTCCGATGAGGGGTCGCGGGAAGCCCCCCGCCGCCCCGTTGCCCCAGCGGGACGGGGTCGACCCGGTGCGGGTGCGGCTGCCGGAGGACCCCGGCGGGGCCTGGCCGAGCGTCCGGGACCATCTGCTGGACCGCTTCGCGGGGGCGATCGGGGCGGAGCGGGTGGACGCCATGCTGGCCGGGGGCCGGTTCGTCGGAGCCGACGGCGGTGCGGTGCGTGGCGACGAGCCGTACACGGCGGGCCGGTTCCTCTGGTTCCACCGGGATTTCGCACCGGAGGAGCCGGTGCCGTTCCCGGTCGGTGTGGTGTACCGCGACGAGCACCTCGTCATTGCCGACAAACCGCACTTCCTCGCCACCACTCCGCGCGGCCGGCACATCACCGAGACAGCGGTGGCCCGGTTGCGCAGGGAGCTGGATCTGCCGGAGCTGCAGCCCGCGCACCGGCTCGACCGGCTGACGGCGGGCCTGGTGCTCCTCGTCGTACGCCCCGGGGAGCGGGGCGCGTACCAGACGCTGTTCCGGGACCGGCTGGTGCGCAAGGAGTACGAGGCGGTGGCCCCGTACGACCCGGATGTGGCACTCCCCCGCACCGTACGCAGCCGGATCGTCAAGGAGCGCGGGGTCATCGCCGCGCGCGAGGAGCCGGGCGAGGCGAACAGCGAGAGCCGGATCGAGCTGCTGGAGCACCGGGGCGGGCTCGGCCGCTACCGGCTGCTGCCCGCCACCGGGCGTACCCATCAGCTGCGGGTCCATATGAACGCGCTGGGGCTGCCGCTCGTCCACGATCCGGTCTATCCGGTGGTGGAGCCGGATCCGGATCGGGAGGACTACGCGCGGCCTCTGCAACTGCTGGCCAGGGTGCTGGAGTTCACCGATCCGGTCACGGGCGGGCCGCACCGCTTCGAGAGCGGGCTGCGGCTGACCTCGTGGCCGGACCGGTGAGCCGGGACCGGATACGTGAGCCGTGACCGGCCCAGCGAGCGCCGTCCGGTCAGTGGCCGCGGGCGATCCACTCGTCCAGGTGCGGGGCCTCCGCGCCGATGGTGGTGGAGTCGCCGTGTCCGGTACGGACGATGGTCTGTGGCGGGAGTGCGAGCAGCCGGTCCCTGATCGAGTCGACGATCGTCGGGAAGTGGGAGAAGGACCGTCCGGTGGCTCCGGGCCCGCCCTGGAACAGGGTGTCGCCGGTGAAGACGGTGGCCAGGCCCGGGGCGTAGAGGCAGACCGCGCCGGGCGCGTGTCCCGGGGTGTGCAGGACCTCCAGACGGATTCCGGCGATCTCCAGCTCCTGGCCGTCGGCCAGTTCGGCGTCGGGGGTGCGGTGCGGGTGGGTCTGTTTCCACAGCGGCAGGTCGTCGGGGTGCAGCAGGATCGGCGCGCCGGTCGCGTCCGCGAGGGCCGGGGCCGCGTCGATGTGGTCGTTGTGCGCGTGGGTGCAGATGATGGCGCGCAGCGTACGGCTGCCGAGTGCGGTCCGGATCGCGGCGTCGTCGTGGGCGGCGTCGATGACGACCGCTTCGGTGTCGTCACCGATGATCCACACGTTGTTGTCGACGTCCCACTCGCCGCCGTCGAGGGCGAAGGTGCCGGAGGTGACCAGGTGGTCGATGCGGGCGGTCATCAGAACACCACCACCGAGCGGAGGACGTCGCCGTCGTGCATACGGGCGAAGGCCTGCTCGATGTCGCCGAGTCCGATGGTCTCGGTGACGAACGCGCCGAGGTCGATGCGGCCCTGCTGGTGCAGGTCGATGAGCATCGGGAAGTCACGGGAGGGCAGACAGTCGCCGTACCAGGAGGACTTGAGCGAGCCGCCGCGGCCGAACACGTCGAGCAGCGGGAGTTCGAGCTGCATCTCCGGCGTGGGGACGCCGACGAGCACGACGGTGCCGGCGAGGTCGCGGGCGTAGAAGGCCTGCTTGTACGTCTCGGGGCGGCCCACCGCCTCGATGACGACGTCGGCCCCGTTGCCGCCGGTCAGCGCGCGGATCGCCTCGACCGGGTCGTCGGAGCGGGAGTTGACGGTGTGGGTGGCGCCCATCTTCTTCGCCGTCTCCAGCTTGCGGTCGTCGATGTCGACCGCGATGATCTTCGCCGCGCCTGCGAGCCGGGCACCGGCGATCGCCGCGTCGCCGACGCCGCCGCAGCCGATGACGGCGACGGAGTCGCCGCGGCCGACCTGGCCGGTGTTGATGGCGGCGCCGATGCCGGCCATGACACCGCAGCCGAGCAGTCCGGCGACGGCCGGGGAGACCTCGGGGTCGACCTTGGTGCACTGGCCGGCGGCGACGAGGGTCTTCTCGGCGAAGGCGCCGATCCCGAGTGCCGGGGAGAGCTCGGTGCCGTCCAGCAGGGTCATCCTCTGCTTGGCGTTGTGGGTGTCGAAGCAGTACCAGGGGCGGCCGCGCAGACAGGCGCGGCACTGCCCGCACACCGCACGCCAGTTGAGGACGACGAAGTCGCCGGGCTCGACGTCGCTGACGCCCTCGCCGACGGACTCCACGATGCCCGCGGCCTCGTGGCCGAGGAGGAACGGGAAGTCGTCGTTGATGCCGCCCTGCTTGTAGTGCAGGTCGGTGTGGCAGACGCCGCACGCCTGGATCTTCACCACGGCCTCGCCGGGTCCGGGGTCCGGAATCACGATGGTCTCGACCCGTACCGGCTCGTTCTTCCCCGGTGCGATGACCCCTTGCACCTGCTGCGCCATACCGTGGTCTCCCTGTTTCCGAGTGGGGCTCTTGTGAAGATCGATCACGGACAACCGTACGCCTCATAAGGTGTCACGTCGGCCCCCGCGGAGCGTTGCGTTCCACGGGGGACGTTCGGGGTCGGGCCTCGGTGTCAGGCCTCGGCGTCGTGGACCTTCCGGCCGCCGACGTACGTCCGCAGCACACGCGTCTCGCCGATCTCGCCGGCCGGGTTCGCGTACGGGTCGCGGTCCAGGACCACCAGGTCGGCAAGGGCACCGGCGCGGAGTGAGCCGGTGTCGTCGAGGTGGTTCACATGGGCGGATCCCGCCGTGTACGCGGCAATGGCGTCCGTGAGCGGGATGCGCTGCTCGGGGAGGAACACCGGGCCTTCGCCGTCCGGCGCGATCCGGTTGACCGCGGTGTGGATGCCGTGCAGCGGATCGGCGCTGCTGACCGGCCAGTCGCTGCCCGCTGCGACGGTGGCGCCGGATCGCAGGAGGGCGCCGAACGGGTATTGCAGGGCGGCCCTTTCGGCGCCGAGGAAGGGGATGGTCAGCTCGTCCATCTGCGGTTCGTGGGCGGCCCACAGCGGCTGGATGTTGGCCGTGGCGCCGAGCTCCCGGAACCGGGGGATGTCGTCGGGGTGGACGACCTGGAGGTGGGCGAGGTGGGGGCGGGTGTCGGTGCGTCCGTTGACGGCGCGGGCGGCCTCGACGGCGTCCAGGGCCTCGCGTACGGCGCGGTCGCCGAGGGCGTGGAAGTGGGCCTGGAAACCGAGGGCGTCGAGTTCGGTGACGTACCTGCGCAGCTCGACGGGGTCGATGAAGCTGGTGCCGCTGTTCGCGGTGGCGCAGCCGCAGGCGTCGAGGTACGGGGTGAGGAGGGCGGCCGTGCCGGTCTCGGCGACCCCGTCCTGCATGATCTTCACGGACCCGGCCCGGAACGGACCGGTGCTCAGCTGCGCCCGCCTGTGTACCAGTTCGGGTATCTGCTCGGCGCCGCGGTCGCGGTCCCACCAGAGTGCGCCGACGACCCGGGCGGTGAGCGATCCCTCGCGGGCGGCGGTGAGATAGGCGTCGGCGGCGTCGTCCATCGAGCCGTAGGAGCCGACGATTGCGTCCTGCCAGGCGGTGATGCCGTACCCGTGGAGGATCCGCTGGGCCCGCAGGAGGGCGGCAAGCCGGTCGGCGGGGGTGGAGCGCGGGGTGAGGCGGGCGACCAGGTCCATGGCGCCCTCCTGGAGGAGGCCGGTGGGCTCGCCCCTCCCGTCGCGCTCGATGCGCCCGTCGGCGGGTTCGGGGGTGTCCCGGGTGATGCCGGCGAGCGCGAGGGCGCGCGTGTTGACCCAGGCGCCGTGGTGGTCACGGTTGACGAGGTAGACGGGGCGGTCGGGTACGACGGTGTCGAGCAGGTCCCTGGTCGGGGCACCGCCCTCGAAGGCGTCCAGGGACCAGCCGCCACCGGTGATCCATTCACGGTCGGGGTGGCTGTCGGCGTAGGCGCGTACGGCGGCGACGGTGGCCGTTGCCGTACGGGCGTCCGTGAGATTGCACTGGGCGAGCTCCAGTCCGGCGGTGACCGGGTGGACGTGGGCGTCCTGGAAGCCGGGGACGAGCAGGCGGCCGGCGAGATCGACGACCTCCGTCTTCGGGCCGATGAGCTCGCGGACCTCGTCGTGGCCGACGGCGGTGATCCGGTCGCCGGTGACGGCGACGGTGGTGGCGCGGGTGCGGGCCGCGTCCATCGTGAGGACGGGGCCGCCGGTGAGGACGAGGTCTGCGGGGGTGCGGGGCATGGGTGGTTCCGTTTCGTTCCGTCTGCGGGGTGGATGGTGTGCGGTGCGCCGTCAGCCCGTTTCGAGGACGGTCGGCGCGGTGGAGCGGCCGGTGACGAAGTACGGGGATTTCCTCACCCACTTGGCCCAGGCCGCCGCGATCACGCCGGTCAGCAGCATGACGGCCGGGCAGAAGAGCATGAACCAGCCGTTGTCCGGGCTGATCTCGAAGTGGTCGGCGGAGGTGTAGAAGGTCCAGCACAGATAACCGCCGAGGCCGAGCAGGACGACGGCGCTGAGGACGGGAAGGATCACGGCACGCAGGGCCTCGGACCAGCTCTCGCGCAGGGCGCCGCGGAAGCGGGTGGCGGCGGCCAGGGCGGTCAGCGCGTAGTAGAGGGACACGACGACGCCGATCGCGTTGACGGAGGCCAGGATGAGGTCGCCCACCTTCGGGATGGCCAGGGAGAGGACGGCCACGGCGGCAGCGACACTGCCGATCGCGACGGTCCCGGCCGCCGGAGTCCCGTAACGGGGGCTGACCTTGGTCCAGAGCGGGCCGAGTGTGCGGTCGCGGCCCATCGCGAACATGCCGCGGACGGTGGGGATCACACCCGACTGGAGGGAGGCGATCGCGGAGAACGTGAGGGCGATCAGCGGGAGTGCGGCGAGCGGCTGATCGGCGAGCCGGTCGCCGAAGTAGGTGAGGCCCTGGGCGCCGTGGGCGGTCAACTCATCAAGAGTAAGGACGCGTTGGAAGGCGAAGGAGCCGAGCAGGAAGAGGCCGAGCATGGTGAAGAGGGTGATGAGCCCGGCCCTGGAGGCGTCCTCGGGGTCACGGACCTCCTCGGTGACGCTGAACGTGGATTCGAAGCCCCAGTAGCAGAAGACGGAGAGCAGGAGACCCTGGGCGAGCTGCTGCCCCGACGGGATGGTGAACGGGTTGAGCCAGTCCAGGCTGAACGGGTGCGGTCCTGCGACGAGTCCGTATCCGCAGAAGCCGAGCAGGACGACGTACTCGAAGACGAGCAGGTACTTCTGGAAGGTGGCGGCGGACCGGAGGCCGGTGATCGCGGTGAAGGTGACGGCCACCAGGACGACGATGCCGAGGGCGGTCGCCTGAGCCGTTGAATCGGGGTCCAGCCGGAGGCCCGCGAGCTCGTGCAGGCCTCCCTCGCCCGCGAGTTGGAGGAGGGCGGAGCCGGTGACGGTCGTGGTGTACGAGAGGAAGACGACCGTGGAGACGATGCCGATCCAGCCGGTGAGGAAGCCCAGCCAGGGGCTGAGTGAGCGGCCCACCCAGACGTAGCCGCTGCCCATGTTCGGCTCGACCCTGTTCAGCCGCGAGTAGGCGCTCGCGATGCCGAGGATCGGCAGGAAGGCGAGCAGCATGATGATCGGCAGGTGCAGGCCGACGGCGCCCGCGGTGACCCCGAGGCCGATGCCGATGCTGGTGGTGGCCGCCGTGGAGGAGGCGGCGATGGCGACGCCGTCGACGACACCGAGGCTCTTCTTCAGGGCGTGCGAGGGCTGCGTGGCTTGCGGGGCCGGTGCGTGGTTGCCGTACGGGGTTCGTGAGGCCTTCACGGTCACTCCTTCGCCGAGGGGCATCGTTCGGCCCCGATGGCGGCACATCGAACTCTCCGGCGGGTTCACACGTCAACGCCGTTGTCATAAGGTGCGCCCCATGGGTACGAGCGACCGGGTGGTGCGGGAGGGAGCGCGTCGGCGCAGGCGCCCCACCAAGGGAGGCACGGTCCTGTCCGAACTGCTGATCGTGGAGACGACGCTCAGGCTGATCGGGGAGCACGGGGCCGCGGCGCTGACGGTGCGGCGGCTCGGTGCCGCGCTGGGGTGTGATCCGAGCGCCGTCTACCGGTACTTCAGGGACACGGACGAGCTGTTGCTGGCGGTGGCCGACGAATTGATCGGCCGTACGTTGAACAGCTGGCATCCCACCGGTGACTGGCGGGCCGATCTGCGGGCGCTGGGGCTGAAGATGCACGCGGACTACCTGGCGCATCCGCAGGCGGCGATGCTGGCCTGCGCCCGGGTGACGGGGCGGCGGCACGAGATCCGGTCGGTGGACGCGATTCTCGGGGTGCTGCGCGGGGCGGGATTCCCCGATGCGGAGGCGGTGCGGATCTACCACGTGTTCGTCGACCAGACGCTGTCGTTCGCCGCCTTGGACGCGTCGACGCTGGCGCTTCCGGTGCGGGCGCGGGAGCTGGAGGTACAGGCGTGGCGGGAGACGTACGCGCAGGTGCCGGCCGAGACGCATCCGCATATCGCGGCGACGTCGGGGGTGCTGGTCGCGGAGATGGACCGCAGTGGGTACCCGGCGGCGCTGGAGATGGTACTGGCCGCGGCTGCGGGGCGGTTGGCCCATGTGCTTGGAGGATCAGGTCCGCCCGGCAACTGAGGGCAGGAGCTCAGGGGGCGAGTACGTCCAGTTCGTGCAGCGCTCCGACCGCGATCTCCTTGGTCAGCCGCTCGGCCTCATCGGCGTGTCCCTCGCGTACGGCTTCGGCGAGCCGGACATGGAGGGTGACGGCGGCGGGGTCGGGGTCCTCGAACATCACCTGGTGGTGGGTACGGCCGGCGAGGACCTCGGCGACGACGTCGCCGAGCCGCGCGAACATCTCGTTGCCGGAGGCGTTGAGCACGATCCGGTGGAAGGCGATGTCGTGCCGCAGATAGCCCTCCAGCTGCTGGCCGCGTGAGGTGGCGACCATGCCGAGGGCGCATTCGGTGAGGTCGGCGCACTGTTCGGGGGTGGCGTGGCGGGCCGCGAGTCCGGCGGCGACGGGTTCGACCGCGGACCTCAGCACGGTGAGGGAGCGCAGCTGCCGGGGGCGGTCCGAGCCGGCCAGCCGCCAGCGGATGACCTGCGGGTCGTAGACGTTCCACTCGGCGGTGGGCCGCACGGTCACGCCGACCCGGCGGCGGGACTCGACCAGGTGCATGGACTCCAGGACGCGGATCACTTCGCGTACGACGGTGCGGGACACCTCGAAGCGCTGCGCCAGCTCGTCGGTGCGCAGGACCCTGCCGGGCGGGCAGTCACCCGCTGCGATCTCCAGACCCAGGGTGTCCAGCACATGTGTATGCAGCCCCTGGCTCTGTGTGGTCATGCCCACAAGCCTACGGGGCGGCCTGCGGGAACGAAAAGTACGACGTTTATGTCACAGCCTCTTGAATAAGTCGTATGTAATGAGTTTCAGTAGCGCGACGGACCGATGTCGAAGAAGACAGCGAGGCACCAATGAGCACCCCCCACGTCGTCGTGGTGATGGGCGTAGCAGGGACCGGCAAGACCACGATCGGACCTCTGCTCGCCGCCGCACTAGGCGTTCCCTATGCCGAGGGCGACGACTTCCACCCGCCTGCCAACATCGCCAAGATGTCGGCAGGCACCCCGCTGGACGACAACGACCGCTGGCCCTGGCTGGACGCGATCGGCCGGTGGGCGCACGGCCGGGCGGGGCTCGGCGGAGTCGTCAGCAGCTCGGCGCTCAAGCGCGTCTACCGTGACCGGCTGCGCGCCGAAGCCCCTGGTGCCGTCTTTCTGCATCTGACCGGCGACCGCGCTCTCATCGAGCGCCGGATGGCGGACCGCAAGGGCCACTTCATGCCGACCGCACTGCTCGACTCCCAGTTCGCCACCCTGCAGCCGCTGCAGGAGGACGAAGCGGGCGTGGCCGTGGATGTGTCCGGTACCCCGGAAGAAATCACCGACCGGGCCGTCGCCGCGTTGCGCCGGCTCGACTCCTAAGGATTCACTGTGACCAGTCTCAGCGTCGAGATGCTGGCAGCGGATGCCGTCGAACCGATCACTTCGGCCGGCAACGCCCAGTTGGGCCTCGCCGTCCTGGCGGGCATCGCGCTCATCGTCGTACTCATCACGAAGTTCAAGGTGCACGCCTTCCTGGCGCTGACCATCGGCTCGCTGGCGCTCGGCGTCTTCGCCGGTGCCCCGCTGGACAAGACGATCACCAGCTTCTCCACGGGCCTCGGCTCCACGGTCGCCAGTGTCGGTGTGCTGATCGCGCTCGGAGCGATCCTGGGCAAGCTGCTCGCCGACTCGGGCGGCGCCGACCAGATCGTCGACACCATTCTCGCGAAGGCGAGCGGGCGCGCGATGCCCTGGGCGATGGTGCTGATCGCCTCGATCATCGGTCTGCCGCTGTTCTTCGAGGTCGGCATCGTGCTGCTGATCCCGGTGGTGCTGCTGGTCGCCAAGCGCGGCAACTACTCCCTGATGCGGATCGGTATCCCCGCCCTCGCCGGGCTCTCGGTGATGCACGGACTCATTCCGCCGCACCCCGGCCCGCTGGTCGCCATCGACGCGCTCGACGCCAATCTGGGCGTCACGCTGGCGCTGGGTGTGCTCGTCGCCATCCCGACCGTGATCATCGCGGGTCCGGTCTTCTCCCGGTACGCCGCGCGCTGGGTGGACATCCAGGCGCCGGAGAAGATGATCCCGCAGCGCCCCTCCGAGGACCTGGACCGCCGCCCCGGCTTCGGCGCCACCCTGGCCACCGTGCTGCTGCCCGTCGTCCTGATGCTGGCCAAGGCCCTCGTCGAGATCGTGGTGGACAACCCGGAGAACCACGTCCAGCGGGTCACCGACGTGATCGGTTCGCCGCTGATCGCCCTGCTCGCGGCGGTGATCGTCGGTATGTTCACGCTGGGCCGGGCCGCCGGATTCACCAAGGCGCGGCTCTCCACGACCGTCGAGAAGTCGCTCGCCCCGATCGCGGGCGTGCTGATGATCGTCGGCGCGGGCGGCGGCTTCAAGACGACCCTCATCGACGCCGGTGTGGGCCAGATGATCCTCGAGTTCTCCGAGAACTGGTCGATACCCGCCCTGCTGCTCGGCTGGCTGATCGCCGTAGCGATCCGGCTCGCGACGGGTTCGGCGACCGTGGCCACCATCTCGGCGGCCGGTCTGGTCGCTCCGCTGGCGGCCGGCATGTCCACTCCGGAGGCGGCACTGCTCGTCCTCGCCGTCGGCGCAGGTTCGCTCTTCTTCAGCCACGTCAACGATGCGGGGTTCTGGCTGGTGAAGGAGTACTTCGGCATGGACGTCGGCCAGACGATCAAGACCTGGTCGGTGATGGAGACCATCATCTCCGTCGTCTCGCTGGGCTTCATCCTGCTGCTGTCGCTGGTCCTGTAACTACTCCTGCGGATCCCGCCACAGCGGGTGCTCGGAGCGGGCCCAAGGGCGCTCGACCGACCCGGTGCGCATGCCACGGCGTGCCTCCGGGTCGGCGAGCGCCCTTGCCATGTGTCCGGCGAGGACGATGCCGACCGCGAGCGCCAGCCAGTCGTGCACGAAGGTCGCGCCCGTGCGCCACACCAGCGGGGCGAGGTCCGTGAACCACATCAGCAGCCCCGTGCCGAGCATCACGAGCACGGCGCCGGCGATCCATGCGGCGTAGAGCTTCTGGCCCGCGTTGAACTTCCCGGCGGGCCGGGAGTCCGGTCGGTGATCGCGGCGCAGCACGGCCTTCAGCCACTGCCGGTCGTGCGGCCCGAACCGGTTGAGCCGGGAGAGATCGGCGCGCAGCGCCCGGGAGACCAGTCCCGCCAGCAGCGGTACGGGAGTGAGCAGCCCGGACCATTCGTGGACGGTGACCACGAGGTGGCGGCGGCCGACCAGTTCGGCGAGCTGGGGGACGTACAGACAGGCCGCCGTGGCCACGCAGAGCAGCATGAGCCAGGCCGTGGTGCGGTGCACCCAGCGCTGGGTGCGGGTGAAGCGGCGGATCCTCGTGGGGTGTTCAGACGGTGGGGGCGTCGTCGCGGCCGTTGGACCGGCCGACCCAGGCGTCGACGTCATAGCCGAGCTCCTCCCAGTAGCCGGGGCGCACGGCGTCGGTGACGGTGATCCCGGAGAGCCATTTCGCCGATTTGTAGAAGTACATCGGGGCCACGTAGAGCCGGACCGGGCCGCCGTGCGAGTGGGCCAGCGGCTTGTCCTGCATGCGCAGCGCGACCAGGACGTCGGCGCGGCGGGCCTGTTCCAGGGTGAGGCTCTCGCTGTACGCGCCGTCGAAGCAGGTGAAGCGGACCGCCTTCGCGCCGGGGCGTACGCCTGCGGCGTCCAGCAGCGCCGAGAGCCTGACCCCCTCGAACGGGGTCTCGGGGACACGCCAGCCGGTGACGCACTGGACATCGCGCACCAGGCGGGTCTGCGGGAGCGCCTTCAGGGAGTCCAGCGTGTAGGTGGCCGGGCGGTCGACCAGGCCGTCCACGGTGAGGCGGTAGTCCGCGGCGGTCTTCTCCGGTACGGAGGTGGTGACGGAGTAGTAGCGGAAACCGCCGCCGTTGGGCAGGAGCCCGGTCAGCCCGGTGGGGTCCTTGTCGGCGACCGCTCCGAGCCCTGTCTCCAGCCCCCGCTGGAGCACGGGGCCCGCGACCACCCCGGCGGCACCCAGGCCGAGCATGGCCAGGACCAGGCGGCGGCCGACGGGTGTGCCTTCGGCACGGCCGCCGTCAGGGGGGCCTTCACTGTCGGGAGGGCGACTGTTCACCCGCCCATTGAACACCCGCGGCCGTCCGTCACCGGGGGCCGCGGGTGCCCGTCATCTTCGGGCAGGCACCTTACCGAGGGGCCGGCGTGCTCTCCGCGGCCTTCTCCAGCTGGAACGCCTCGTTGCCGAGGCCGATCCTGGCGTGCACCTCGGGCTTCGTGGAGCGCAGCACCGCCCCGTACACCAGGCCGCCGGCGAGGGCGACGCCGATGACCCCGGGCAGCAGCCAGTTGAGTACGGAGCCGGGGCCCGAGCCGACCAGTACGTCGAAGTCCCGGACGGTGAAAACCGCGATGGCCAGCAGTGCGATACCGGCGAGGCCGGAGGCCACGAGCCGGGGGGCCTGGGCGCGACCCGCGCCGCGGCGTACGAAGAAGGCGATGACGGCGAAGGAGGCCGCCGCCATCAGCAGGATCACTCCGAGCGCGCCGACGTTGCCCATCCACGTGAACAGGTGCAGGACGGGCGCCGTGGGGTCGCCGACCGGGTAGTCGTCCGTGAAGGCGAAGGCCAGCACGATCACGACAGAGATCGCCGACTGGAGCATCGATCCGGTGGCGGGCGCGCCGCTGGCCTTGCTGGTCCGGCCGAAGCCCGCGGGGAGCAGGCCCTCACGGCCCATGGCGAAGGCGTAGCGGGCGACCACGTTGTGGAAGCTGAGCAACGCGGCGAACATGCCCGTGACGAACAGGACGTGCAGCACGTCGGTGAAGGTGGCGCCGAGCCTCTCCTCGGTGAGGCCGAAGAGCATTCCCGGGCCCTCCTTGAGGGAGGTGTCCGCGATGAAGCCGGGGCCCGCGGCGACGGTCAGCGCCCAGGAGCTCACGGCGAGGAAGAGTGCGGCATAGCCGACGGCCATGAACATGACCCGGGAGACGACGACCTGCGGGCGGCTGGTTTCCTCCGCGTACACAGGGGCCTGTTCGAAGCCGACGAACGCGGCGATGCAGAAGCAGAGTGCGGTGCCGAGCCCCGCGCCGGTGAGGGTGTCGGGGTTGAACGCGTGCAGGGACAGGCCTTCGGGGCCGGGCTTGCTGACGGCGGCGATGTCGAAGATCACGACGAGGGCGCACTCGATGACGAGCAGGACACCGAGCACCTTGGCATTGAGGTCGATCTTCAGCCAGCCGAGGACACCGACGACGGCCACGGCGGCGAGGGCGGGAAGCCACCAGGACATGTCTATCTCGAGATAGGTGGCGAAGAGGCCGGCGACCTCGAAGCCGAGGATCCCGTAGATGCCGACCTGCATGGCGCTGTACGCGACCAGCGCGACGAGCGAGGCGCCGGCACCGGCTGTCGGGCCGAGACCGCGGGCGATGTAGGCGTAGAAGGCACCGGCGTTGTGGACGTGCCGGCTCATCTCCGCGTAACCGACGCTGAACAGCATGAGGACGATGCCGAGGACGACGTAGAGCAGCGGCTGCCCGACGATGCCCATCACGCCGAAGACCGTCGGCATCACCCCGGCGACGACCATCAGAGGGGCGCTGGCGGCGAGGACCGAGAGCAGCAGCCCGGGGGTGCCGAGCCGGTCGGCGCGAAGGGCGCGGTCCTCCCCCTTGTAGGTGTTGATCCCGCCGGTGTCGCCGGCCGTACCGGTCCCGGTCGTATCTGATCTGCCCGTCGACATGGCGGGGGTGGTCCCTTCGTTGAGAGCAACGTGCATCACGGGGTACCGAGCGCGTAGCTGCGCGCGGCGAGAAATTCGGGGTAGGGATCACGGCCGGAGTACGACCAGGGAGCCGCGGTCGCGTGGGGGCCGATGCGGTGGAAGAGTGCGGCGGCCTCGGCGGGGCGGCCCTCGCAGATCTTGGCGTGGGCCAGGAAGTTGAGGTCGATGTGGTGGCGGGGGTGGTCCTCGCGCTCCCATTCCAGCCACCAGTCGAAGGCGGCCTTCATCACCTGTCTGGCCCGGCGTCCGGCCCAGTGGCCCGAGCCCGCCGGATCGTCGGACGCGCTGCCTGTCGTGACCAGGACGCGGTAGCGCTCGGCGTGCGCGACGACGGGGAGTACGGCGAGCGGCGAGTCGGCCGGGGCCTGTTCGGCCGCCCATGCGGCGAAGTCGTAGACCTCGTGGAGCGGGTCGCCACCCTCGGGATGGGTCTCGGCCAGCAGAACCGTCATCAGGTGGTGCGCCTGGTGGTGTTCGGGGTGGCGGGACCGGACCGCCTCGAACTGTCTGGCGGCCTCCTCCCGGGTGCCGTACGCGCGGTCCAGCATCATCAGGCCCAGCCAGGGGGTCGGGTCGGCGGGGTCGAGCCGGGCGGCGCCCAGGCAGGCTTCGCGCGCCTCGCCTTCGCCTGCACCGGCCTTGGGCCGCAGGGCCCGGGCGACCGTGGCGCAGGCGAGCAGGGTGGTGGCGTCGGGGCTGTCCGGTTCGGCGAGCAGCCAGTCGCGCGCCCAGTCGGCCGCGGACGGGGTGGCGGCGAGCGCGAGGACCCGGTGGCCGCGGCGGTCCCAGTCGGTGCCCGTGCTGACGAGCAGGGAGCGGGCTCTGGCCCATCTGCCCTGGGTGAACTGACCTCGTACGTCGATCAGTTCGCTGTCGCCGAGAGCTGCGTCGAAAGCGTGGTCCGAGCGGCTGCCCTTTCGGCGGGAGCGGCCCAGGGGCGGCGGAGGCGGGGACATCCGCAGGCTTCCTTTTCGACGCGGTGTGCGAGTTGGGCGGACGCGGTGTGCGAGCAAACGATCGCGCACAGCAAAGCGGTAGGTAATGCTCCACGTCAAGGGCGGCCCTTCCGTAACTGCGTGCGCCAGTCACGCAGTTGACGGTCGAGGGCCGTGGTCTGAACCATTCGCGCAGCTCGCCGCAGGGTTACCGGGAGGCCGGAGCGGCCGGGGTGACGCGTGCCACACTGCCGTCATGGAGAACCGCGAACCGCTCAAACCCTTCCTCCTCGCCTTCCCCGGACCGCTGCGCGACCGGCTGGTGGCGGCCGTGCTCACCGGCGAGAAGGTGTCCACGTCGGGGCTGCTCGCGGAGTACGAGGCGGAGAGGGAGGACCTTCCGCCGGTGGGCGAGCGGTCCGCTCTGATCGACTCCCGGGGACGGGAGGTCGCTGCGGTGGAGCTGACGGAGGTGCGGGTGGTGGCACTGGGCTCGGTCGGTCTTCAGCACGCACTCGACGAGGGCGAGGGGTACACGTCCCTCGCGCAGTGGCGGGCGGGGCACGAGGCGTTCTGGCACAGCGAGGAGATGCGGGAGGCGCTGGGGAACCCGTCGTTCACCGTGGACGACGACACGAAAATCGTCGTCGAGAGGTTCCGGGTGGTGGAGCGGTGGGAGTGACGGAGCCCGGCCCGGGCCCCTTCACTCGGCGGGCCTCCGGACCGGGCAGGTGGGAACACACGGCGGGCAGCGCGTAGAGCTTCTTCCCGTGCATCACGGCCGGCCGCGTGCCCGCCGCCACCACGTGACACTGCTGGATGTCACCGGTCCTGTCGTTACAGGTCCAGCGCAGCTTCCCGGTCGTCGCGTCGAAGGAGTGCACGCCCCCGTCCTTGTCGAACTCGGTCGCGCCGTACAGGTTGTTGTTCACCTTGGCGAACTGCCATGCCTGCGTGGCCGTGTCCAGCAGATCCTCGTTGTGCCGGATCTGCTTGCCCGTTCCGGATCCACCGCCCACAGGCTGCGGGCGCTGTCGGCCGCGTGCAGCACTCCGTCCAGGACGTGCGGGTCGCTGAACGCGCTGAAGTCGTTCCTCGCGAGCGACCGGCGTTCCTTGCCGCCGGCCAGTTCGAGCGCCCGCAGCCGCCCACTCGCCGCAAGCCGACCGTCGGTTTTCGGCCGGTCGCCGCCCGGCACAGAATCGGGACAGGGTCGTGAAGCACCCGCCGTCCCGTCACGGAGCGCCGTGCGGGCCGGTCCCCTCAGCCGGTCGCCTCCGCGGCCGCCCGGCCTGCCGCACGGCCCGAGAAGATGCACCCGCCGAGGAACGTGCCCTCCAGTGAGCGGTAGCCGTGGACGCCGCCTCCGCCGAAGCCCGCCGCCTCTCCCGCCGCGTACACGCCGGGCAGCGGGGTGCCGTCCGCCGTCAGGATGCGGGAGGACAGGTCCGTCTCCAGGCCGCCCAGGGACTTGCGGGTGAGGATATTGAGCCGGACGGCGATCAGCGGCCCCGCCGCGGGGTCGAGGATGCGGTGCGGTTTGGCCGTACGGATCAGCTTGTCGCCCAGGTAGGTGCGGGCGCCGTTGATCGCGGTGATCTGGAGGTCCTTGGTGAAGGGGTTGGCGATCTCCCGGTCCCGGGCGGTGATCTCGCGGCGCAGGTCGTCCTCGTCGATCAGCGGTTCGTCGGTCAGTGCGTTCATCCCGCGGACCAGTGCGCCGAGGTCCTTCTCCACGACGAAGTCCACGCCCTTGTCCATGAACGCCTTGACCGGTGCGGGTACGTCGGCGCGCGCCCTGCCGATCACGTCGCGGACCGACTTTCCGGTCAGATCGGGGTTCTGCTCCGAGCCGGAGAGCGCGAACTCCTTCCCGATGATCTTCTGGTCGAGGACGAACCAGGTGTATCCGTACCCGGACTTCATGATGTGTTCGAGGGTGCCCAGCGTGTCGAAGCCGGGAAAGAGCGGGACCGGCAGCCGCTTCCCGCGGGCGTCCAGCCAGAGGGAGGACGGGCCGGGCAGGATCCGGATGCCGTGCTTGGCCCAGATCGGATTCCAGTTCTCGATGCCCTCGGTGTAGTGCCACATCCGGTCGCGGTTGATGTGATGGGCTCCCGCCTCCTCGGTGATGCCGAGCATCAGCCCGTCGACATGGGCGGGGACGCCGGAGAGCAGTTTCTCGGGCGGGGTGCCGAGCCGCTCCGGCCACTGGGCGCGCACCAGGTCGTGGTTGCCGCCGATGCCTCCGGAGGTGACGATCACGGCCTGCGCCTTCAGCTCGAAGGCGCCGGTGACCTCTCGGCTGCTCGCGGTGCCCCGTTCGGCGCCGCTCGCGTCGAGAAGCTCGCCGGTGACCGTGTCGATCGCCCCGGCCGAGCGGCCCAGGCCGGTGACCCGGTGGCGGAACCGCAGCTGGACGAGGCCCTTCGCAACGCCTTCACGCACCCGCCGTTCGAAGGGGGCGACGACACCGGGGCCGGTGCCCCAGGTGATGTGGAAGCGGGGGACGGAGTTGCCGTGGCCGTTCGCGTCGTAACCGCCCCGTTCGGCCCAGCCGACGACGGGGAAGAGCCGCAGCCCCTGGGCGTGCAGCCAGGACCGCTTCTCACCGGCCGCGAAGTCGACGTAGGCCTCGGCCCACTTCCGCGGCCAGTGGTCCTCCTTGCGGTCGAAGCCCGCCGTGCCGTACCAGTCCTGGAGGGCCAGCTCGTGGCTGTCCTTGATCCGCATCCGGCGCTGCTCGGGCGAGTCGACGAGGAAGAGGCCGCCGAAGGACCAGTGCGCCTGGCCGCCTATGGACTGTTCGGGCTCCTGGTCCAGCAGGATCACGCTCCGGCCCGCGTCGACGAGCTCGGCGGTGGCCACCAGACCCGCGAGTCCGGCCCCGATCACGATCACATCAGCGTCGTACGCCATGGTTCCATCCTTCGGGGCGATGCCGTGCGGTGCACGAAGTTACTTGTGCGTCAGATCTTCGGTACCGGCCGCTTCCACGTCAACCGCCCGGTCGGCGCCGCCCTCACCGCTCGCGCGGGTCCGCGGGGCTATCGTCGGATCCGTGTCGGTGCTGGTTCTCCTGCTCTCCGTGGGCGCCGCGTGCTGTCTGGGCTTCGGGTTCGTCCTCCAGCAGGACGCCGCCCGACGTGCGCCCTTGAGCGACTTCCTGTCGCCCCGGCTGCTGCTCGACCTGATGCGGGTGCCGAGCTGGCTCGCCGGGATCGGCCTGATGGTCTGCGGCATGGTCCTCGGGGCCCTGGCACTCGGGCAGGGCGAGGTGTCGCTCGTCGAGCCGCTGCTGGCGACCAATCTGGTCTTCGCGATGGCACTGTCGCGCCACCGCACCGGGCAGTCACTCGGACGGCAGGGCTGGGGCGGGCTCTGTCTGCTGGCGGGCGGCGTCACCGCCTTCCTGCTGGCCGGCCAGCCGGAAGGCGGGGAGGCTACCGCGGATCCGCTGCGGCAGTGGCTGGTGATCGGCACGGTCGCCGGGCTCGCGGTGGTCCTGACCGCCTCGGCCAGGCACCCGCGGACCCCCGGAACGCCCGTACTGCTCGGGCTGGCGGCCGGACTGCTGTACGGATTGCAGGACGCCCTGACCAGGCTCTGCGGGGAGCGGCTGGACGAGGGCGGCTGGGCGACGCTGATGACGGGCTGGCATCCGTACGCGGTCGTCGTGATCGGGGTGACCGGCCTCATCCTGGTCCAGAGCGCGTTCGAGGCGGGGCCGCTGCGGATGTCGCTGCCCGCTCTGACGGCCGCGCAGCCGCTGGCCGGGATCGTCTGCGGGATCGGATTCCTCGGCGACCGGGTGCGCACCGACACGGGTGCCCTGGCCTGGCAGGCGGCCGGCCTCGCGGCGATCGTGGCCGGGATCGTGCTGCTCGGGCTCCATCCGGCGATGCCGGAGGGGAAGGGCCGGCACGGGTCCACTGCCGCCGACAGATTGATGTTGGATGAGCGGCATGACTCCGGCTGACGAAATCCTGGACATCGTCGATGAGAACGACGAGGTCGTCGGGCAGGCGCCGCGCGGCGAGGCGACCGCGCGCGGCCTGCGCCACCGCTGTGTCTTCATCGAGGCCAGAGACGCCGGGGGGCGGCTCTTCGTGCACCGCAGGACCGCCACGAAGCTGCTCTTCCCCTCGCACTACGACATGTTCGTCGGCGGGGTCGTGGGCGCGGGCGAGTCCTACGACGAGGCGGCGCTCCGGGAGGCCGGGGAGGAGCTGGGGGTGCCGGATCTGCCCCGCCCCGAACCGCTGTTCACGTTCCTCTACACGAGCGCCGAGCACAGCTGGTGGTCCTACGTGTACCAGGTGCGGTGCGAGCTGCCGGTGGATCCGCAGGTGGAGGAGGTCGCCTGGCACACGTTCCTCACCGATGCGGAGCTGGAGCAGCGGTTCGGCGACTGGATATGGGTGCCGGACGGGCTGGAGACGTACCGCCGCCTGCAGGAGTTCCGGGCCCGGGGGACGGGGGCCACCGCATGAGCCGCCGCAGCGACGTCGTGCGGGGCCTGCGGCTGTGGTTCGCGCCGCAGCAGATCCGTGCGGAGGGCGATACTCCGGACTATCGCTTCTCGCTCGCCAACGAGCGCACCTTCCTTGCGTGGATCCGGACGGCTCTTGCGCTGATCGGCGGTGGTTTCGCCGTCGACCAGTTCCTGCCCGGTCTGTCCTGGGGTCTCCGGGCCGGCATGGCCCTCGGGCTGCTCGTGGCCGGTGTCCTGTGTGCCCTGCGCGCGGTCAATCACTGGGTGCGGTGCGAGCGGGCGATGCGGCGCGACGAGGATCTGCCCGTGTCCCGCTTCCCGGCGCTGCTGAGCATGGTCGTCGCCGTGGTCGCCCTGGCGATGGTGGTGGTGGTCCTGTTCGGCTGGGAGGGCCGGTGACCACGGCCGGGCGCGATCCCGGCCTGCAGCCGGAACGGACGAGGCTGGCCTGGCGGCGTACGACGTTGTCCTGCACGGTGGTGGCCCTGCTCGCGGTCAGACAGGCGCTGCACAGCGGGGCGACCGGGCCCGGGGTGATCGCCGTGGCCCTGAGTCTGCTGGCCTGGCTGGGGTTTCTGCGGGTGGCGCACCGCCGGGTGACGGGCCTGGGATCCACCGCGCCGCTGCCGCTGTCGCCGCGCAATGCGCTGACGGCGGCGGCGTGCACGGTCGCGCTCGCGGTGTTCGCCGCCGCCACGCTGTTCTGAAGCCGCCACGCTGTTCTGAAGCCGCCGTGCCGGTCCGAGCCCGCGTGCCGGTCCGAGGACTCTGTGCCGGTCCGAGGACTCTGTGCCGTTCCGAGGTCTCCGTGCCGTTCCGAGGTCTCCGTGCCGTGTCAGTTCTCCCAGTCCACGGTGACGACGATCTTGCCGCGAGTGCGCCCTTCCTCGTTGAGCCGGTAGGCATCCGCGGCCTGCTCCAGAGGGAAGACCCGGTCGACGTGGACGGCGATGACGCCCTGCTCGGCAAGCTCCGCGAGATGTGCGAGGTCCTGGGCGTCGGGGCGTACGAAGGCGTAGCGGCCGCCGTAGGAGAAGACCTCGGCGTCCGCGATGGAAGCGAGCCTGCCGTCGGGGGCGAGCGTCTCGGCGGAGACCTGCAGGGCTTCCCCGCCGACGGTGTCGAACGCGGCGTCGATGCCGTCCGGGGCCAGGGCTCGCAGCCGGTCGGCGAGCCCTTCGCCGTACTCCACGGGTTCGGCGCCGAGCTCTCGCACGTACGCGTGGTTGTGGGGGCCTGCCGTGCCGATGACCCGGCAGCCCGCGTGCCGGGCGAGCTGGACGGCGAACGAGCCGACGCCTCCGGCGGCGGCGTGGACGAGGACGGTCTCGCCGGACCGGACCTTCAGGGTGCGGTGGAGCACCTGGTGGGCGGTGAGTCCGCACAGCGGAAGACCCGCGGCTTCCTCGAAGCTCAGACTCAGGGGCTTGCGGGCGAGGGTCCGCACGGGCGCGGCGACGTATTCGGCGAACGTCCCGCGCGAGAGGAAGTCCTCGCGCACGTAGCCGATGACCTCGTCGCCCACCTCGAATTCGTCGACGGCGGCGCCGGGTTGCACGACGACCCCGGAGACGTCCCAGCCGGGGATGACCGGGAAGACGGTTTCGAGCCCCGCCTGGAGGTATCCCTCGCGGGCCTTCCAGTCGACGGGGTTCACGCCCGCGGCCCGCACCTTCACGAGGACCGAGTCGGGGCCGACCTTGGGGTCGGGCCGCTCGCCGTACTCCAGGACATCGGCCGAACCGTAGCTGCTGTAGCTGATCGCCTTCATCCTCCGACGATCGGCGCAGGTCAGGGTCCCCGCAACTCAGGCTGTCACGGCGTGGAAGGGCGGTAGCAGGGTGCGCGGGTCGAGACCGGAGTGCCAGAGTCCGATGAGGAAGGCGGTGGTCGTCTCGAGATACCCGGCCCGGTCGAGCCCGCCCACGGTCAGGGGTACGCACCCCAGGGCCCGCACCAGGATCCGTACGGCCTCCAGGGCCGGCTCGTCGTCCCCGCACAGCGGGACGCCGACCGGCCCGTCGGCGAAGGCGGGCGGGGTGAGCCGCCATACGGAGTCCGGGAGGTGGTTGAACGCCTTGACGACCCGCGCCCCGGTGGAGTCGGCGATCGTACGGGCGGCGCCCGGGCCCCCGTCGGTGGTGAGCCGGAAGCCGGGTCCGACGGCGTTGGTGCAGTCGATCACCAGCCGGCCCCGCAGGGCACCGTCCGCGGCGCCGAGGCCGGCGAGGACGCCGGCCACGGCGTCGTACGGCAGGGCGAGCAGGATCGCGTCGCCGAAGGCCGCCGCCTCGGTGACGGTGCCCGCGCTCTGGCCGGTACGGCCGGCGAGCGCCCGGGCGCGGTCGGGTGACCGGCCGCCGAAGAGGACGTCGTGCCCGGCTCTCCCCCACCGGGTGCCAAGGGCTTCCGCCATGTTCCCCGTACCGATGATGCCGATCCGCATGTCCGTCTCCCGTGGCCGCTGTTCGCGTAGCGTCGTCCTGTCGGAACGCTAGGAGATCCGTTGCGCACCGTTCGGTGCCCGACGGGCAGGGGAGGGGAACCCATGGACCGGCTGCTCGCGGACTGCCGGGCCAGGCTCGGCTTCGACCTGCTGGGGAACACCTGGAATCCCGTGGTCCTGTACGCGCTCGGTGCGGGCCCGCGCCGGCCCGGTGAGCTGCGGGCGGAGATCGGTGGCATCAGCGCCAAGGTGCTGACCGAGACGCTGCGCAGGCTCGAGGGCTACGGACTGGTGGAGCGTTGCGCGTACGCCGAGGCGCCGCCGCGTGTGGAGTACGCGCTGACGGCGCTCGGCCGGACGCTGCTCGAACCGATCGAGGCTCTGGGCCGCTGGTCGGCCCGGTACGGGGACGCGTTCGTGGCGGCGCAGGGGTGGGAGGACTAGGGGGTGCCCGCCCAGGGCCTTCGATCGGGCCTGGGCGGGCCCTACCAGCGCGGGATCGGCGGGGTCACCCACTCCGGGTCGGCCTTTCGCATCGCCGCCGCGTCGTCGCGTGCGCGCATCGTGCCGTCGTCGTCGAGCCAGCGCCGGTGGAGCGCGGCCAGCCGGTCGCGGTCCAGTTCGACACCGAGTCCGGGGGCGTCGGAGACGGCGAGGTGTCCGCCCTCGAAGGTGTGGCGGGTGGTGATGACGTCCTCGGTCTGCCAGGGGTAGTGGCTGTCGCAGGCGTAGTCGAGGTTGGGCACGGTGGCGGCGACGTGGGTCATGGCGGCGAGGCTGATGCCGAGGTGGGTGTTGGAGTGCATGGAGAGCCCGACGCCGAAGGTGCGGCAGATCCCGGCCAGTTCACGGGTGCGGTGCAGTCCGCCCCAGTAGTGGTGGTCGGAGAGGATCACCTGGACCGCGTCGCGGGCGAAGGCCTCGGGGACTTCCGCGAGGGTGGTGACACACATGTTCGTGGCGAGCGGGAGGTCCGTCCCGGCGGAGACCTCCGCCATCGCCGCCGTACCGCTCGCCGGGTCCTCCAGATATTCGAGTACGCCCTTGAGCTGATCGGCGACGTACAGCGAGGTCTCCACGGACCAGGCCCCGTTGGGGTCCAGCCGCAGCGGCTGCCCCGGGAAGGCCTCGGCGAGCGCGCGGACGGCGGCGATCTCCTGGTCGGGCTCGAAGACACCGCCCTTGAGCTTGAAGGAGGTGAACCCGTGCTCGCGGGAGAAGCGCTGTGCCTGGGCGACGACTCCGGCGGGGTCGAGCGCGGCGCCCCAGTCGTCCTGCTCGCCGCCGGCGGGGTGGGCCGCCCAGCGGTAGAAGAGGTACGCGCTGTACTCGACGCTGTCGCGGACCTTTCCGCCGAGCAGCGCGTGCACGGGCAGGCCGAGGGTCTTGCCGAGCGCGTCCAGGCAGGCGACCTCGAAGCCGGAGACGACGGAGAGCCGCAGCTTGTCGGCGGTCTGCACACCGCGCAGCCCTCCTGCGTCGACCCGCCCGTCGGCGGCGCGTGAGTCGCCGCACACCTCGTCGGCCAGGGCGAAGAGGCCGTTCAGATCGCTGACCGAGCGGCCGGGGAGGGCACGGGCGAGCGGCTCGGCCAGTTCGAGGTAGGTGCCGTCGCCGTAGGTCTCCCCGATGCCGGTCACGCCGCCACGTGTGACGACCTCCACGATGAGCCGCGGCGTGTACGGCTGGTGGACGCCCTGGGTGTTCAGCAGCGGCGGATCGGCGATGAGGATCGGGGTCAGCCGGACGTCGTCGATCAACATTGCTGTATCCATACATGAACTCTATTCAGGCATACGACTGAACGCCAGACCGGGAGCCAAGATCGTCCACTTGATTCCGGGAGTTCACTGGACGACATACCGACTGGTCGGCATCATGGTCCCGATCGTTCAACCGTCCCGGAGGTGCGCACCATGAGCCCAGTCCATCCGCCAGGTCTCGACCTCGACCTGCTGCGCGGGTTCCTCGACCGCGAGCGGCCTGGGCTGGTGAACGGACCGCTCGAAGCCCGGCTGATCGAGGGCGGACGCTCCAACCTGACCTACATCGTCACCGACGGCACCGGGCGGTGGGTCGTCCGCAGACCGCCGCTGGGCCACGTGCTGGCCACCGCGCACGACATGAAGCGCGAGCACCGGGTGATCAGCGCACTGCATCCGACCGCCGTACCGGTGCCCGAGCCGGTGCTGCTCTGCGAGGACGAATCGGTCATCGGCTCGTCGTTCTACGTCATGGAATACGTCGAGGGAACCCCGTACCGCACCGCCGAGCAGCTCGCCCCTCTGGGCGCCGAGCGCACCCGGGCCGCCGTCCTCGGACTCGTCGACACCCTGGTCGATCTGCACGCCGTGGACCCCGTGGCCGTCGGCCTCGGCGACTTCGGGCGTCCGGAGGGCTTCCTGGACCGCCAGCTGCGGCGCTGGGGCAAGCAACTGGACGCCTCCCGCAACCGCGAGCTGGCCGGGATCGACGAGCTGCACGCCGCGCTCGGCCGGGCGATGCCCGCCTCCCCGGCGCCCACCGTCGTGCACGGCGACTACCGCCTGGACAACGTACTGATCGGGACGGACGACCGGATCAAGGCCGTCCTGGACTGGGAGATGTCCACGCTCGGCGACCCGCTGACCGACCTCGGCCTGCTGGTGATGTACAGCTCCGACCTCGACCTGCCCGCCTCCCCGGTGTCCACCACCAGCGGCGCGGCCGGTCATCCCGCTCCCGCGGAGCTGATCGAGCGCTATGCCGCCCGCTCCGGCCGGGACACCTCCGGCATCTCCTGGTACACGGCCTTCGCGTGGTTCAAGCTCGCCGTGATCCTCGAGGGCATCCACTACCGGTACACCCTGGGCCAGACCGTCGGCTCCGGCTTCGACCGCATCGGCGACCTCGTCCCCGTCTTCATCGCGCACGGCCTCACCACCCTCAAGGAAGGCTGATCACCCCATGGACTTCGCATTCGACGCCCGTACCGAAGAGCTGCGCACCAAGCTGCTGGCCTTCATGGACGAGCATGTGTACCCGGCCGAGGAGACCGCGGAGGAGCAGCGCGCGCAGCTCGCCTCGCCGTGGGACACCCCGCAGGTCGTGGAGGACCTCAAGGCGGAGGCGCGCAGGCAGGGCCTGTGGAACCTCTTCCTTCCCGACGCCGAGTACGGCGCCGGTCTGACGAACCTCCAGTACGCCCCGCTCGCCGAGATCACCGGCCGCAGCCCGCATCTCGCTCCGACCGCGCTGAACTGCGCGGCCCCGGACACCGGGAACATGGAGGTGCTCTTCCAGTTCGCCACGGACGAGCAGAAGAAGCAGTGGCTGGAGCCGCTGCTGGCCGGTGAGATCCGCTCGGCGTTCGCGATGACGGAGCCCGAGGTGGCCTCGTCGGACGCGACGAACATCGAGACCCGGATCACGCGGGAGGGCGACGACTACGTCATCAACGGGCGCAAGTGGTACATCTCCGGGGCGATGAACCCTGACTGCGCGGTCTTCATCGTCATGGGCAAGACCGACCCGGACGGCGAGGACATCCGCCGCCAGCAGTCCATGATTCTCGTCCCGCGCGACACCCCCGGCCTGGAGGTGCGGCGTGCTATGCAGGTGTACGGCTACGAGGACCACTCCCACGGCGGCCACGCCGAGGTCGTGTTCACCGATGTGCGGGTTCCCGCCTCGAATCTGATCGGCGAGGAGGGCGGCGGCTTCGCCATCGCCCAGGCGCGGCTGGGACCGGGCCGTATCCACCACTGCATGCGGCTGATCGGGATGGCCGAGCGTGCGATCGAGCTGATGTGCAAGCGGGCCGTGTCCCGCACCGCCTTCGGCAAGCCCCTCGCCCAGCAGGGCGTCGTGCAGAACTGGATCGCGGACGCCCGGGTGACAGTGGAGCAGCTGCGGCTGCTGGTCCTGAAGACGGCCTGGCTGATGGACACCGTGGGCAACCGCGGGGCGCACACCGAGATCCAGTCGATCAAGATCGCCACGCCGCGCGCGGTCGTCGACATCCTCGATCAGGCGGTGCAGCTGTACGGCGCCGGCGGGGTCAGCCAGGACTTCCCGCTGGCCGAACTGTGGGCCTCGGCACGAACCCTGCGACTGGCGGACGGGCCGGACGAGGTGCACCAGCGGTCGCTCGCCCGGCGCGAGATCAAGAAGTACCTCAGCTGATCTCCGGAATGCCGACCGGCAGGCTCAAAGCCCGGCCCGTCTCCATGGCCGCCGAACAGGGCCTGGCGATTGTCGCAGTCGACCCTGCCTACACATCGATGTGGGGTGGGCAGCATCGGCAGAAACCGCTGACCACCCCGCACCGCAGAATGTCCCGTCAGGATGCCGCCGGTATCGCGATCGGGCGACGCGCCCTCGGACACCTCATCCGGCGTCGGACGACACCGCCCCCACACGACCGGAGTGATCGTGTCGGGCATCGGACCGCCCAGCCCGGACCGGGTGCACGAGGGCGTGAGGGAACCCGCCCACCCACAACGGACCCCGCCCCTGGAGGCGTGCCGCCGAACGGGACGCGAAAGCGGGAACCCAGCGCATCCAACACCGCTCGGGATGCGCCCGGAACGCACCAGTGGGTCCAGGACTCACTTATGCGCACTGGCTAGGAACGGTTCAGAAGGTGAGCTTCCAGCTGTCGATGAAACCGGTGTCCTGCGAGGCCGTGTCGCGCACCTGGAGCTTCCAGGTGCCGTTCGCGGTCTCGCTCGACGCGTTGACGGTGTAGGTCGCGATCACGTTGTCGGCCGAATCACTGCTGCTCGCGTTCTTCAGCCGGTACGCGGTGCCGTCCGGGGCGAGCAGATCGACGACGAGGTCACCGCGCCAGGTGTGCTTGATGTCCACGGCCACCTGGAGTGCGGCGGGGGCGTTGCCGGTACGGCCGGTGACCGCGATGGGGGAGGTCACGGCCGCCCCCGCGTCCGGGACGGCGACATCGGTGGTGCTGCTGAACACGCCCTCGCCCGTGGGCGGTTCGACCGTTCCCGCGGACAGGGTCCAGATCGCGTGGGCCACGGCGTCGCTGTTGCGGTCCAGGGCCGTGTCGTTGATGTTGGCCGTGGTGTCGCAGGACGAGTGGTAGCAGCGGTCGAAGGACTGTCCCGCGGTGCCGCCCCACTTCTGGGCCTGGGCACTCGACTTCGTGTTGCTGGCTCCGGTGAACAGGCCGCCGACCGGCACGCCCGCGCTCTTGAACGGGGCGTGGTCGGAGCGGCCGTCGCCCTCGGTCTCTATCTCGGTGGGTACCGACAGACCGGCGAAGTAGCTCTTGAAGGTCTGCTCGATGACCGGGTCGTCGTCGTAGACGAAGTAGCCGGCGTTGGGCGAGCCGATCATGTCGAAGTTGAGATATCCGGCGAGCTTGGCACGCTCGGTGGCGGCGAGGTTGTTGACGTAGTACTTCGAGCCGACGAGCCCCAGCTCCTCGGCACCCCACCAGGCGAACCGCAGGTGCTTGTCGGGAGTGAGCTGTGCCCGGGAGACGGCGAGGGCGGTTTCGAGGACGGCGGCCGAGCCGGATCCGTTGTCGTTGATGCCGGGCCCGGAGGTCACCGAATCGAGGTGGGAGCCGGCCATGAGGACCTTGTTCGGATCCCCTCCGGGCCAGTCGGCGACGAGGTTGTACCCGGTGGCTCCGCCGGAGGTGAACTGCTGGAGTGCCGTGGTGTATCCGGCCGCGTCCAGCTTGGCCTTCACGTAGTCGACGGACGCCTTGTAGCCGGTCCGGCCGTGGGCCCGGTTGCCGCCGTTGGCGGTGGCTATCGACTGGAACTGGGTGAGGTGCGCCTTGACGTTGGCGACGGGGATGTCGGGCGCCGCGGCCGCCGCACGGGGGGCGGGCGCCGCCTGCACCGCGGGGGCTGCGGTCGCGAGCAGGGCCACGACTGCGAGGGCGGACGCGGACAGGGATCTGTAGCGGGACGGGCTCATCGAGGGCTCCGGATTCCGTTCGGGGACTGACGGAACGTGCGGGGGGTACCCGGCCGTGCACGGCCGGGGCCTGGAGCTGGCGGTGCGATGTGCGTGACCGATGGTCAGCGAGATGGCCGTGTACCGTCAAGAGCTGAATCCGGACAGTCCCGTTCGCTCAGCGGACAGAAAGCGACGTTCGCGCGCCGGGGCGTTCCCCGGAGGACCGGTGACGAGGCGTCGGCCTCGGTCGGCCCGGCTTCACATACGGAGGCCGGTAGCGGGCAGGGCCGACAGGGAATCGGCCGGGGCCGCACCCGGCGAAGGCCGGACCCCTTGCCCGCCCGATGATCATGGGTTACGGTCCCCGGGCACATATGGGGTGATCATGACAGGCGGGGGACATGGCCGACGATATAGGTACGCCCACGAAGGGCGCGGGCGCGTGGGGGCAGGCCGTCACGGCCGTGGTGATGGTAGGGGCGCTCGCGGGCGGTCTGTGGACGATCGCGAAGACGTCCTCCCCGGACAACAGCGCCCCGAAGCCCGCCACATGCTCGGACGGGGAGCCGAAGAAGGTGGCGGGAGAGCCCGGGAAGGCGCCTCGGCGCGTCTCAGGGCTGCAACTGTGCGAGGCGCTGAACCGTCCCGACCTCGCTGAACTGCTGGGCACGCCCGGGGAGATCGCGAAGACCGCCAGCGACAGCGGTGGCACCATCGACCTCGCCGGCGGCAAGGAGATCGACACCCCCTCGGCCCGGGTCGAGTTCGGGAACTACACCGTGACGTTGTCGGCCACCTACGACGGTCTTCCGGTGGCCGGGTCCGCCACGCTTCTGGGGGCCGACGCCACGCAGCGGACGGTTCTGGACCGCCCGGCGGTCTTCTACTCGCAGCGCACCATCAGCATCAGTTTCCGCCTCGACGGAAGCGACTCCGACAGCGGTCCCGGCGTCCCGGCCCGCGTCCTCTTGGTGGCCCAGGACGCGAAGGACGGCGGCGGCTCCTTCGAGGTGGCCCTGTGGCGCGCGGACGGCTGGGTGCCGGACGACGCGGTGCTGCTCGGCGTCGCCGAGAAGGTGCTGCCGACCGTCCCGGGGTGGGCTGTCGCACGGTGACGGCCTCCGGCGCGCTGCACGGCGCGTCCGGCGGCTTCGCCGTCAGGGACGCAGGGCCCTCAGCAGCAGGTCGGCCAGATGGTCGGCGACCTCCTGCTGGCTGAGGGGGCCGTCCGGGCTGTACCAGGTGGACAGGTGGTGGACCGAACCGAAGTGGTAGTCGACCACAAGGTCGGCGGGGGTCGCCGAGGAGAACACACCGCTGCGCTGGCCCTCCTCGACGAGTGCCCGGAAGCCCTCGTGGTAGCGGCGCCGCTCCATCCGTACCTGCTTGTTCTTCTCCGGGCTCAGGTGGTGCATCGAGCGGAAGAAGATCGAGGCGTCATCGAGGTTCTCGATGGTCGTGACGACCACGTCCGCCGCCGCGTCACGCAGCCGCTGCTCGATCGGAGCCTCGGCGTTCGCGTACGCGTCGAGCCGCTCCTGCTGGAGCCGCAGCACCCGGGCGTAGACCTCCTGGAGGAGGTCCTCCTTGGAGCCGAAGTAGTGGTACAGGGCGCCTTTGGTGACGCCCGCCGCCTCGACGATCTCCTGGACCGAGGTGCGGTCGTAGCCACGCTCGGCGAAGAGCCGGGTGGCGGCGGCCAGCAGCCGTTGAGGGACGGGCGTACCGTTCCCGTCCGTCGCCTTGGCCATGGCCGCCACCTGTCCTTTCGTCTGTGCGTGAAGTGCTCTTACCGGGGGGAACGCAGTTCCCGCCTGAGGATCTTCCCACTTGCCGTCTTCGGGAGCTCCGTCAGGATCTCCACTTCGCGCGGATACTTGTACGCGGCGAGCCGTTCCTTGCAGTACGCGCTCAGCTCGCCGGGCTCCACCCCGGCCCCCGGGCGCAGGCTGACGTAGGCGCGGACGCTCTCCCCGCGGTAGGCGTCGGGGACGCCCACGACGGCTGCCTCGCGGACTGCGGGGTGGGTGTAGAGGACGTCCTCGACCTCACGCGGCCAGACCTTGAAGCCGGAGGCGTTGATCATGTCCTTCTTGCGGTCGACGACGTAGAGCCAGCCCGCCGCGTCCATGAAGCCGATGTCGCCGGTGCGCAGTTCCCCGTCGGGGAAGGCGGCCTCGGTGGCCTCGGGAAGATTCCAGTAGCCGGAGACGACCTGCGGTCCGCGTACGGCGATCTCGCCCTGTTCGCCGAAGGGGACGTCGTCGCCCTTCTCGTCGATGATCCGCACCAGTGTGTCGGGGCCGGGAACGCCGACGGACAGGGTCCCGGACACCGGGTCGACGGGGGCCTCGTGCTCCGGCGGTACGGAGGCGCAGGGCGCGGTGCACTCGGTGAGCCCGTAGCCGTTGCGGATGTACGGGCCGAGGCCGTCGCGGAATTTCTCGACGAGCGCGGGCGGCAGCGGTGCACCGCCCGAGGAGATCACCTCGAAGGAGGCGAAGTGCTCGCGGGTGACCCCGGGGTGCGCGGCGAGCGCCATGAAGGCGGTCGAGGGGCCGACGGTGTAGGCGGGGCGGTGCTCGGAGAAGGCCTCCAGGACGACGCTCGCCTCGAAGCGGTAGGCGAGGACCAGGGTGCCCGCGTTGGCGATGCACGCGGCGAGCTGGCACACCATGCCGGTGATGTGGAAGAGCGGGGCGAGCGCGAAGTAGGCGGCCCCCTCGGCAATGGGGTGGCCTGTCCGCTGCCGCTCCGCGTTGACCATGATGTTGCCCTGCGAGTTCATGGCGCCCTTGGGGGTGCCGCTCGTCCCGGAGGTGTAACTGATCAGCGCCACGTCGTCGGCGGTGAGCTCCCTGTCCCCGGGTGCGGGAAGGTCCCGGCGGGCCACGGCCACCAGGTCCGCCGCCCAGTCGTCGGGGCCGGGGGCGGGGAGCCGCTCGAAGCCGAGCACCCGTGGGTCGTCGGCCGTCTGGAGATCGCGCTCGCAGGCGGTGACGGCGATCTTCACGCTGGGCGCCGCCTCCGCGGTGTCCCGCAGATAGGACTCCCAGGCCAGGTCGGAGCAGATCAGCGCGGTCACCGCCGCGTCCTTCAGTACGTGGCCGACCTCGCCGGACTTGTACATCGGGTTCAGCGGGACGACGGTCGCGCCGGCCTTCCAGGCGCCGAGCAGCGCGAGGACGAAGTGCGGGCTGTTCTGCAGCATGATCGCCACACGATCGCCGCGCCGCAGCCCTTCGGCGGCGAGATGCCCGGCCACGGAGTCGGAGAGCTCATCGGTCTCGCGGTAACTGAGGCGACCGTCGAAGTAGGCGAGTGCCGGGTGCCCGGGGGCCCGCCCGACGGCGGCGCGGAAGGCGTGCACCAGCGTCTCGGCCGGGTTGACGGGGGCCCGCTGGGCCTCGCTGAGCAGGGCGGTCCACGGCTTTGCCGCATAGATCGACTCGGTCATGCGCCGGCCTCCTCCCACTTCTGCTGCAGGTGGTTCATGCTGCCGATCCAGTGGTCGGGGTCCTTGGCACGGGCCCGGTAGTACCCGGCCACCTCCGGATGCGGCAGGACCAGGAAGCGGTCCTGCTCCATGGCGTCGAACAGGGCGTCGGCGACGGCCTCCGGCTCGATCGCGGTGGGGGCGAGTACGAGATCGCCCGCGGAGCCCGCGGCGGTGAGCATGTCCGTACGCACGCCCTGCGGGCAGATCGTGTGGACCTTGATGCCGCGGTGGCGGTAGGTGAGCGCGAGCCACTCGGCGAAGGCGACGGCTCCGTGCTTGGTGACGCTGTACGGGGCCGCGCCGATCATCGTCAGCAGACCGGCCGCGGACGCGGTGGAGACGAAGCGGCCGCTGCCGCGCTCCAGCCAGTCCGGCAGCAGCGCCCTGGCCGCGCGGACGTGGGACATCACGTTGACGTCCCAGGCCGCGGCCCAGACGTCCTCGTCGGCGAAGGCGTCGCCGCCGGACGCCAGGCCCGCGTTGGCGCAGTAGATGTCCACCGTGCCGTCGAGTGCGTCGCGTGCGGCGTCCACGATCCGGGAGGCGTCACCGGCGACGGCGGTTGCGCCGATCTCCTCGGCGAGCGCCTTGATCCGGTCGATGTCGAGGTCGTTGACGACGACCCGTGCACCCTCTGCGGCGAATCTGCGGGCCAGAGCGGCTCCGATGCCGCCTCCGGCTCCGGTAACCACTACGCCAGCGCCCTGCACCGTACTCATCGGTCCCGCCTCTCTCAGCCGTCTTCCCCGGCAGACTAACCAGTCGGTATGTGATCAGGGAAGGGGTCCTGGGCAGGACTGGGAATCTGCCCGGTCAGGGCCGTTCCGTGCGGCCCGCGCCCGCGCTAGCGTGCGTGGCCATGACAGTCGGCGCGATCATGGAGGTAGCGGAATGACCCTGTCCAGGCGTGGTTTGCTGGCCGTCGGCGGAGCGATGGGGGCCGTCGCGGCCACTGCGGCCGGGCCCGGGACGGCCGCCGCCGCAGGCCGGGGGCACGGTGCCGGGCGCACCGGGGTCCGTACCGGGTTCGAACGGCTGGCCGCCGACGGGTACCGGCTGCTGGCCGGAGAGAAGGTCGGCGTCGTCACGAATCCGACCGGGATCACGGCAGACGTACGGCACATCGTCGATGTGATGCACCCGGACGAGCGGGTGAATCTGACCGCCGTCTTCGGACCGGAGCACGGCTTCCGCGGGACCGCGCAGGCGGGCGGCTCGGAGGGACGCTACGACGACCCGGCAACGGGACTGCCGGTCTACGACACCTACCTCAAGAGCGGACAGCCGCTCGCCGACATCTTCACGGCCTCCGGCGTGGACACGGTCGTCTTCGACATCCAGGACGCGGGCGCCCGCTTCTACACGTACATCTGGACTCTGTACGACTGCATGGAGGCGGCGGCGCTCGCGGGCAAGCGGTTCGTGGTCCTCGACCGGCCGAACCCGGTGACCGGGAGGGCGGCACTGGGCCCGGTGCTCGATCCGGCCTTCGCGACGTTCGTGGGGCGCAGGGAGATCGCCCAGGCTCACGGGATGACGGTCGCCGAGCTGGCGCTGCTCTTCAACGCGGAGTTCCTGGCGGCGCGGCCGGTGGAGCTGGACATCGTGAAGATGTCGGGGTGGCGGCGTTCGGACTTCTTCGACGTGACGGGGCTGCCGTGGGTGCCTCCGAGCCCCAACATGCCGACGCCGGAGACGGCGCTGGTCTATTCGGGGACGTGTCTGTTCGAGGGAACGAACCTTTCCGAGGGGCGGGGCACGACCCGGCCGTTCGAGCTGCTCGGAGCAGAGGGGGTCGACTACCGGTGGGCGGCGGCGGCGAACGCGCTGGAGCTGCCCGGGGTGGCCTTCCGTGAGGCGTACTTCGCGCCGTCGTTCTCCAAGTTCCAGGGGAAGACGGTGGGCGGGGTGCAGGTGCACGTCCAGGACCGGGAGGTCTTCGACCCGGTACGAACCGGAATCGCGCTGCTGGTGACGGCGAAGCGGACATGGAGCGGGTTCGCCTGGCGGACGGACAACTGGATCGACAAGCTCACGGGCAACACACGGGTCCGCACGATGATCGACGCGGGTGCGGACACCGATGAGGTGGTGGGGGCGTGGAAGGCGGATCTGGCGGCGTTCCGGGCCATGCGTAAGAGGTATCTCCAGTACCGGTGAGTGCCGGGGGCGTCCGGCGGCCGGTTCTTGGTCCCTGCCGCACGGACGGAGCTCCGCCGGGGCGCACCGGAACCGTTGGCCTCGGGCGCCCCGGCACCCCGCCTTGTCCCCGACCGCCGGACGGGCTCGACATGCCCGTCCGGCGGTCGGGGACGGGAATCAGCGGTGCGCGGGGAATTCCACGACCTGCTGGTACGTCGGCCGGTTCTGCCAGTGGATCGTCTTGTGGGTGATCCCGCCGAGCGCGCGGTGGATGATCGCGTCGGTGCACCACTGCTCCCCCGCCCCGCAGCTGTCGTCCCCGGGGTAGACCGTCGTCGCGGGCTCGGCAGCTGCCTGCTTCAACGTGGTGAGCAGCGCATCGCGGCACGCGCTCAGGTCGCCGTTGCCGCAGTACGTCTTCGCCAGCGGCCCCTTGACGGGCTGTCCGAGGACCTGTCGCAGGTCCTTGTCGGCGAAGCCCCACCAGCCGTACTGGAACGAGGAGCCGCTGTGCGCCCCGCTCGGCCCGTGACTCGCGGCCGGTGACTCGTCCGTGGCCAGGCTCCCGGTGAGCGCGGTGTAGAGGCCGTCACCCAGACCGGGCCGGAATTCGGCCTCGATCAGCTTCGGCCACCAGGCATCCATGATCCGTACGGCGTCCGCGTGCGTGTACGTGTGCGATCCGGGGCTGGTCTCCTTGCGCTGCGCACCCGCCGCGCGCCATGAGTCCAGCTGCTGCACCACCGAGTTGAGCGCGGGATCTGTGACCGGCTGGGAGCGCAGCACCTTCAGGAGCTCGGGCAGCAGCTGCTCGCCCCGCAGGTCCGTGACGGCTGCCTCCGCCATGGCGCGGGTGAGCGAGGCGCGGGTCACTCCGCCGTCCTCGACCAGTTCCGCCACCCGGTCGTCGAGCAGGTCGCCCCGGTGCACCGCGCCGAAGCCGAAGGCGGCGGTGGCGTAGTCCTTGGCCTGACGGTTGTTCCAGGAGATGTAGTAGTCCTGGCCGCTGGACTGCGGGTGCTCGGCGAACGGCGTGTAGTCGGTGGTGTTGGCCGTCGGGTCGTAGCCCTGCCACTCGTACGCCTTCTCGGCCTTCACCGGCAGCGCCGGGTCGACCCCTGCCGCGCGCACCGGGTTCATGCCGCTGTTGTAGAAGGCCGCGGTGCGCGAGTCCGCGTAGAACCAGTTGAAGGCGTAGTCGATGTGACTGGCCGCCTGTTGGAAGGAGGCCGCGTCCGTGACGTACGCCGGGTCGTTGAGCATCTGGAAGCCGATGATCGAGTCGGCCTCGTGCCGGTAGGTGGTGCGCAGCGAGGTGTACGCGACGGGCTTGCCGCCCACCGTGGCGCGGTGGGTGACGATGCCGTGGTCCGTGCGCCAGACCTGCATCCGGTAGGAGCCCTTGGCGGTGGAGTCGGCGACGGTGGGCTTCCAGGAGTTGGTGCGCTCCAGCTTCTCCATCGGGGCGCAGGCGCCGTCGTTGCGGTAGTGCGTGGAGTCCTTGGAGGGCGCGGAACCGTCCGGTTCGCAGAGCTCGATGGCGTAGGTGTCGGTGATGTCCTGGGCGGCCGATGTGGCGCTCCAGGCGTAGTCCTGGCCGCGGCCCATCTGGATGTACATGCCGACTCCGGCGAAGGAGACGCCGCGGGCGCTGATGCCGGGACCCTGGAGCTCCTGGAGCATCATCAGCTGGGGGGCGAAATAGCCGGTCTGGGGGCCCATGACGGCGATCGGGTTGCCGCTCGCGGTGTGCTTGCCGGACACGAGGAGGGCGTTGGACATGCCGCGCTTCTGGGCGCCGCTGCCGGTTCCGGGCAGCGATCCCTCGGGGATGACGCCGTCGTCGTACATGCCCTGCAGCGGCTTGAGGGTGGCCGGCGCCTTGACCGGGGCCTTCGCGCCGGTGCCCGCCGAACCCGTGCGGTCGTGGATCAGGGGTTCGGGTGTGACGGAGCCCGGATCGGGAAGGGCGGTTCCGCGGGCCTGGTCGGGCTTGCCCGCGTACGGGAACGAGGTTCCGTCGTGGACGGTGAGGACGGCTTCCGGGTCGTTGCGCTGGCGGAACGACTCCCAGACCCTGGTCCCCTCCTCGACACCGTATTTCTGCTGGGCGGCGAGCAGTGAGAGCGCGGCCTGCACCTCGCCGCCGCCTCCCCCGCCGAACTGTCCGCCGACGACCGAGGCGATCGAGATCAGGTCGGTCAGTTCGAACGGCTGGATCTCGCCTATGTTGGTGATCGAGTCGATCTTCCCTGTCAGGACGTACTCGCCCGGGAAGTAGCGGCCGTTCTTCGACTTCACCCGATAGGCGTTGATGCCGTCGACGTACGCCTGGGCATCGGCCATCGCCTGCTCACCGCGTGCGCCTTCGGTGGTCCTGATCCATGCGACCTGGGCTTCGAGGTCCGCTTCGGTGTACGGGGCCTGCGGCCAGAACTGCTGTTCCAGGCCCTGGTTGGCGAGCGCTCCCCCGGCGAACGAGGTCAGCTCACCCCGTCCGATGTGCCGGAAGAGGTCCATCAGCCAGAGACGGTCCTGCCCCGCCGCGAACCCGGCGCCGAACTCGGTGCCGTAGCGGGTGGTGCCCTTGATGTGGGGAACGCCGCTCTTCTTGTCGCGGGTGATGGTGACGTCCTCGCGCGGCGAGGTGACGGACTCGACCTGGTTCGCGGCGACCCCGAAGGAGGCGTCGTTGAAGAACTCGGTCAGTTTCTGGTCGGTGAGGCTCGTGTGGCCCGCCACCAGGCCGTTGTAGCGGTCGAGCTGGTCGTCGCTGTGGGCGGGGTGGGTGCCGAAGGCCTTGTTGCCGAGGATCTCGACGAGGGTGGCGTTGCCGTTCTCGCCGGGTGGCAGGATGTCGGCGCACTGCCCCTGGCAGTGGTCGGTGACAGCGACGGGTTCCCTCTGGGCCGCGCCGGCCTGAGGGGCCGAGGCGAGCAGGGACGTACCGAGAGCGAGAACGGCCGCGACTGTGGCGGCTCTGAGCGTGCGGGTGCGTGGGGGCATGCGTGCTCCTCCGGATGGCCGATGCGCCGGAGGTTACTGGCGGTACACCCCGTCAGTAAGATGAACATCAGTCACTTTTTCCGAATCATCACACCCGCCGCCACGCCGCCCTGCATGGGCCATCTCAGGTAGTGGACGCATTTCGCCTTTCGATGGAGCCGAAACGGGCAGTCGTACGTCCATCCCTTGACGCCGAAGTACGACCGACGGAGGTGGCAGTGTCATGGCCGGTTTCCGGAGTCTTGCGAGACAGGTCCGCGATCCGCGGGGCGATCTGGCTTTGCGGCGGTACTCGCTGCGCAAATGCCTGGAGCGATTCGCCCCTTACGGCCACCGGGCCACCTGGGATCACCTGTGCGCCCGGCACGAGATCGAACCCGAGGACCGCGCTCCCGACCCGGTGCGCCTGATTCGTGCACTGGAGGAGCTGGAGGAGGCGCGGGACGTCTGGCTCGCGTACGAGACGGGCTTCGCCGAGCGGCGGCGACGGGAGAAGCACGACGGACTGCGCCGGCCCGGCGCGTTCGACGACTGGCACCGGCGGACCTGGGGCGGCAACGGCATCGCACCCTGCGACGACCCGGGGATCCATCCCGTTGCACCGCTCGCCGACGTGCTGGGGCGCCTGATCGCCGCCCTGAGTGCGGCGCCGGGCGCTGCCTGCCCGGTCTGTTCGGGTACCGGCATCATCTGGCGGCAGGATCTGGACCGGGAACCCTGGTCGGGCCCGGTCTGCACGGGGTGCGGCATCGTCGTGCCCCGCCCCGTACTGACCCCAGGAGCTCTGGCCAGGGCCAGAGGGATGAGGCCGAGGGATCTGGCATCGGTGGCCTGACGGGCGCGGGGGGCGCCTCACTGCGCGCGCCCCGCGTCGTCGATGTCCGGAGCCGGTTGCGCCTTGCCCGGAGCCGGTTGCGCCTTGCCCGGAGCCGGTTGCGCCTTGCCCGGAGCCGGGGACCGCTATGAACCGTCCGCCGCCTTGCGCTCGGGCATCAGGCGCGACCCCGTCATCCGTTCGCCGGACACATCGTCGGGGTTGGACAGCACACACGTCTCCAGCGACAGACACCCGCAGCCGATGCAGTCGGTGAGATGGTCGCGCAGCCGCCCCAGCTGCTTGATGCGCTCATCCAGCTCCGAGCGCCACGCCTCGGAAAGCCGCGCCCAGTCCTCACGGTTCGGCGTGCGCTCCTCCGGCAGCTCGGCGAGCGCCTCCCTGATGGTGGCGAGCGGGATACCGACCCGCTGCGCCGCGCGCACGAACGCGACCCTGCGCAGGGCGTCCCTGGTGTAGCGACGCTGGTTGCCGCTGGTGCGGCTACTGGTGATCAGGCCCTTGGACTCGTAGAAGTGCAGGGCCGATACGGCGGCGCCGCTGCGTGCGGAAAGCTGGCCGACCGTGAGTTCGTGAAGTCTCTGCGGGATCTGTGGCACTCCCCGAACCCTACTGGTCCTGGCTCGAACCCGGCCGCCCGCTTCGAAAACCTGGCCGGTCCGTCGTTGACAGGGAGGCACGGCCCAACCATGCTGAGCAAGCGCTTAGACATTCGTCGGGGACGACGGCAGACAGCCGGAAGGCAGGGACCAGGAACATGGCAGAGCCGAAGATCTTCACGTCCGCACAGGAGCTGCGGGACGGGGTGGGCGAGGAGCTCGGTCACAGCGAGTGGCTGGAGATCGAACAGAAGAGGATCGACCAGTTCGCCGAGGCCACCGGCGACCACCAGTGGATCCATGTGGATCCGGAGCGTGCCGCGGCCGGCCCCTTCGGCACGACGATCGCGCACGGCTATCTGACGCTCTCGCTGCTGCCCGCACTCGTACCGCAGATCATGCGGGTCGAGGGAATGAAGATGGGCATCAACTACGGGAGCAACAAGGTCCGCTTCCCCTCGACCGTGCCGGTGGGCTCGCGCCTGCGCGCCACAGCGGTGCTCAAGAGCGTCGAGGAGGCGGGCGGCGGCGTACAGGTGACCACCCTCGTCACCATCGAGCGCGAGGGCGGCGACAAGCCGGCCTGTGTCGCCGAGTCGGTGTCGCGCTTCTACTTCTGATCCGTACGGTCCGATCCGTACGGGGGCGCAGGCGGGCCATCGGGTGCGCGGGGCGCTACTTCTGCGCCCCGACCATGCGCAGGACGAGGTCGGCGTAGAGCGTGCCGACCTCGTCGGGCGTCCGGCTTCCCTGCGCATTGAACCAGCGCGCCACGTCGATGCAGAGCGACAGCACGGCCAGCGTGGTGCCCGGGACGTCGGGGACGTCGAACTCTCCCGCCCGGACGCCCTCGCTGATGATCCGGCGCACCGCGGTGTCGCTCTTCCTGCGCAGCTCGACGATCTCTGCGCGGTGTTCTTCGCCGAGTGCCTCGAGTTCGTACTGGACGACCCGTGCCGTGGTGTGCCGCTCGGCGTGCCAGCGGACGAAGGCCCGTACGGCGCCGGCGAGCCGCTCGGTCGCCGTGCCGTCCCTTTCGGCAGCCGTCTCCAGGAGGAGCAGGGCGCGGTCGTGACCGATCCTGCTGATCCGGTGGAGCAGCTCTTCCTTCGTCTTGTAGTGGATGTAGAGCGCGGCAGGGCTCATCCCGGCCCGCCCGGCGATGTCACGGGTGGTGGTCGCGTGATACCCGCGCTCGGCAAAGGCCTCGACGGCGGCGACGAGCAGTCGCCGGGCCGCCTCGGGCGTGACCTCACTCCACGGCGTCTCGTCGCCGTCGGTCTGCTCCGCCGTGCTCATGGTCACGTGCCCCTTCCCTCTGCAGGACGAACACCATACCGCGAACCTGAGCAAGCGCTTAGGGGTCGCCGGTGGCTGAGATCGTCAGAGCTTCTGGAAGGGGTCGTGCTCGGCGAGGATCTTCTCCAACCTGGCCTGGTCGACGCGGCTGATGATCTGCCCCGCCTCCTGACGGTCCCTGATGACCTTGGCCAGAGTGAAGCACGAAGTGACGAGATAGAGAACGCCGATGGCGAGGAAGGCGCGCACCCAGGCGTCGGCGTCGAGGAAGTAGATACCGAGAGCCACCGCGCCCATGGCCACTCCGAAGGAGAGGACGGCCTGACCGTAGAAGGCGGCGGTGCTCTGCTGCTTGACCGATGTTGTCTCACTCATGTGCACAGCATCGGGCGCGGTGGCGTACGGCACATCCGTCGGCGTACTCAGTTCGCCACTCAGAAGGCGGAGACACCCGTCAGCGCGCGGCCGATGATCAGCTTCTGGATCTGGCTGGTGCCCTCGTAGAGGGTCATCACTCGGGCGTCCCTGACCAGCTTGCCGACCGGGTACTCGTCGATGTAGCCGTAGCCGCCGAAGACCTGGAGCGCGTTGTTGGCGGCACGGACGGCCGCCTCGGAGGCGAAGAGCTTCGCCGTGGACGCGGCGGTGGCGAAGTCCTGACCCCGGTCGATGAGGTCGGCGACGCGCCAGGTCAGCATGCGGGCCGCGTCGACGTCCACGGAGATGTCGCTGATCAGTTCCTGGACGAGCTGGTAGCTCGCGATGGACTTGCCGAACTGCTCGCGCTCTCCCGCGTACCGTACGGCGGCGTCGAGGGCGGCCTGCGCGATGCCGACGCAGCCTGCCGCGACGGACATCCGGCCCTTGGCGAGGGCCGACATCGCGATGGAGAAGCCCTTGCCCTCCGGCCCCATGAGCGTCCCGGCGGGCACCCGGACGTCCTCGAGCACCAGCTCGGCCGTCGCCTGGCCGCGCAGGCCGAGCTTGCCGTGGACGGTGCGCCTGGTCAGTCCGGGGCTGTCGGCCGGCACCAGGAAGGCGGAGATGCCCCGGTGGCCGGGGGTGTCGTCGGTGCGGGCGAAGAGCAGGACGACATCGGCCCAGGTGCCGTTGGTGATGAACATCTTGGAGCCGTTGATCACGTAGTCGTCGCCGTCGCGCACGGCCTTCGTCGTCAGGTTGCCCGCATCGGAGCCGGTACCGGGCTCGGTGAGACCGAAGCAGCCGATGGCTTCGCCCGCGGTGAGCCTCGGCAGCCACTGCTGCTTCTGCTCCTCGCTGCCCCAGGAGGCGATGGTCTTGGCCACCAGGCCGAGCGAGACGGACACGATGCCGCGCACGGACGAGTCACCGCGCCCGAGCTCCTCGGTCACCAGGCAGTACGCGAGGTGGTCACCGCCCGAGCCGCCGTACTCCTCGGGGACGGTCAGCCCGAGGAAGCCGAGGGAGCCCAGCTTCTTCACGATCGACTTGTCGACACTCTCGGCCCGGTCCCACTCGACGACATGCGGGGCGATCTCCCGTGCGACGAAGTCCTCGGCGAGCTCCCGGACGGCTGCCTGCTCCTCGCTCAGCTCCAGGTTCATCCTGCGACACCCCACTTTAAATTAGCACTGCTAGTTTTCTGCTTGCAGGCCCTACTATGTGCCGCATGGCCCGACCGCGCAAGCCCCTCCTCAGCAGAGACCGCATCGTCGAGGCGGCGAGCGCACTCGTGGACGCCGAGGGGCTCGACGCCGTCTCGACCCGCCGGCTCGCGGCCGGGCTGGGGGTCAGCGGGCCCTCGCTCTACAACCACTTCAGGAACAAGGACGAGATCCTCGACGCGGTCGCCGACGCCGTGTCCGCCCAGGTCGATCTGTCGATGTTCGAGGAGTCCGACCCCCGCGACTGGCCGGCCGCCCTGCACGACTGGGCCGTCTCCTACCGTGCGGCGCTCGCCGCGCACCCGCACATCGTCCCGGTGCTGGCCCAGGGCCCCGGCCGCAGGCCGGCCGGCCTACGGGTCGCCGACGCCGTCTTCGGCGCGATGGTCCGGGCAGGCTGGCCGCCTGCCCAGGCGACCTACATCGGCGCGCTGATGCGCTACTTCATCACGGGTTCGGCACTCGGCTCCTTCGCCCGCGGATTCGTCGACGACGAGACGGCGTACGACCCTGCCGACTACCCCCACCTCGGCCAGGCCCACCTGTTGGCCGACCGCCGCCAGCAGGTCGACGAGGGCGCCTTCGAGACCGGGCTGCGAGCCCTGCTGGACGGCCTCACCCTGCAGTACGAGCAGACCGCGCCGAGCGGCACGGTTCGGCCGTCACCGAACGGCCGCTGACGCATCCTGGACCGTATGGCTCGCATGACACCGCACGGCCCGGCCGCGTCCCACCTCGCCGCCCTGGCCTCGCTGCTCGCCGACGAGACCCGCGCCGCTTTCTGTCTCGCCCTGCTCGACGGCCGCGCCTGGACGGCGGGCGAGCTGGCCCGGCACGCCGGGGTGGCCCCTTCCACGGCGAGCGAGCACCTGGGGAAGCTGGTCGCGGGCGGGCTGCTGACACAGGAGCGTCAGGGCCGCCACCGCTACGTGCGGCTCGCCGACGGCCGCACCGCCCGCCTCGTCGAGGAGCTGGCCGCCCAGGCCCTTCCCGACCGGGACGAGGAGCGTCCCAGGACCCTGAACGCGGCGGGCCTGAGCAGCGCACTGGCCAGGGGACGCACCTGCTACGACCATCTCGCCGGGCGGCTCGGCATCACGGTCACGGACGCGATGACCGCCCGGGGACTGCTGCGGCAGGACACGGGATTCGCCCTCACCGACGACGGACTCGACTGGTTCGCGGCGCTGGGAATCGCCCTGGAACCGAGGGGGCGCCGACCGCTCGTACGGGAGTGCCTGGACTGGACGGAGCGCCGCCCGCATCTGGCGGGGGCCGCGGGGGCCGCGCTGTGCAGTCATGCGCTGGAGGCGGGATGGTGCGTACGCATCGGGTCCGGGCGCGCGGTGAAAGCGACGCCGGACGGGGAGCGGGCCCTGTCCGAGCTGCTCGGCATCGACGCGGAAACAATTCGGTAGGTGCCGAAGCGTTGCGGGCCTAGTGTCGGGGCCATGACGACGACACCGACATCGCGCCGTGCTGCGCCGACTGCGGCAGGGCGCGACTGGCGGGCTCCGGCCGCCGCGTGCACCACGGTGGTCCTGTGGGCCTCCGCCTTCGTCTCCATCCGCAGCGCCGGCGAGGCGTACTCACCGGGCGCGCTCGCGCTGGGCCGGCTGCTCGCGGGGACGCTGACGCTCGGGGCGATCCTGCTCGTACGCCGCGAGGGGTTGCCCTCCCGGGCGGCATGGCCGGGCATCGTGGGATCGGGGCTGCTGTGGTTCGGGCTGTACATGGTGGCGCTCAACTGGGGTGAGCAGCAGGTCGACGCGGGCACCGCCGCGATGGTGGTGAACATCGGCCCGATCCTGATCGCCCTGCTGGGTGCCGGGCTGCTCGGCGAGGGGCTGCCGCGCAGGCTGCTCGCGGGAATGGCCGTGTCGTTCGCGGGGGCCGCGGTCGTCGGTCTCTCCATGTCCGGGCACGGGAGTTCCTCGGTGCTCGGTGTGGTGCTCTGCCTGGTGGCCGCGGTGGCGTACGCGGGCGGTGTGGTCATCCAGAAGCCGGCCCTGCGGCACGGATCCGCGCTGCAGATCACCACGTTCGGCTGCCTGATCGGTACGGTCGCCTGCTTGCCGTTCACCGGGGTGCTGGTCTCCGAGGCGGCCGACGCACCGGTCTCCGCCACGCTGAACATGATCTACCTGGGCATCTTCCCGACGGCGCTGGCCTTCACCACCTGGGCCTACGCCCTGGCGCGTACCACCGCGGGCCGGATGGGCGCGACGACGTACGCGGTACCGGCCCTGGTGGTGCTGATGTCGTGGCTGCTGCTCGACGAGGTACCCGCGCTGCTCACCGTCGCGGGCGGCCTGCTCTGTCTGGCCGGGGTGGCGGTCTCCCGGACCCGCGCGCGCAGGGCCGCGCCGCGGGAGGAGCCGACGGCCCGGGTTCCCTGACCCGGGCCGCTCAGCGAGAGGCCCGGGGGATGTCCGCACAGTCCCGCCCTGCGCCCGAAGGGCGTGGCCCGCGGCGTCCGGTGCGTGCCGTCATGAGGCGCAGGACCGGCGTCGTACCGGACGTACTCGGCCGGTGCGACAACGCGGCGCGTGTGCGTCGCGGGCCGGGCGGGACTGTGCGGCGGCCCCTAGAACACGACCAGGGCGCGACCGCCCTTGCCCGCGATCATGTTCTCGAAGGCCGCCGGAATACCGTCCAGAGCGATCCGTTCCGTCACCATCATGGAGAGGTCGAACCGGCCCGCGCGGATGTGATCGGCGAGCACGGGCAGGTCACGCGCCGGGTCGCTGTTGCCGTACACACAGCCTGTGAGCGAACGGCCCCAGTGGAAGATCTCCAGGGCGTTGAAGGTCACCACCTGGTCCTTCCCGCCGATGCCGACGACCGTGGTGCGGCCGCCGCGACGGGTGGACTCCCAGGCCCCACGGATCGTGGCGGGCCGTCCCACGCACTCCACGGCGACGTCCGCGCCCTGGCCGCCGGTGAGCTTGCGGATCGCGCGCGGGGTGGTGTCGGAGGCGATGACGTAGTCGGTGGCTCCGGCCCGGCGGGCGAGCTCCTCCTTCTCCGGTGAGACATCGACGGCGATGATCTTCGATGCCCCGGCGATCCGCGCGGCCTGCAGGACGGCGAGGCCGACCCCGCCGATCCCGAAGACGACGACGCTCTCGCCCTCGCGGACCCGGGCGGAGTGGTGCACCGCCCCGTATCCGGTCAGGACCGCGCAGCCGAGCAGCGCGGCGTCGGTGAGCGGGATGCCGGTCGGGGCGGGCAGCACGCAGTTCGCCGCGACGACGGTCTCCTGCGCGAACGCCGCGACGTTCAGCCCCGGGTGGAGCTCCGTGCCGTCGGCCGTACGGGCGTGGATGTTGGCCGCACCCTTCAGCGCGTCGGCACAGAGCCAGACCTCACCGATACCGCAGTGGAAACAGTTCCCGCAGGACGGCGCCCAGTTGAGGACGACCGCGTCGCCGGGGGCGACATGGCTCACCCCTTCACCGACGGCGAGGACCGTACCTGCGCCCTCGTGGCCGAGGACGGCGGGGACGGGCAACCGCATGGTGCCGTTCGTCAGGGACAGGTCCGAGTGACAGACGCCGGCAGCGGCGAGACGGATGCTCACCTGGCCGGGGCCGGGCTCGGGGAGTTCGATGTCGGTGATCTCCAGGGGAGCTCCGACGGCGGGCAGTACAGCGGCGCGGACCACGAACAGACTCCTTGACGGTCGGTTGAAGGCCTCAGAACTGAAGGGACTTGGTCTGCAGGTACTCGGCGAGGCCGTGCGGGCCGAGCTCGCGCCCCACTCCCGACTGCTTGTAACCGCCGAACGGCGCCAGGGGGTTGAACCGGCCGCCGTTGATGTCCACCTGCCCGGTGTCCAGGCGGCGGGCGAAGGCCACGGCCTCGGCATCGTCTGCGGCCCAGACCGCCCCGGCCAGCCCGTACACGGTGTCGTTGGCGATCCGCAGGGCGTCGTCCACGTCCTCGTACCGCAGGATCGAGAGCACCGGGCCGAAGATCTCCTCCCGCGCGATGGTCATACCGGGCGTGACGTCGGCGAACACGGTGGGGCTGACGTAGTACCCCTGCTCCTTGGGTGCCTCGGGGCCCCCGGCCACGAGGCGGGCGCCCTCCTCGATGCCCTTCTCGATGTATCCGCGCACCCGGGCCTGCTGCTTGGCGTTGACGACGGGCCCGACCCGCTCCCCGGGTACGTACTTCGCGACGGCCGCCGCCGCGAGAGCCACGGCCTCCTCGTACCGCTCGCCGTCGACCAGCATCCGGGTCCACGCGCTGCACGTCTGGCCCGAGTTGGACATCACGTTGGCGACGCCGACATTGACCGCCTTGGCGAGGTCGGCGCCCGGAAGGATGACGTTGGCGGACTTGCCGCCGAGCTCCAGGGCGACGCGCTTGACCGCCGCGCCCGCCGTGGCGCCGATCCGCCTGCCGACGGCCGTGGACCCGGTGAAGGAGACGAGGTCGACGTCCGCGTGCTCGGCGAGTGCCTGCCCGGCGACCGGGCCGAGGCCGGTGACCAGGTTGAAGACACCGGCCGGCAGGCCCGCTTCCTGGGTGACCTCGGCGAAGAGCTGGGCGGTGAGCGGGGTGTCCTCGGCGGGCTTGAGCACGACGGTGCAGCCTGCCGCGAGGGCGGGGGCCACCTTGGCGACGATCTGGTGGAGCGGGTAGTTCCAGGGGGTGATCGCCCCGACGACGCCGACGGGCTCCAGCAGGACGGTGGAGTTGCCCAGCTTCTCCTCGAAGGCGTACGAGGCGGCCAGCTCGGCGTACGAGCCCGCGACCAGCACCGGTACGCCCGCGTGCACCGCCTGGGACAGCGGCAGCGGCGAGCCCAGCTCCGCGGTGATGGTCTCGGCGATCTCGTCCTTGCGGGCGGCGAGCACGTCGCGCAGGGCGGCGATCCGTGCGGCGCGCTCGGCCGGCGGCGTGGCTGCCCAGCCGGGGAACGCGGCGCGGGCGGCGCGTACCGCGGCGTCGACGTCCTCGGCGGTGCCCGCCGGGACATGGCCGATGACCTGCTCGTCCGCCGGATTCACGACCGCGATCGTGTCCCGGCCCGCGGCGGGCCGCCACTCCCCGCCGATGTACATCCCGTCATGCGCCTTCATGGCTGTTCCTCCCGGGCTTGCTGTGCCTGCCGCCGTAGCCGTGCGTCGTACGGACGGATGCCGTCCCGGCCCCAAACTAGCGCTGTTAGTTTTTGGGCGCCAGGGAACGGCTGGAGACACAGGTCACGCACGGCTGCGGGCAACAGGGACGACCCGGTGCACGACAGGGAGTGAGCCCGCTCTCTCTCGTGCACCGGGTCGCTACACGTCGAGCCCCGGAATGACCTTGGGCAGGGGGCAGATCCGGCGCCCCGAGTGGTCGAAGACGTACAGATGCGCCAGGTCGACGAGGAGCGGTACCTGCCCGCCGGTCCGCAGCCGCATGTCGGGGCCGGTGCGCACCACGAGGTCGCTCGCCGTGACGGCCGGCCGGTCGGGGCTGCGTACGGCGTACGGTTCCGCGCCCGGGTCGTCGAGTACGGCGACGGAGCCGGTGGCGCGCTGCTTCAGGCGTTCCAGTACGCCGACGCCGCCGCCGGGTGCACGGCGGCGACGCTGCGGCGACTGCTGGCGGGCCGACTCCAGGTCGGGCACCACTGCGGGCTGTGAACCCGTGTTGAGGTGCACGAGCGCCTCGTGCCCCTGGTACTCGACGTGCTCGACGATGCCGCTGAGGGCGACCTCGCCGCGCCGGGCCTGGCTGGGCGGGGCGATCCGGACCGCCTCGGAGCGCAGGCCCACGATGATCCGGCGGCCCTGCTGGATGCGGAGCAGCTGGTGGTCGGGGCTGAGCGGTTCGGGCAGCGGCAGGCGCTGCCGGCCGAGGTCGATGGACATGCGGCCCTGGAGCGGGGCGTGGACGACGGCCTGGAGCAGATTGATCCTCGGGGTGCCGATGAACGCGGCGACGAACACGTTTTCCGGCGTCGCGTAGACCTCGCGCGGCGTGCTGACCTGCTGCAGCACTCCGCCGCGCATCACGGCCACCCGGTCGCCGAGCGACATCGCCTCGGACTGGTCGTGCGTGACGTACACGGTGGTGACGCCCAGTTCCCGGGTGAGCTGGGAGATTTCGGCCCGCAGGTGATTGCGCAGCTTCGCGTCGAGGTTGGACAGCGGCTCGTCCATCAGGAAGGCGGACGGATGGCGCGAGATGGCCCGGCCCATCGCGACCCGCTGGCGTTCGCCGCCGGAGAGCTGGCCGGGGTAGCGGTCCAGCACGCTGTCGATGCCGAGCATTCTGGCGGTGGACTCGACGCGCTCGCTGTTGTCCCTGCGCGGGTTCTCCAGCTTCAGCGGGAAGCCGATGTTGGCGCGATTGGTCATGTTCGGATAGAGCGCGAAGTTCTGGAAGACCATGGCCATGCCGCGTTCGCGCGGCGACACGTGGTTCGCGGGCTCACCGTCGAGCAGCAGCTCCCCCTCGCTGATCTCCTCCAGGCCCGCGATCATGCGGAGCACGGTCGACTTGCCGCAGCCGGACGGCCCCAGCAGCACGACGAACTCGCCGGGGTCGACGGACAGCGAGAAGTTGTCGACGGCGCGCGGAGCCCGTCCGTACGTCTTGCTGACGCTGCGCAGGGAGATGGCACGAGTCATGGTTCCGCCCGGGAAGGAGGGTGGGCTGCACGTGGGGAGCGGCTGCGTGGCCCGAAGTTAACCCACTGGGCGGGGTGTGGGAATGACTCGTGCGCAGGTTAAAAAGTTAAGTCGGCAAAGTGGCAGCGAAGGCCGGAAGTGTCAGGTGGGGTTCCGGTTCGCACAGGGGTGTTCGGTACGGGGCACGCCTGCGACCGGAGGGGTGTCCGCGGCCCCGGTCCGGCCTGCGGGTTCCGCGCCCCCGGTCCCGGCGACAAGATCCTCGGCCCCGGTCACGGCGACGGGATCCCCGGCCTTCGTCCGGCCGCCGCGCAGGCCGAGTCCCGCAGCCCCGACGAGCAGCGCGCCCAGCATCACGAACGGTGCGGCGCTGCCGGCGATTCCGGCGGTCAGCCCCGCCGACGCGGGGGCGGCGACCTGGCCGAGGCGGTTCCCGGTCAGCCGGAGGGCCAGCGCGGTGGAGCGGGCCTTCGCGGGGGCGGCCCGGACGACGGTGGTCATCGACAGGGGCTGGCCCACTCCCAGACAGAAACCGAGCAGCGCGAGCATCACGGCGAGCACCGGGACGGGTACGGGCAGGGCGATGCCCGCGCAGATCAGGCCTCCGAGCAGGCAGGTCGTGGTGAGCAGCGCGTTCCGGCCGAGAACGCGCAGCATCGGAGTCATCACCAGCCGGCAGGCGATGGTCGCGGCGGCCCGGATACTCAGCAGCAGTCCGACCGTGGCGGGTGCGATGCCGCGTTGTTCCCCGACGACCGGCAGGTAGGCGGTGAGGATGTCGGTGGCGGAGAGCACGGCGAGACTGATGAAGATGCCGGCCGGGACACCACGGGTGCGCAGGATCCGGCCGACCGGCACCTTCTGCGCCGCCTCTTTGGGGGAGCCGGCGGCAGTCCGGTGCTCGATGCGCCACAGGGCGGTGAAGGAGACCACGGCGACGGCTGCCGAGACGAGGAGGGCGACGGCGCTGGTACGGGCCATGGCGCCGTCCCGCTCCGAGATGAGGTAGCCGGCGGCGACCGGGCCGATGAGCTGGCCGAGGGAGGCACCGATCGTGAAGTGGCCGAAGTTGCGGTCCTGTTCGGCCGGCGCCGACTGTCGTGCGACGAGCGACTGGGCGCCGATCACGAAGCAGAGATGGCCGAGGCCCATGAGTCCGCTCCAGGCCGCCAGGGCCGGGAGGGATTCGGCACTGCCGCTGAGTGCGCAGCCCCCGCCGATCAGCACGACCCCCAGCGGCAGCAGGGGTCCGCAGCGGCCGTGGTCGGTTCTGCGGCCCAGTGGTACGGCGGCGAAGAGCGGCAGGAGCGCGTACACGCCCGCGATGACGCCGATCGCGCTCTCGTCCGCTCCGAGTGAGAGGGCCCGGTAGGAGACGGCGGGCCGCGCCATCGACACCGCCCCCTGGGCGAAGGCGAAGGCGATGACGAGGCGCAGCAGCCAGCCCCTGCCGGGCCGTGGTTCCGGAGGCATCAGATGATGCCGAAGAGAATTCCGGCGCCGAGGACCACCAGCGAGGTGAGCACGGCCCATTTGACGGTGAACCTGGTGTGGTCGCCGAACTCGACCTTCGCCATGCCGACCAGGACGTAGACCGCGGGTACGAGCGGGGACGACATGTGCAGGGGCTGGCCCACCAGGGAGGCTCGGGCGATCTCCAGCGAGGAGACGCCGTGGGCGGCACCGGCCTCGGCGAGCACGGGCAGGACACCGAAGTAGAAGCCGTCGTTGGACATGAAGTAGGTGAGCGGGAGGCTCAGTACGCCGGTGACGACGGCCATGTGCGGACCCATCGCATCGGGGATGGCACCGACCAGCCAGTCGGCCATGTGGTCGACCATACCCGTGCCGGTGAGCACGCCGGTGAAGACGGCGGCGGCGAAGACCATGCCGGCGACGTTGAGCACGTTGTCGGCGTGGGCCGCGATCCGGGCCCGCTGGTCGGGCATGTGGGGGAAGTTGACCGTCAGGGCGAGGGCCGCGCCGAGCAGGAAGAGCACGGGAATCGGCATCAGTTCCAGGATCATCGCCGCCAGCAGGGCGACGGTGAGGCCGGCATTGAACCAGTAGAGACGGGGGCGCAGGGTGGACCTGTTGGGGTCGAGGCCCTTGAAGTCCTCGTCCTTCTCACCGTCCTCGGCGTCCGTGCCGTCCCCGCCACCGATGCCGCCGCCACTGCCCGCGGACGGCGTGCCCTTCACCAGCCGGTCCCCGCCACTGCCCGCGCCCACGAGGACGGTCTCGGGTTCGTGCACGAGCACCTCGTCGAGGGTGAGCGTGCCGAGGCGCTTGCGCTCGCGGCGGCCGAGGACGCACGCCAGGAGGATGACGGCGAGCAGTCCGACGGCGAGGGCCGGGATCATCGGGACGAAGATGTCGGCCGCGTCCAGCTTGAGCGCGGTGGCCGCGCGGGCGGTGGGACCGCCCCAGGGCAGGGTGTTCATGACACCGTTGGCCGTGGCGGCGACACCGGTCAGCACGACCAGGCTCATCTTCAGCCGCTTGTAGAGCGGATACATCGCCGAGACGGTGATCATGAAGGTGGTGGAGCCGTCGCCGTCCAGCGAGACGATCGCGGCGAGTACCGCCGTACCGATGACGATCCGCATCGGGTCGGCCTTGCAGAAACGCAGGATCCCCCGGACGACCGGATCGAAGAGGCCGACGTCGATCATCACACCGAAGTAGACGATGGCGAACATCAGCATCGCGGCGGTCGGCGCGAGTGTGCCGACGCCTTCGATGACGTAGTCGCCGAGCTTCGCACCCTGCCCGACGGCTACGCAGAAGAGTGCGGGGATCAGGACCAGCGCCGCGATCGGCGACATCTTCTTCATCATGATCAGGACCAGGAAGGTCGCGATCATGGTAAATCCGAGGATTGTCAACATGTGGGATACCTAACGTTCACCTTTGAACTCTCACCGGTGTCGGCGATTCGGATGACGTTAGGTGTCCCGGCGGGGCGTTAACAAGATGTTGACGTGTGAGCAATACGAGCAAAACCCCAGGTCAGCGAGTAGGTGCTACGGAGACGGGGATGGCGTTGAGCACGGCGGTGCCGGACAGCGGGTCCAGGAGAGTGCCGTCGAGCAGCTGGTTCACATTGACTCCCGGCCCGGTCTCGGCGACGGACATGCGCGTGCCCGGGCGGCTGTGTCCCCAGCCGTGCGGAAGGCTCACGACGCCGGTCCGCACCGTGTCGGTGATCTCGGCGGGTGCCTCGACCTCGCCGCCCGCCGCGGTGATCCGTGCGGTGGCACCGTCGGCGAGCCCGATACGGGCGGCATCGTCGGGGTGGATCTGCAGGGTGCAGACGTTCGAGCCGCCGCGGAGCGAGGCGACGTTGTGCATCCAGCTGTTGTTGGAGCGCAGATGACGGCGGCCGACTAGGACAAGACCCGTGGGCCGTTCGTCCAGCGCCGCCCGAAGCCGTGGCAGATCGGCGGCGATCGGCGCCGGGAACAGCTCGATGCGGCCACTGCGGGTCTTGAGCAGCTGCGGAATGCGGGGCTTCAGCGGACCGAGGTCGATGCCGTGCGGATGGGCCAGGAGCCGTTCCAGGGTGAGGTCGTACGGGCCGAGGCGCAGCATCAGGTCGAGGCGCCGCTCGGCGCCGGTGCGACCCGTCAGCTCGGCGGCGAACTCCTCCGGAAGGCCGGCCTTGGCGAGGGTGGTGGCGATGACCATGTCGTCGACCGCTTCGGGCGGTGCGCCGTGCATACCGCCGACGGCGAGGACCAGCCGGGCGAGGATCTCGCTCTCGCCCATGCGGCCGTCCTGCAGCGGGACGGCCGGGCGGGTGTAGCGGACCTGGTTGTGCACGGCGAGCGAGTTGAGGGCGAAGTCGAAGTGGGCGCTCTGCGAGGGCGGCGGCGGAGGCAGCACGACGTCCGCGTGGCGTGAGGTCTCGTTGAGGTACGGGTCGACGCTGACCATGAAGTCGAGACCGCCGGCGAGCGCCCGGTCGAGCCGGTCGCCGTCGGGGGCGGAGAGCACCGGGTTGCCGGCGACGACGACGAGGGCGCGGATCCGCCCCTCCCCCGGCGTTTCGATCTCCTCGGCGAGTGCGGCGACGGGGAGTTCGCCCTTGGCCTCGGGGTGGCCGGAGACACGGCTCGCCCAGCGGCCGAGCGCGAAGCCCTTGCCGGGGGCGGCGGCACGGGGTGCGCGGGCGGTGGCGGAGAGGGGGAAGAGCGCGCCGCCGGGGCGGTCGAGGTTTCCGGTGAGGATGTTGAGTACGTCGACCAGCCAGCTGGCCAGGGTGCCGTGTTCGACGGTGCAGCTGCCGATGCGCCCGTAGACGGCCGCGGCGGGGGCTGCGGCCAGTTCGCGGGCGATCGCCCGTATGGTGCCGGCATCGATGTCGCAGGCGGCGGCGACGGCCTCGGGGGTGAAGTCCTTGATGGCCTCGGCCAGTTCGTCGTAGCCGTCGAGGTGCTCGGCCAGCGCGCCGGGGTCGGCGAGCTTCTCCTCGAGCAGGACCTGGGTGAGCGCGGCGAGCAGGAGGGCGTCGGCCCCCGGACGGATCGCGACGTGCCGGTCCGCGAGACGTGCGGTGCGGGTGCGGCGCGGGTCGATGACGGTGAGAGTGCCGCCGCGCCTGCGCAGCGCCTTGAGCTTGCCCGGGAAGTCGGGGGCGGTGCACAGGCTCCCGTTGGACTCGAGCGGATTGGCGCCGATCAGGAGCAGATGGCCGGTGCGGTCCAGATCGGGTACGGCGATGGCGTTGGCATCACCGAAGAGCAGGCCGCTGGAGACGTGCTTGGGCATCTGGTCGAGGGTGCTCGCGGTGAAGACGTTGCGGGTGCCGAGCGTGGAGAGAAGCAGCTGCGGGTAGAGCCCACCGGCCATCGTGTGCACATTGGGGTTGCCGAGGACGACCCCGACCGACTGCTTGCCGTGCTCCTTCGTCAGGGCCGGGACCCTCGCGGCGATCGCGTCGAAGGCCTCGCTCCAGGTCGCCTCCCGCAGGACGCCGTCGGTGCGCACGAGTGGGGTGCGCAGCCGGTCGGGGTCGGCGTCCAGACCTCCGAAGGACGCCCCCTTGGGGCAGATGAAGCCCTGGCTCAGGACGTCGTCACGGTCGCCGCGGGCGCCGGTGACCGTGGTTCCCTCGATGGTGAGGGTGAGTCCGCAGGTGGCCTCGCAGAGCGGGCAGATACGCAGAGCGGTGCGGGAATCATGGGACATGGGCCCTCCCCGGGGCGGCGACAGCAGTGGCGCACGGGCATGCACCTTCGGGCCGCGGACCGCACAGCGGGTGTGAGCTCCCGGCCGGACCGAGCATACCGACCGGTACGGATGCTGGCGAGGTGTTGGCGCCACCTGTCATTCGAGGACCCGCGCGAGATAGGCCTGGATCAGCACGCGGGTCTCTCCTATCAGCGCCGGGTCGCCCGACGGGTCGGCATGGAAGGCGAGTTGGAGCACCGCGTCGGCGGCCTCGACACAGACCAGTACCGTCCGCAGCAGATCGGTGTCGGGGTCGCGGCCGAGATGACCGGAGAGCAGGGAGGCCAGCCGGCCCGCGACCCGGCGGTTCGATTCGTCGAGCGGGTCACCGGCCGGGGCGGGAGGGCCGAAGTCGACGAGGGCGAAGCCGGGGACCGAGCGCTTCATCGCCAGATACTCATCGAGTACGGCGTCGATGGCGGTCCGCCAGTCCTCGGTGGGGATGTCCGCGAGGCGGGCCACGATGCGCTCGGCGTAGAGGTCCAGATTGCGCTCGGCGAGGGCCTCGACCAGCCCCCGCTTGTTGGAGAAGAACCGGTAGACGGAGCCGATGGGCACACCCGCACGGTCGGCCACCGCCCGGGTGGAGAGCTGTTCGTAGCCGGTCTCGTCGAGGAGCCCGGCACAGGCGTCGAGGATCCGGGCGAGACGATCGGCACTGCGCTGCTGCACGGGGGCGCGCCGGAGGTTCCTGTTCGCGTGAGGCACGGGCTCCATGATGCCGTGGGACCGGCCGGGTGTTCATCCACCGTGCGCGCCCCGAAGGCCCGGCCGGGGGGTCCCGCCCGGCCGGGCGGGCCACGGAGCCCGGCCCGCATCACCCGGCCCTCAGCGCCCGTATCCGCGCCTGATCCCGCCGCGTCGTCGCATCGGCCGTCACGGACACGGCGCCGCGCTCTCCGTATGCCGTTGACGGGCAGCGTTTCGATTCCTACGGTTGTCCATAGGATTCTTCGTCGGGGGATCCGCGGGATTCCTCTTCCACCGGGAGCGCATGATGAGCGGCATCGAACAGGCCAGGAAGACGGCGGAGACCCTCACCTGCAGTGCCGGTTTCGGCAACGAGCACAGCTCGGAGGCAGTGCCCGGAGCCCTGCCGCACGGCCGGAACTCTCCGCAGCGCGCGCCGCTCGGTCTCTACGCGGAGCAGCTGAGCGGTTCGGCCTTCACCGAACCCCGCGCACACAACCGCCGCTCCTGGCTCTACCGGATCCGCCCCTCGGCGGCCCATCCCCCGTTCGTCCGTGTCGACAACGGCACCCTGCGCACCGCGCCCTTCACCGAGACGGTTCCCGACCCCAACCGGCTGCGCTGGGACCCGCTCCCCGAGCCCTCGCCCGGTACGGACTTCCTGGCCGGCCTGTGGACGCTGGGCGGCAACGGCGACGCCGCGCAGCGCACCGGGATGGCCGTTCACCTCTACCATGCGAACTCCTCCATGACGGACCGGGTGTTCAGCGACTCCGACGGTGAGCTCCTGATCGTGCCCGAGCGCGGCGGCCTCCTGCTCCGTACCGAACTGGGCCTGCTGCGCGTCGAACCGGGCCATGTGGCACTCGTCCCGCGCGGTGTCCGCTTCCGGGTCGAGCTCCTGGACGCCACCGCCCGCGGCTACGTCTGCGAGAACTACGGGCAGCCGTTCGTCCTGCCCGACCTGGGCCCGATCGGCGCCAACGGCCTGGCGGCCGCGCGGGACTTCCTGGCGCCCGTCGCGGCGTTCGAGGACCGTGAGGGACCGGTCGAGGTCGTCAACAAGTTCTGCGGGAACCTCTGGTCGGCGACGTACGGCCACTCGCCGCTCGACGTCGTCGCCTGGCACGGCAACCACACCCCGTACGTCTACGACCTGCGCCGCTTCAATGTCCTCGGCACCATCAGCTTCGACCACCCGGATCCGTCGATCTTCACCGTGCTGACCTCTCCGTCCGACACCCCTGGGCTGGCCGGAGTCGACTTCGTCGTCTTCGCCCCGCGCTGGCTGGTCGGCGAGGACACCTTCCGCCCGCCGTACTTCCACCGCAATGTGATGAGCGAGTACATGGGACTGATCGAGGGCGCGTACGACGCGAAGGCGGGCGGCTTCGTGCCCGGCGGCGGCTCGCTGCACAACATGATGTCGGCGCACGGACCGGACCGTGAGACCTTCGACCGGGCGAGCGCGGCGGAGCTGAAGCCGCAGAAGATCGACGACGGGCTGGCGTTCATGTTCGAGACCCGCTGGCCGGTCACGGCGACCGCCCAGGCCTCGGCCGCGGACCATCTGCAGCACGGGTACGACGAGGTGTGGCAGGGTCTGAGCCGCAACTTCCGGCCGTGAACCCCCGCAGCCGGCCACTGCCCAGAAAGCCCAGATGAACCGGATGAATCAGGTGAACGAGGTGACTCACACCCCGGCCTTCGCCCCCGACTCCCTCGTGCTGAACCGGAAGCTGCCCCTCTGGTACCAGGTCTCGCAGTCGCTGCGGGCCTCGATACTGGGCCGCCCCCAGGACGCCTCGCCGCGGCTGCCCACCGAGGAGCAGCTCGCCGCGCACTACGGCGTCAGCGTCCTGACCATGCGCCAGGCGCTCAAGGAGCTGGAGACGGAGGGCCTGATCAGCAGGCACCGGCGGCGCGGCACGTTCATCGAGCCGCGCGCCCGGCGGGTGTCACCGGTCCGGCTGCTGGGTTCGATCGACGCCATCGTCGCCCAGCAGTCGGGTGAGCGGACCACCGTCCTCGGTCATGGTCCGGCCCCCGTCCCGGGCGATCTCGCCGAGTTCTTCCCCGACTGCTCCGAGGTGGTCGGCTACCGGCGGCTGCGCTGCGACGACGAAACGGGCGAGCCCACGAACTGGGCGGAGAACGCGGTGCGTCCCGACGTCGCGGCCGGGATCGACGTGGCCGATCTCGAGCGCTGGCCGATGACGAAGGTGCTGCGCGATGCCGTCGGCGTACGGATCTCCCGGATCACGGACACGGTCGAGGCCCGCCTCGCCGACCCGGCCACGGCGGAGCTGCTCCAGGTCCCGCTGCTCAGCCCGATCCTGCACTACACCGGCGTGACGTACGACGACGACGGCCGGGTGGTGGACGTGGCACGGATCCGGTACCGGGGGGACCGCTTCTCCTTCTCCGTGACGGTGGAAGCGCACTGACCGCCCCGCCCCGACCGCCCGCCGTTACGATGCCCTGGGCGGCGGACGTGGCGACGGGGAGGACGACACGGTGGCAGCACGGGTGGCGGCCGGAGCCGGCGGGGACGAGGGGATCCCGCTGCTCGACGACCTCATGCCCTGGTCGGTGCGGCCCCTGAGAACGGGGCGCCCCTGGGTGACCGCGCCGCATGCGGCCTCCCTCAGGGCCCGCTGGGACCTGCTGGTACGGGCCGAAGGCGCTGAGCAGGAACGGCTGTTCCGCTCCAGCCGCTCCCGTACCCCCCTGACTCCGGCCGCGGCGCTGCCGGGCCGCACCACCGCGACGGGCAGGTTCGCCCGGGACCCGGGCCCGTATCCCGAACCCGTGCGGATCCTGCACGGCCCCTTCGACGAGCAGTGGCTGATCCCCGACCAGCGGCTGCTCGACGCGGCCCGCCCCGAGCTGTGGCGGGTCGCCGACGAGCACCAGGTCTTCGCGGTCGAGCACGGATACGTACCGCAGGACACAGGCCCGGCCCTGTCCGTGACGGCGCTGCTGCCCGACGGGCACTCCCCCGCGGGCCGGCCGGGACGGATACGGCCGCTCTACCGGCGTCCCGGCGGCGGGGAGCCCAATCTCGCGCCGGGCCTGCTCAGCCTGCTGGGCGCCCGGTACGCGGCCCCGGTCGACCCGGAGTCCGTGCTTGCCTGGACCCTCGCCGCCGCCCGCCCCTCCCCCGCCGGGTGCCTCGTACCGCTGCCCGCCGACGGCGCCCTGTGGGCCGAGGGTGTGGAGCTCGGCCGGGAGCTGCTGCGCCTGCAGCTGCGCGGGGCACGAGGCGGGCAGCGCCCCCGGCTGCCGGGCGGGCGCCGGCCCTATGTGCGGGCCGCGCTACCGCCCCGGCCGTCCGCGCTGCGCTACGACCCCGGCGACGAGGTGCTCACGCTCGGCGAGGGGCCCGGCGAGGGGCGCATCTCACCCGTTCCGGCCGGAGCGTGGGAGTTCCGGGTGAGCGGCGTCCGGATGCTGGAGCTCTGGTTCGGGCGCCGCACGGCGCAGGACGCGCCGGAAGGCCTGGAGGCGCTGCACCCGCGCGACTGGCCGCAGGAGTGGACCTCTGAGCTGCTCGAACTGATCACCGTTCTCGCCCTGCTCGCCGAACTGCAGGCAGCGCAGGCCACGTTGCGGAACCGGCTCGCCCTGGAGCCCGCCATCGCCCGCTCCGCGCTGCGGGCGGCCGGGGTGGTGCCGGCTCCGGTGACGGCCCGGCGGCCCGCCTCCGTGCTGGACCATCACGAGGAGGGCCCGGAGGGGCAGTTCGCGCTGCTGTGACCGCCCCGGCGGGCCGCTACCGCTCGAACGAGTCCAGTACCCGGCCCAGCGCCCGGTCGAAGACACCCTCCAGATCGATCGGCCCGGGGTCCTCGGCGAACCCGGCCGCCAGGCGGGGGTACTTGCCGGTCGTGATCTGGCTGATCAGATAGTTGGTGCGGGCCGCGTGCTCCTGCTCCTCGGTCCAGGGCAGCGAGCGGCTGCGTTCGGCCGTGGCGATCTCGTTGGCCGTATAGGTGGTGACCACGCCGTTGACCATGGCGATGAGCTCCATCTTCTCGCCGAACCGGGCATCGAGCCCCTCCAGGCAGCTCAGCGAGTACTCCATGTAGGCCAGCACGTTCGGGCTGAATCCGTAGACCGGTGACATCAGCCGCGGCACCCAGGTGTGGCGGTGCATCATCGCGCGGGCCTGGCGCGCGAGAGCAATCATGTCGGCACGCCAGTCGCCGGACGGCTTCTCCGGCAGGTCGTACCCGCCGCTGACCGCATCGAGCATCAGCTCGTACAGGTCCTCCTTGCGCGGCACGTAGTTGTAGAGCGACATCGTGCCGCAGCCCAGTTCCGCGGCCACCTTGCGCATCGACACCGCGTCCAGGCCCTCGGCGTCGGCGATACGCACGGCGGCTGCCGCGATGTCCGCGCGGCTGAACGCGGGTTTGGGCCCGCGGCCCGCACGCTCGGGGCGCGCCCAGATCACTTCGGGTACAGGGGGTCGCCCCGCCATCGGTCATCACCTCGCTCACCATCGTAGTTACGTACACCGTACGTAGTGCGCTACGGTAGACCCATGACAACTACGTACGCTGTACTTAGTGAAGGTCTGGAGAAGACGTACGGAGACGTCCACGCCCTGCGCGGGCTCGACCTCGCCGTCGCCGAGGGCGCCGTCTGCGGTGTGCTGGGGCCGAACGGCGCGGGAAAGAGCACCGCCGTCCGGCTGCTCACCACGCTGACGAGCCCGGACGGCGGCAGCGCACGGGTCGCCGGCCACGACGTGGTCCGCGAGGCCGCCGCGGTGCGCGCGGCCATCGGAGTCACCGGACAGAGCACCTCGATCGACGGCGAGCTCTCCGGGCGGCAGAACCTCCGGCTCTTCGCGCGACTGCTCCGCTTCCGGGGCCCCGCGGGCCGCTCGCGTGCCGACGAGCTCCTCGAACACTTCGGGCTGACCGAGGCGGCCGACCGCCCCGCCCGCACCTACTCGGGAGGTATGCGCCGCCGCCTCGACCTCGCCGCCGGTCTCCTCACCCGCCCGCAGGTGCTCTTCCTCGACGAGCCGACGACCGGACTCGACCCGCACAGCCGCAACCAGATCTGGGGGGCGGTACGCGAACTGGCGCAGCGCGGCACCACGGTCCTGCTGACCACGCAGTATCTGGAGGAGGCCGACCAGCTGGCCGACGACATCGTGCTGATCGACCGGGGCCGGGCCGCCCACCGGGGCACCCCGGCCGAGCTCAAGTCCCTCATCGGCAGTTACGCGGAGGTCGTCGTCGCACACGAGTCGGCGCTCGGGGCCGCGGCGGCCGTGCTCGACCGGTTGACCGGCGCCGAACCGACACTCGACCACGAGCACCGCACCATCGGCGTCGTCGCGTCCGACGCCACCCTCACCCTGCCGCGCATCGTCCGCGAACTGGACGCCGCGGGCGTCCCGGTGATCGATGCGAGCCTGCGCCCGCCCACCCTCGACGAGGCCTTCCTCCGCCTGACCGACCGCGGCGGCGTCCGCGCACCGAAGGAGCCGGCAGCATGAGTGCCACGACCCTGGTCCACGAGCAGAACCCGCCGCCCGTCACGGGCTCCCTGACGGCCGACGGCCTGGCCATGGTGGGCCGTCATCTGCAGAAGATCAAAGCCGCGCCCGGTGTACTGATCCTGACCCAGACCATGCCGATCACGATGCTGCTGTTCTTCGGCTACGTGTTCGGCAGCGCACTGGCTGTCCCGGGGCAGGAGTACCGCTCCTTCCTGGTGCCCGGCCTTCTCGCCGCGACAGCGGCCAACGGCCTCATGACCGGAATGTTCCAGGCGGCGCAGGACTGCGACCGCGGGGTGATGGACCGCTTCCGTACGCTGCCGACGAGCCGGGCCGCCGTACCGCTCGGCTCCACCGGCGCCGAGGTGCTGACCACGGCCGTCGGCATGATCCCGCTGATGCTCGTCGGGCTCGCGGCGGGCTGGCGGATCGAGGGCGGCCCGGCTGCCGCACTCGGGGCGTACGGGCTGCTGCTGCTCTTCCGGTTCGCCACGTCGTGGGCGGGCTACTGGCTGGGCCTGCTCATCCGCAACGAGGAGGCCGCGGGACAGCTGGGCAGTGCGACCTTCATCCTGCCGCTGCTGTCCAGCGCGTACATCCCGACGGACAACATGCCGGGCTGGCTGCGCACCGTCACCGAGTGGAATCCGATCAGCGCCCTGGCCTCGGCCACCCGCGAACTCTTCGGCAACGCGACCCCGGCCGAAGGCGCTGCCTGGCCGGTCGCGCACCCGGTGGCCGGCACGCTGGCCTGGGCGGCCGTCCTGCTCGCCGTGTTCGTCCCGCTGACCGTGCGCCGTTACGCGCGCGGCACGGGCTGAACCACGAACGCCCGTGAGCGGGGGCGGACGGGATGACAGAAGTACTGCGTACAAGGTAGGTACGGTGCTCATGAGCACTCAGCCCCTCCCTTTGGACGGCATCACCGTGGTCGCGGTCGAGCAGGCCGTCGCCGCCCCCTTCGCCACCCGTCAGCTCGCCGACCTCGGCGCCAGGGTCATCAAGATCGAACGACCCGACGGAGGCGATTTCGCCCGCGGCTACGACACCGCGGCACGCGGGCTCGCCTCCCACTTCGTCTGGTGCAACCGCGGCAAGGAGTCCGTCGCGATCGATCTCAAGGACCCTCGCGGGCTGGCCGTGGTGCGCCGCCTCGTCGCGGACGCCGATGTGTTCGTCCAGAATCTGGCGCAGGGAGCGGCCGCACGGCTCGGACTGGACGCCGCCGCCCTCTGTGCCGCACACCCGCGTCTGGTGGCCGTGGACATCTCCGGCTACGGCGCCGAGGGGCCCTACGCGCACAAGCGCGCCTACGACATGCTCGTCCAGTGCGAGGCCGGCCTGGTGTCCGTCACGGGAACCCCCGGGCAGCCGGTCAAGGCCGGGATTCCCGCCGCCGACATCGCCGCCGGGATGTACGCCTTCTCCGGTGTGCTCGCGGCGCTGCTGCGGCGCGCCACCACGGGACGCGGCGGTCCGGTGGAGATCTCGATGCTGGACTCACTGGCCGAGTGGATGGGGCATCCGCTGCACCATGGGATGCATGGAGGTGAAACCCCGGCGCGCACGGGGCTCGCGCACGCGGTCATCGCCCCGTACGACGCGTATCGCACCGCGGACGGGGAACAGGTGCTGCTCTCCGTGCAGAACGACCGGGAGTGGCGGCGCCTCGCCGAACAGGTACTGGAGCAACCGGAGCTCGCGGACGATCCGGCCTTCGCGACGAACACCGCCCGGACGACGAACCGGGAGCGGACCGATGCGGTGGTGGGGCAAGCACTCGGGCGGCTGACCGGTACGGAGGCGCTCGCCGGGCTGGACGCGGCGGGGATCGCCTGCGCCCGGCTGAACACCGTCGCGGACGTGGCGGCGCACCCTCAGCTGGCCGCACGGGGCCGGTGGCGGGAAGTGGCTTCACCGGTCGGCGCGTTGCGCACACTGCTGCCGCCGATCACGCTGCCGGGCGGAGCGGAGACGCCGATGGGTGCCGTACCGGCGCTGGGTGAACACACCGACGCAACGCTGCGGGCCCTGGGGATGACGGACGGGCAGACAGCAGCACTGCGCCGGGACGGAGTGATCGCGGGTACGACCCTGAGCGGTGGGCCGGACCGGTCGTGACAAGCCGTCGGATCAGCGGCGGCTGCCGAAGAGCGAGCGGCGCAGTCGCCGCAGCGGCGCGAAGAGCGAGACACGCGCGCTCCTGCTCCTGCGGGTGTGTCCGGCATCGCGCGAGGTGAGCTCGAGCATCAGCAGCGTCGCTTCCGCGGACTCGCGCTGCGGAACGGCGGGGCCGCCCAGCACTGCGAGATGGCGGTCGAGGCGCGAACTGGTCGCACTGCTCCCACATGTAATGGCAGGCACACGCGCCCTGCTGCGCACCGTTATCTGTTCCATGTCACTCCCCACCCGTACGAGGGCACCCGGCCCGGGCAGGTTAACCCTATCGCCCCGCGATGACACCCGTGTATCCCGGCTGCAGGATTACGTACATGTATACGGAGGTTGACGGTCGGTCACCGAATCCCCGGAGGGAGGAGACCTCCGGCGGACGAGGCCTCCTCCCCGGCGGACGACCGGGCCTGTTCGCGCTGTGCGACTACGGGCGGTGTCAGGCCGCCGAGTTGAAGACCGGCAGGTAGCCGCCCGACTGTCCGGCGGCGGTGGGGTGGTAGGACTCACCGATGTTGAGCCAGTTCACGCTGTGGAGCCAGGCGCCGCCCGAACAGATCTCGTGGCCCGTGAAGGTGGACGTGACATCACCGAAGGTGAAGCCGTGGTCGGCGGCCCGCTTGGCGGTGGCCGCGTTGAGGTAGTCGGCAGCGCCGTTGATGGCGGTGCGCTCCTTCTCGCTGAGACCGGCGAGACAGCTGCCGCCGATCTTGTAGAAGCGGGGATAGCCGAGGACGACGACACGGGCGGCGGGCGCCCTGGCGCTGATCGCCGAGTACACCGAGTCCAGCCGGCCGGGCAGGGTCGAGTCGACGAAGGAGCGGGCGGTGGCGATCCGGCTCAGACAGGTGGACTCGGACTGCAGGACACAGGTGGTCATGACGTCGGCGAAGCCCGCGTCGTTGCCTCCGATGGAGATCGAGACGAGGTCCGTCGAGGAGTTGACGGGCCCGAGCTGACCGGCCGTCACATCGGCCGTCCGTGCACCCGAGCACGCGGTGAAGGAGAACGAGGCGGGCGCGTTGGCCGCGGCCCAGAGGGCGGGGTAGGCCCGGGTGCTGCGCTTGCAGCCCCCGCTGGCGCTGTCGTAGCTGCCGGCACCCACGCCGGAGGAGTACGAGTCGCCGAGAGCCACGTAGTCGACTGCGGCCACGGATTCTTCGGCGTGGGCGACACCGGCCCCTGTCAGAGCGAGAACGGTGCCGAGCAGGAGAGAGGACGAGAACGCCACGAGTCTGGACATTTTCATGGAACCTCCTTGGGCAGGATCTCTGCCTACTCCGTGGTAGCAGCCACGGCCGGGATTCCGGAAGTGTTCATGCCAAGACCATTCATCAAGTGCTTCTTGACGCCCTCCTGGCGTTACGTCACATTGAAGTCCGGCATCCGGCGCGCTGGGGGGCAAAGTCGCCAATGCGGATCATCAGTAGTGAGACAGGGTCAGTTCGGACAGATGTGCTGCCTCTTGTGGCAGGTGGCGCTGTGGCGGTAGCGGGGGTGGGCGCCGTGCTGGCACTCACCGGCCTCGACTCCCCACTGCGCGCCCCTTTCGCGCTCTTTCACCTCTTCGCAACCCCGGCCGCCGCGCTCTCCGCGTGGCTGCCCGGCATGGACCGTACGGGCCGGCTGGTCGTCTCGGCCTCGGGGTCCCTCGCCGTCAATCTTCTGGCGGCGCAGGCCCTGTCCGCACTGGACAGCAGGTCAGCGCGGAATTCCGTTCTGATCATTTCCGTATCAGCGCTGATCATTTTCCTGTCGACCCGTCTTCCGAAGATCTGGAAAGACCGGAGCAATAGGAAGTCCCAATTCCGCACGTGAGTGTGACAGTCAGGCTAAAATCCGGAAAAAGCGAGACCTCGTTGCTGGTCTTGCCATATAGTTCCAATCGTTAATACCGTCGTACATCCACCCGCAACGGTCCATCACGCAAGGCGGCTCCAGGGGAGGGCTCAGGCAGCCGCGGTGGATACCGAGCGGGGCGCGGTAGGGGGGTGCCGTGCCCAGCGGCCGTACTCAGTCGAGTCGGCCGCCGTGCGGCCAGTTGTGCCAGCTCATCCAGCCAGCACGGAGCGCCATGCCGTCATGGCCGGGGTGAGAACCCCCCTTTCGAACCGGACCTTTATCCGGACAGCCCGGGGGCGGGCCGTCCACCGGACGAGAGGGAAAAGACTCATGAGTTCAGTTCTGCCTTCCTCGATCAGATCGACGACCGAAGAGACCGAAGTCGCTCGAATGGAGAGCGAATACCGACCGATCTCTTCCCATCTCGCGATAGCGCCGCCGGTAAGTGTCGTGATCCCCGCCATGAACGAGGCGGAGAATCTTCCCTATGTGTTCAAGACCCTGCCCGACTGGATTCATGAAGTCGTGCTCGTCGACGGGAATTCCACCGACGACACGATCAGGGTGGCCCGTGAACTGCGCCCGGACGTCGTGGTCGTCAAGCAGGTCGGCAAGGGCAAGGGGGACGCCCTGATCAGCGGCTTCGCCGCCTGCACCGGTGAGATCATCGTGATGGTCGACGCGGACGGATCCGCGGACGGCGAAGAGATCGTCAGCTACGTCTCGGCCCTGGTCGGCGGCGCCGACTTCGCCAAGGGCTCCCGCTTCGCCAACGGTGGCGGCACGGACGACATGACGCCGGTCCGCAAACTCGGCAACTGGGCGCTGTGCACCGTCGTCAACCGCAAGTTCGGGGCCCGCTACACCGACCTGTGCTACGGCTACAACGCCTTCTGGAAGCACTGCCTGGACAGGATCACCCTGGACTGCACGGGCTTCGAGATCGAGACGCTGATGAACATCCGGGTGGTCAAGGCCGGACTCAGGGTCCAGGAGGTCCCGAGTCACGAGTACAACCGGATCCACGGCGTCAGCAACCTCAGTGCCGTGCGCGACGGGATCCGGGTGCTCAAGGTGATCCTCAGGGAGAAGCGCGTGCGCCGCGGCGGACGCCGGACGGCCGGCGTGCCCGCGGTCATCGGCCGGGGACAGGTGCTGTGAGCCTGCGCGACTTCTCCGTGGTCATCTGTGTGTACACCGAGGACCGCTGGGAGGACATCCTCGCGGCCGTCGGCTCGGTGCGCGCACAGTCCCTGCCGGCCCGCGAGATCCTGCTGGTGGTGGACCACAATCCGGCGCTGCTGGAGCGGCTGGGCGAGGAGTACGGGCAGCCGGGGCGGTCCGGGGCGGTGCGGGTGCTCGCGAACGCGGGCCCCCGCGGCCTCTCGGCCGGCCGCAACACCGGCATCGCCGCGGCCCGCGGGGAGATCGTCGCGTTCCTCGACGACGATGCCGTGGCCGAGGAGGACTGGCTTCGCCACTTCGACAAGGGCTACGACGATCCGCAGGTGATGGCCGTCGGCGGGCGGACCGTGCCCGCCTGGTCATCGGGCCGCAGGCCTGCCTGGTTTCCCGAGGAGTTCGACTGGGTCGTCGGGTGTACGTACAGGGGGCTGCCGCCCGGCACGGTCCGGGTCCGCAACGTCCTCGGGGGCAACGCCTCCTTCCGGCGCACGGCGTTCGACGCCGCGGGCGGCTTCGCCACCGGCATCGGGCGGGACGGCGACAAGCGCCCGCTGGGCGGCGAGGAGACGGAGCTCTGCATCCGGCTCGCCGGCGCGCTGCCCCGCGCGGTACTGCTCATCGACGACCGCGCGGTGATCCACCACAAGGTCCCCGCGGCACGGGAGAGGTTCGGCTACTTCCGTACCCGCTGCTATGCCGAAGGGCTCTCCAAGGCACTCGTGTCGCGGAGCGTCGGCGCGGACAAGGGACTTGAGTCCGAGCGGCGCTACACCACCCGGGTGCTTCCGGCCGGGGTGGTGCGGGGCGTACGGGACGCGTTGCTCGGCCGGCCCGGGGGCGCCGGGCGGGCGGGCGCCGTCGTGACCGGTGTGCTGGCCGCCGCGGGCGGCTACGCCGTCGGGAGCGTCCGGTCCCGGCGCAACGGGGCTGCGTTCTCCGTACCGGCCATCGAACGGCCGCCCCCGGACACGGAAGACGCCGGTGCACCGGGCCCGGACCTGCGGGGTGAACCGTCGTGAGCGTGGCCGTACCGATCCTCATGTACCACGCCGTCGGGCACAGTCCGGCCGCCGCCGCGTACGGACTCTCCGTGTCGCCCGGTGCGTTCCGGGCGCAGATGGAGATCCTCGCCGGGCGCGGCTTCACCCCGCTCACCACGGCGGCTCTCGGCGAGGGCTGGCGCCTGGGGCGGCCACTGCCGTCCCGGCCCGTGCTGATCACCTTCGACGACGGTTACGAGGGGGTGCACCGGCACGCCCTGCCGGTGCTCGCCGAACACGGCTTCGCCGCCACCGTCTTCGTCTCCACCGGCTGGCTGCGCGGTGCGTACGACAAGGGCGGCGCCCCGGACACCATGCTCGACTGGGGTCAGGTACGGGAACTCGCGGCGACGGGTGTGGAGATCGGGGGCCACAGCCACACCCATCCCCAGCTGGACCAGCTCGACGACGCGCGGCTGCGGGCCGAGACCGTGCGCTGCCGGGAGATCATCGCCGGCGAACTGGGCCGGCGCCCGGCCTCGTTCGCCTATCCCTACGGCTACTCCAGCCGTCGGGTGCGGCAGGCGGTGCGGGCAGCGGGCTTCGCCCAGTCCCTCGCCGTGGGCAACGCTCTGGCGCACCGCCGCCAGGGGCCGTACGCCCTGGAGCGGGTGACGGTCCGCCGCACCACCGATGCCGCCGAGTTCGCACGACTGGTCGAGGGCCGGGCGGTCGCCCGTACCTTCGCCGTGGACCGGACGCTCACGAAGGGGTTCGCCGTCGTACGCGGCGTACGCCGGGCGCGCCGCAGGTTCGGCGGCTCCGGACCGGTTTCGGGACCGGCCTGATCCAAGGACGGCCGGACTCACCGGACGGGCAAGGGCGCCCGTCCGGTGAGTCCGGCTGCCCGCTCTTCGCACTGCCCAGGGACACCCGTCGCCGGCCACCGGCACCCATCGGCACAGGAGAGAACAGAGATGACCGAGCACCGCCCCGCCTGGGCCCTGAGAACCCCGCTGCCGCAGGCCGCCACCGTACCGAGTTCGCCCACGTCACCTCCGTCCCCGACCGCGTCGGCCAATCCGGGTGTCCTCGTGGACTCCGCTCGGGACACCGCCGCTGTCCCGCGCCGTCGCCCCGCACTCCCCCTGCCGCTCGGCCCCGAGCTCGGCATCGGTCTGCTGCTGGCCGCCGCGCTCGCTCTGTTCTGGCTGCCGTTGCGATCCGTCGGTGACCAGGAGCTGGACAGGATGGACGGCCTGGGACTCGTCTCCGTACTGCCTGCGACGACCTTTCTGGGTGCCGGGCTGCTCGTCCTGGCCTTCGCCTCGCTCCTCCGGCTCGACCGGCCGCGCCGTGCTCTGCTGACGGCCGCGCTGCTCGCCACCCTGTTCTCCCTGCACGGCCTGCAGGCCGCGTTGGGTGCCGTTCCCGCGCCGTCCGGGGCCGCGGAGATCCTGGCGGAGTTCACAACGGGAACCCCGGCGGACGTCGCCACGCCCGCCCGGTGGTGGCCGGCGGCCGTACATCTTCTGGCGTTGGGGCCCCTGTTGCTGATGATGCGGGCGGTTCGAGCGGACTGGCGGGCCCTGTGGACCTGTGCCTGGATCTTCGTGCTGAGCTCCTGGGCGGGCCCGGACGGCAACGCCGCCCAGGGCATCGCCTATCTGCTCCACCTGGCGTTCGTGGCCCTGGTGCTGGTCCCGTTCCGGGTGGCCCGGATCGCGGAGCCGGACGAGCGGCCGCCGGACGAGGCCGAGGTGCGCGCGGAAGGACTCCGTGCGCGGACCGCCGTCCCCGCGGTCGTCGTCGCCGTGTTCGCCGCCGCGCTGGTCACCCATGCGCCGACCGCCCTGTTCATGCTGGCCGTCCTCGCCGGGCTCGTCCTGGCCCGCCGTTCGCAGCTGTACGGGCCGCTGGCGCTGCTCGCGGTACTGACCGCGCTGTGGACCGGGTTCTCCGGCGAGCCGCTGAGGGTGTTCCGTCTGCCGGCCGGGATCCCGGGGACCGAGGGCGGTTCCGGACGGGAGCTGCTGTTGCCGGCCGGGGTGGTGCTGGTCGCCGCGGTGCCGCTGCTCGCCTGGTACGGATGGTTGCGGCGGCGCAGCCACGGTCACTCGGAACGTGCGTTGCTCGTCGTGGCGTTCGCGCCTGCCCTGGGGCTCGTCCTCCGGCCGATGGACGGGGCCGTGGCAGTCCAGGCCTTCGCGTGTGCACTGCCCGGCACCGCCCTGCTGGCCGCCCTCGCGCTGTTCCCGCGTACCGGGGTCTCGGCGGGCGAGCGGGGGCGTGGCCGGATGAGTGCGGCACCGCTCGGCGCACTCCTCGCGGGGCTCGCGCTGACCGGTGGCTTCCTCGTGGTCAGGGGCGGCGACGCGCCGTTCGAACGGGTCACCCGCGGCGAGGCCGAGGCCGTCGCGTACGTGGAGAGGCTTCCCGGCGGTCCGGGGCGGCTGTTGTGGCTGAGCGACGGCAGCGGGGCCGGGCCCGAGCCCGCGCTCTCCCCCGCCACCCTGCGTCCGACGGCCGCGCCCCGCGATCCGGTCCTGGTGGGCGGGCTGGTCGCTGCGCTGCGGGAGGCGGGCCCGCGGGCGCATCTGATCGCCGGTCACCGCCAGGCGGAGTACCTGCATCTCACCGCGGGGCACTCCGCGTCCTGGGAGCAGCGGCTGATCCGCAGTCTCGACGCCCGGCCGGAGCTGGTGCGCGTCCTGTCGAACGACGATGCGCATCTGTACGCGCTGCGCGAGACGGTCCGGGTTGCGGCGCGCCCGGGGCCCGGGCGCGATCGGTGACTTCGGGGGCTCGCATTGCGCTGACCTCAGGGGAGGCGGCACGGGGAGGCTGCGTACCCCGGCCGGGAGGAGCTCGCGAAACCTGGGTGCACGGGGTGCCGCCGTGCCGGATCATGGGCGCCATGTCTGCCAACCCTGAGGCCGCTCTGCCGATCCGGCTCACCATCGACGACAGCGATTCGCCGTCCGACGTCGTCGATGCGCTGTTCCTCGGCCGCTTCGCGACGGGCGAGCAGCCGTACTCGCACAGTTCCTCCCTCGACCGTGTGAAGACCGGGGCGACCCTGCTGCCACCGGCGGCCAAGGTGCTGCGGGCCGCCCGGGACGACGACCGCAGTGCCACGCTCGCCGAGGGCGACGGATGGACGCTGCTGATCTCGCGGTGGAACCGGGGCGCCGACGTCACCGTCACGGCCACCAGCCCCGAGCTGGCGGAGAAGGTGCTGGAGCAGGCGACGGACGGCGCGACGGACGAACCGGAGCCTCAGCCCGAGAACGTGACGATGGGGTTCTGGTACGTGTCCCCACGCCGTGGCCCGCACCGCACCACCCGGCAGATCGCCGCCGGGACATGGGACGAGGTGCGTGCCAACTACACGGCTCCGGTGGCCGATGCCATGGACCGGCTGATGAAGGTCACTCCGGACGACATCTCCGGCCGGCTGCTCCTGCTGCACGGCCCTCCGGGCACCGGCAAGACCTCCGCGCTGCGCACGCTGGCCCGTTCCTGGCGCGACTGGTGCCAGGTCGACTGTGTGCTGGATCCGGAGCGGCTCTTCAACGATGTCGGCTATCTGATGGACATCGCGATCGGTGAGGACGACGGCTCGGCGAAGGGCCGGTGGCGGCTGCTGCTCCTGGAGGACTGCGACGAGCTGATCCGTGGCGAGGCCAAGCACACGGCGGGCCAGGCCCTGTCCCGGCTGCTCAACCTGACGGACGGTCTGCTGGGCCAGGGACGCAACGTACTGGTGGGGGTGACGACCAACGAGGACCTGGAGCGGCTGCACCCTGCGGTCGTCAGGCCGGGCCGCTGCCTGGCCCGGATCGAGGTGGGCTCACTGACCCGGGCGGAGTCGGTGTCCTGGCTGGGCAGGGAGGAGGGACTGGGCCGGGAGGGTGCGACGCTCGCCGAGCTGTACTCGCTGCGACGCGGCAGCGCTCCCGCTTCCGTGCCGAAGCAGGACGCGAGGGCGGACGAGGGCCTGTACCTCTGAGTCCTTGGGCCTCCGAGCCCTTGGGCCTCCGAGCCCTTGAGACTGTGAGCCCTTGAGCCTGTGCACCCCTGTGCCTCTGAGCTCTTGAGCCCTTGAGCCGCACCCGGCTCCCCCGCGGCCCGGCAGGGTCAGCCGCTCCCGGACCGCCGGGTCACCGCCCGTAGGCCGCCCGCACCGCGTCCTCGGCCAGTGAGAGCGCCTCGGCCCGCGACAGGCCGAGGCGCCTGGCCCCATCGGCGTACTCCTGCGCCGCCGTCGCAGCTTTCCGCGCCGCCGCGTCACCCGCGGCCGCGACGAACGTGCCGTTGCGGCCCCGGGTCTCGATCACTCCGTCGGCCTCCAGCGCCCGGTAGGCCTTGGCGACAGTGTTGGCGGCGAGGCCCAGTTCCTCGGCGAGGCCGCGTACGGTCGGCAGTCGGTAGCCGACGGGCAGGGCGCCGGACCGGGCCTGCTCGGACAGCTGGGTGCGCAGCTGCTCGTACGGGGCGGTGGCGGAATCCGGATCAATGGCGATCGTCAGGGTCACGGGCCGATTCTCCCGCACTGCCGGCCCCGCCGCCGCCCAGGTGGCCCGCCCCTGTGCCGGGAATTCGGAGGCGAGCTGCCCCGGACTCCGCGTACCGTCCGGCACATGACGGTGATCGTTCGTGACTTCCTGCCCACCGACGCGGAAGCCTGGGTCCAGGTGCGACGTGCCGCCCTGCCCTACATGGTGACGACTCCGGAGCAGGTCCTGCGCGACCTGGCCGACGCCCATCCCGACAAGCGCTACCGGCTGCTGGTCGCCGAGGAGGACGGCGAGGTGATCGGGACGGCGCAGGTCGGCATCGCCTACGAGACCCCGGAACCGGGCCAGGGGTTCTGCAATCCGTACACCCATCCGGACAAGGTGGGGCGCGGGGCGGGTTCGCTCCTGGTGCGGACCGCCGAGGAGTATCTGGCCGGCGTCGGTGCGGTCGCCGTCCACACCTGGGTGCTCGACGCGCCGGCCCACCGCGCGTTCGCCGAGAGGCGCGGCTATGTGGCGAGCCGTCCGGCTCATTTCCTCCATCTCGATCTGGCGAACAGCACTCTGCCGTCGCTCCAGGAGGTCCCGGCCGGCGTGGAGTTGCTCACCGCCGCCGACTTCGAGGCCGATCCACGCCCCTTGTTCGAGGCGGATGCCGAGACGACCGCGGACGAGCCGAGCGACACCCCGTCCGAACTCACCGACTACGAGGACTGGCTGGCGACGACCTGGCACCGGCCCGGCTTCGACCACGGGCTCACCTCGGTCGCGGTGGTGGACGGCGCCGTGGCGGCGTTCAGCGTCGCGGAGACCGACGGTCTGACCCGCTACTGGTCGGGCATGACCGGCACCCGGCGCGCCTTCCGCGGCCGGGGTCTGGCGAAGCTCGCGAAGAACGACTCGCTGCACCGGGCGCGGGCCGCCGGGTACAGGGACGCCTACACCGGCAACGACGCCGAGAACGGCCCGATGCTGGCGATCAACACATGGTTCGGCTACGAGATCTGCGCCACGGAGGTACGGCATGTCCACCACATCGTCTGAGAACAGTTTGTTCGTCACCTTGGTCAAGGGGGGCCGCACCAAGATCCGGTACCCGGCGGACCTCGTCCGGGACGACAGCACCCGCATCACCGTCCGCGCGCCCTGGGCGCTCCCGGGGGTCCGGGACTTCGGCTTCGTACGGTTCGAGCCGGGTGATGTCTTCACCGAGCACTACTGGCGCGACCGGTGGTTCTCGGTGAAGGAGGTCCGCACCGGCGGGGAGCCGGGGGGATCGGGGGAACTGAAAGGCTGGTACTGCGACATCAACCGGCCCGCCGTCCTCCGTGACGGTGAGCTCCTGGTCGAGGACCTGGATCTCGACCTGTGGGTGTCGGCGGACGGCTCGTCCGTACTGCGGCTGGACGAGGACGAGTTCGAGGAGAGCGGTCTGGCCGACCGGGACCCGGTGGCGGCCGAGGCCGCCGTGCGGGCGCTGGACGAGCTGGAACAGCTGGTGCGCGCCGGAGGCCTGGCGGAACTCCTCAGCTAGGGGGCAACCAGCTCCACCTCGTACCCCGCGGCGTTCGCCAGATACGCCGCACAGCGCCCGCTGCCGCCCGCGTACGGATGGCGGTCCGGAAAGAGCAGCCGCCAGCCGTGCCCGGGTGCGCGTGCCACCAGCGCGTCGAGCGTGGCGCGGTCCCGGATGTGGAACGCCAGGTGGTTCAGGCCGGGGCGCAGCCTGTCGTGCATGTCGCCGACCGTGTCCGGTGACTGCTCGACCACCACATAGCTCTCGCCGCGCCGCCAGCTGCGGCCCTGCGCCCAGCGCTGGTACGGGGTATGGCCCAGCTCACCCAGCAGCCAGCCCCACTCCGCCTCGGCCGCCGCCAGGTCGGGCACCCACAACTCGATGTGATGCACACGGCCGGTGGGGGCCACCGCGACCGGCAGGGGGACGGCGCGCCGCATCCCGTCCGGCGCGTAGGCGATCGGGTCGCCGTCCTCGTGCCAGTGGATCAGGAAGCGCTCCTCGGCCCGGTACCCCTCGAGTCCGACACGGCAGTACGCCACCATGTCGTCCGGCAGCGCGTCCAACGGGAACCAGCCGAGCTCGGAACACTTGTCCGGCTCGGCGTTGCGGGGCGGCCGGGCCGGGTCGTACTCCGCCTCGAAGAACCACCCCATCCTGGGGCTGCCGCCGGGCCCCCGGTGCTGCATGACCAGGGCCACCCGCAGCTCGTCCGGATCCAGTACGACCCCGATCTCCTCGGCCGCCTCCCGGATCAACGCCTCCCGGACGTCCTCGCCGTCCTCCGCATGGCCGGAGGGGGCGTGGAGCAGCCCGTCCGCGTACCCCGTACCCGCCCGCCGGGCGAGCAGTACATCGGGTCCGCAGCGGAGGATCAGATGGACGTCGACGACCTCCGTGTGCCGGTGGGCCGGCTCGGCGCGGGCCACCAGGGCGTACCGCTCGTCGTCGACCTCCCTGCCCCAGAGCCGGGCGTCGCCGGAGAGCGGCTCGTGGTGGATGCGCTCCGTGTGCGGGGCGAGCAGTCGGGCGAGACGGGCCGCGGAGAGTCCCACGCCGCCCCGGACTCCGTCGATCAGCACCAGCCGGCCGCCCGGCTTCAGCAACGCGAACCAGCGGTGCAGGGCTGCTGCGGGGTCGGGCAGCAGCCCCACCATGTGCCGGGCCAGGATCACGTCGAACTGCTGCTTGCCGACGGGCGGTTGCCCCGCATCCCCCACGAGCACCTCGGTGCCGGTCCCGGCGAGCTTGGCCCGCGCCTGCTCGGCCATCCGCGGCGACCTGTCGACGGCGGTGACCCGGTGCCCCTGCCCGGCGACGAGGAGCGCCAGGCTTCCGGTACCGCACCCGAGATCGAGCACTTCGGAGCGGGCCGACGGCAGCCAGCTCTCCAGCCGCTGCGCCCAGGCGTGTCGTATCGCGGGATCGAGGAGCCCGTGGTCGGGCTCCTCGTCGAACGAGTCGGCGGCGGCATCCCAGTCGATCGTGGTCATACCGGCAATCCTCTCAGCCGTCGCCGACGGCACCCTCTACTTCTGCGCCGCCCGGCGCCGCACCACCAGTTTCTTCACCGGCTTCCTCACCAGCGGCCACGCCAGAATGAGCAGGATGATCGCGTACACCGTCACGGAGAACGGGGTGTTGACCAGACCGGTGGCGCTGCCGTCGCTGATCTGCAGTGCACGGCGCAACTGCTGTTCGGCGGCCGGGCCGAGGATGACGGCGATGATCGCGGGGAGCACCGGCAGTCCGTACCTCCGCATCCCGAAGCCGATCAGACCGATCACCAGCAGGATCACCAGATCGACGGCCTCGCCGCCGACCGCGTAGGCGCCGACGGCCGCGAAGAACAGGATGCCCGCGTAGAGGTAGGGGCGCGGGATCCGCAGCAGCTTGGCCCACAGCGGTGCCAGCGGCAGGTTGAGCGCGAGCAGCAGCACCATGCCGACGAAGAGTGAGGCGATCAGACCCCAGACCAGATCGGGTTCACGCTCGAACAGCAGCGGTCCCGGCTGGATTCCGTACTGCTGGAAGGCGGCCAGCATCACCGCGGCGACGGCCGTGGTGGGCAGGCCGAGGGTGAGCATGGACACGAGAGTCCCCGCAGCGGACGCGGATGCCGCCGACTCCGGGCCGGCGACGCCCTCGATGGCGCCCTTGCCGAACTGCTCACGGTGCTTGGAAAGCCGCTTCTCCGTGACGTACGAGAGGAACGTGGGGATCTCCGCACCGCCCGCCGGGATCGCGCCGAACGGGAAGCCGATGACGGGCCCGCGCAGCCAGGACTTCCAGGTCCGCCGGACATCCTCCTTCCCGAGCCAGGGGCGTCCGACGGGGATCGGCTTCCCGGTGGAACGGCGCAGATGGGCGGCGACCCAGAGGGCCTCGCCGATGGCGAAGAGCCCGACCGCGACGATCACCACATCGATGCCGTCGGCCAGTTGGAGCGAGCCGAAGGTGAGCCGCTGCTGGCCGGTCATCTGGTCCAGGCCGACGAGGCCGATGGTGAGACCGATGAGGAGCGAGGCGAGGCCGCGGATCCGGGAGGAGCCGAGGACGGAGGTGACGGCGATGAAGGCCAGCACCATGATGGCGAAGTAGTCCGGGGCACCGATGTCGACGGCGAGCGAGGCGACGGTCGGAGCGAGGAGGACCAGCAGGATCGTGCCGATCATGCCGCCGCTGAAGTGGCCGATGGCGGCGGCGGCGAGTGCCTGTGCGCCGCGTCCGGCCTTGGCCATCGGGTTGCCTTCGATCGCGGCGACGACCGCCGCGCTCTCCCCGGGGGTGTTGAGGAGGATCGAGGTGGTCGAGCCGCCGAACATCGCGCCGTAGTAGATGCCGGCGAACATGATGAAGGCGCCGGTCGGTTCGAGTCCGTACGTCACCGGCAGCAGCAGCGCCACGGCCATGGCAGGCCCGATGCCGGGCAGCACACCGATCGCCGTGCCGAGCAGGACGCCGACGGCGGCCCAGAGCAGATTGACCGGCGTGAGCGCCGTGCCGAAGCCGTCGATGAGGGAGTTGAGGGAATCCATCGGTTCAGAGCACCCCCATCAGCGGGCCACCCGGGAGGGGTACCCCGAGCAGGTTGTCGAAGACGAAGTAGGTCACGAGCGAGAGCCCCGCCGCGATGAGCGGATCGCGGTCGTAGTGACGGCTGCCGAGTGCGTACGCGGAGCCCCAGAAGAGCAGGGCGCCGGATATCGGGAAGCCGAGCGGGCCGATGAGGACGGCGAAGGCGAGGAAGACCCCGGTGAGCAGGGCGACGGTGCGCCGGTCGGCCGGTTCGGCGAGATCGACGTCCTCGCCCGCCTCCGCCTCACCGCGGCCGCCGCGAAGGACGTCCACGGCGAGAAGCACGGCGACGACGAGGAGTCCGGCCCCGACCACGACCGGGACGGTCTTGGGGCCGACGGGCCCGCGCTGTGTGATGTCCACGTCCATCGTGAGGGCGTCGGTGAGGACGAGGGCGCCCAGCACGAGCAGCAGGACGCAGACACCGAGCTCGGAGTGCTCGCGCAGCCAGGAGCGTGCGGTGGTGGGAGGGGGTGTCGTCACAGTCCCAGCTCCTTCAGGACGGTGGCGACACGGACGTCCTGGGCTTCCAGGAAGTCACCGAAGGCGTCACCGGTGAGGAACGCGTCGTCCCAGCCGTTCTTCTTCATGGAGTCCTGCCACTGCTTCGAGTCGTGCAGTTCCCGCACCAGCGAGACGAGCTTGTCGCGCTCGGCGTCGGAGAGGCCCGGTGGGGCGACGATGCCGCGCCAGTTGGTGAAGTCGGTGTCCAGCCCCGCCTCGCGGAGGGTGGGCGCGTCGAGACCCGGGACCCGCTTGGGGCCGGTCACGGCGAGCAGCCGCAGTTCACCGGCCTTGATCTGGTCGAGGTACTCGCCGACCCCGGAGACGCCGAAGCCGACCTTGTTGCCGAGGATCGAGGCGAGCAGTTCACCGCCGCCGTCGAAGGGGATGTAGTTGACCTCCTTGGGGGCTATCCCGGCGGCCTTCGCCATCAGCATGGGCGCCAGATGGTCGGGCCCGCCGGGCGAGGAACCACCGCCCACGGGAATCTTCCCCGGGTCCTTCTTCCAGGCGGTGATCAGCTGGTCGATGGTCCTGTACGGGGAGTCCTTGGCGACGACGACAATGTCCTGCTCCTCGGTGAGCCGGGCGATCGGGGTCGTGTCGGCAAGGGTCTTGGGCGACTTGTTGGTGTGGACGGCACCCACGACCCCGAGCCCCATGGACATGGCGAGTTTGCCGTTGCCGTGTTCGGAGGCCAGCCGGGTCACCCCGACGGTGCCGCCCGCGCCGGGCAGGTTGAACACCTCGATGCTGTGGGTGAGTCCGGCGTCCTCGGCGTTCTTGGCGGCGGTGCGCGCCGTGATGTCGTAACCGCCGCCGGGTGTGTTGGGAACCATGAAGCGCAGTCCGGGAATCTGCGTACCGGTGTCGGAGCCGCTGCCCGTGGAGAGCAGCGGTGGCCCCACGACCACCAGCAGCGCCGCCCCGAACAGGGCGAGTGGAGTGCGCAATCGCACCGGGTGCCACCTTTCGAGCCATGCGTGGACGAGTGTGAAGTGGCCCACATGTTGCCCGTGCGTCAACCAGCTGTCGCCGTTCCGGAACCAATGGACGTTGTGGTCGTTGTGGTCGCGACCTACGGTGTCGGGCGTGACGAAAGTGCTGGTGGTGGACGACGACTTCATGGTCGCGAAGCTGCACAGCCGCTATGTGTCCGCGATGGACGGTTTTACGGTCGTCGGCGTGGCCCACAGCGGCGCCGAGGCCCTGCGCGCGGCCCGCCGGCTGCGACCCGACCTGGTCCTGCTCGATATCTATCTGCCCGATATGGACGGAATCAATGTGCTGCGGGAGCTGCGCGCGGCGGAGGAGCGGAACGCGGACGCCCACAGCGCGGACGCGCTCTTCATCACGGCGGCCCGCGATGCGGGAGTGGTCAGGGCGGCTCTGCGGGCAGGCGCGCTGCACTACTTGATCAAGCCGTTCCACCGCTCGGCGCTGCAGGAGCAGCTGCAGCACGTGGCCTCGCTGCGCAATCGCCTGAACGCACTCGACGAGGCCCGCCAGGAAGCCCGCCAGGAGGACGTGGACCGCATTTTCGGCACCCGTCCCCCAGGGTCCCGCGAACTCCCCAAGGGCCTCGCGGGACACACCGCGGACCTGGTGGAACGCATCCTGCGGGACCACCCGGCCGGCCTGTCGGCCTCCGAGTGCGCGGAGGCGGGCGCCCTGTCCCGCGTCAGCGCACGCCGCTACCTCGAGTACTTCACGGAGACGGGGCGGGCCGAGGTGTCACTGCGGTACGGGGGCACGGGGCGGCCGGAGCGGCGCTACCGGGCGGTGTGCTGAGCCGGGCGGCGTCCTGAGCCGGGCGGGGCAGTCGGCCACCGCAGGGCTGTCGTGTTCACGCTCGTGACGAAGCCGGACGTGCTGATCGGCACATATGCGTGTGTGTTCGTGGAGTCCGGAGCACTCGGGACCCGCATCTGTCAGATCGTCAGCACTGTTGTCACGCCCTCCCCTTACGGCACTGCTGCGGCCCGGCCGGCCCACCCCGACGCAACGGATGGACCCGCCGGGCCGTCACCTCCCCTGCCGCCCAGGAGCGCTGGTCGCAGGCGGCAGGGGGCGGGTTACGGTGTCACCAGGTTGCCGCCGAAGGTCACGGCGAGGCTGCCGTCCGTGGCGAACGACCAGTCCAGGGCGCCGGTGTAGTCGGAGCACCGGGATCCGTTCGTACCGGTCCAGAACTGGTTCGAACCGTCGACGTCGCCGATGGTCCTGTCGTTCGTCCCGCTGCCGCTGCGGCACGACACGTTGTCCCGGAACACCGAAGTGCCGCCGTCGAACTGGAAGTTGCGCTCGGCGTTGTCGATGCTGACGTTGCCCGACACCGACATGTGCCCGGGATTGCTGTTGTAGGTGAACCCGTGCTTGCCGTTGTTGTAGGCGATGCTGCGCCGGACGACATGGTCGACCTCGATGTCGTCGCCGCCGAGCTTGTAGCCGTTCCGGTCACCGTTCGAGTCCTGGCTTCCGTCACTGAGGGTGCCGTTGTTGTAGGCGAGGGAGTCCTCGATGGTCACCGCGCCGATCGGCCCCGTGTCCGACTTGGTGTAGAGGTCCCAGCCGTCGTCGATGTTGTTGTGGGACACGGCGTAGCGGAAGACGTTTCCGGGGCCGACGGTGAGCTTCGCGGCGAAGCCGTCGGCGTCCTCACCGTCGGAGTCCGCGTTGTCGTGCGACTCCGCGCTGAGGATGAGGTTGTTGGACGGCCACTCGTCCTTGGGGGTGGTGGAGAGGATCCGTGAGAGCTGCAGCCCCGTATCGCGGTTGAATCGCGTCACCGTGCGCTCGATGATGTTGTTGCTGCCGCCGACGAAGATCCCGTTGTCGCCGGCATGCTCGACGACGATTCCGTTGACGTGCCAGAACGACCCGTTCACGGCGAGCCCGCGGTTCGTCGTCTCCTCCGCCATGGCCGAGAAGTTCAGTACAGGGGTCTCACCCGGGTAGGCGGACAGCTCCGTGCGATCACTCGAGGTGCCGTCGTTGCCCTGCGGAATGGTGACCGTCTGCGAGAAGTTGTAGGCCCCACCGCGCAGGTAGATCGTCCCGCCAGGAGTGACACGGCCGATGGCCGAAGTGAGGGTCGTCGGGTCCGACTCGGTTCCGGCGGCGCTCTCACTGCCGTTGGCCGACACGTACAGCTCGGGGCCCGCCGGCACAGGCGTGCCGCCGCCCGTGTCGGCATCGAGGTGGTCGATGTTGGGCAGGCCGGCGGAAGTGGTGGGGGTGAACCGGATGGTGTTGCTGCCCGAACTCACCGGCACCGTGAGCGTCTTCGTCGTCCACGCCTCCCAGGTGCTGGTGCTCTCGAACGACGCCGATGTGGCCGCCGCACCGTTCACGGTGACGGCCGCGGGCCTCGCGGTGGTGGTTCCGTTGGCGAAGCGGACCTGCAGGGTCGCCGTACCCGCGGCCGACGCGTGCACGGTGAACTGCGCGAATGCGCCGACCGCGTTGTTCCCGTTGCAGAATCCGCTGCCGGTGTAGCCGGTCCGGTCGGAGTCGATGGTGCCGGTACAGACCGCCGGGGAGCTCTCTGCCTGATAACGGGTGGCCGCAGCCTGCGCCGTGTTGCCGGACAGCGCGACGAGCGTGCCGGCCAGCAGGCTGACGCATGCGATAACGGGTCTCAGTTGCATCGTTTGTCTCCAGGTTGGGTCGACTCGTCCGACCAGGGTTCGACGAAGGGGTGGGCGGGGAATTGTGCGGCGGGGCACCGCACCCCGGGCAACGCAGCACTCACCGAAGCGCCCGTCGGCGCGGCAGGGAGTTTCGAATCGAGGACGAAAGCGCTTTCTACTGACGCTAGAGTGCTTGCCGTGGACGCGTCAACGGTCTTGTCCTTGATTCTTATTCACGCACATGAACGCGATCTGAGGGCCGAACCGGGCGGCGCAGCACCGTATCCCTGGTGGATCAGTGGTCCGGCCTTGAACGTGATTCACACGTGAGTGGGGTTTGCCCAGATCAGGGCACGTGGGAACGGCCTTCCGCTGATGCTGTGCTCCGTCACAGATACACCGCACAGCAGGAAGGCCGTGGGGATGAGTCTGCCGTGTGCGAGTATCCCGCAAGGTGCGATCGGGCAACTGTCATGCTTCCGGACGGAGTTGTATGCGTGCTTGACCGCACGGGGTGACGCCCTGTTCACGTTCGGCCGGGGCGAGGGCAAGCACCAGATGGTGCCGGGCCGGCCGTACTCGTTCGTGGCCGTGCTGGAAGCCGGCCGAACGTCCTGGACCGCGGTACTGGACGCGGTCCGCCTGGAGCCAGGGGCGGACGTCGCCGCGGTCTGCTTCTCGGCCGCATGCCGGGCCAATGGCTGCAGCAACGAGTGCGGCAGCCGAGGGTCTGGGGAGCGGGCGCCCTGCTGATGCTGGTCAGCTGGAACGCGCACCCACCATCACTCCTCGTCGTGGGAATCGGCCTCGTCGCACTAGGACATGTCATGAAGCCCACGCGATGAATCCGCCGACCTGGACCCTCCAAAAGTTAGACAACAAGCTTAGGGGCTGCCCCGTAACTGCAGGTCGCCGCAGGCCCGGGGCCGTTCCTGGCTCCTCCACGCTTCGCAGGAGCGAGACCTCTGTCACCCGGTGTTGCTTCGCATCCTGGAGCCGGCTGGGATAGTAGGCCAGATCGCAGAGGGCTTCAAGGATCTCGGCGCGCTTGCCAACACCGAGTTTGCTGATCTCGTCGTAGTAACTGTCGGACTGGCCGAGCGAGAAGAACTCGCCGGGCAGACCATCGTCGAAGCGCCCGCGCTCGAAGGGGACCGCGCCTGCCTTCTGGCTAGGCACCGCGATCTTCACCGGGCCCAGGTTCCAGGTGTCTGTCGGTGTCCGATACCAAAGGTGGTAAGAGGTGCGGTAGCCGAAATCGTCCCAGTCGTCGACCTCCAGCACCAAGGCTTCGGGGCCGCTGGGCACGGGACTGCCATAGTGCTGAACGATGACCTGCACGCGTCGGGCCTCCGTGGTTGGCGGCGGGTGTGCGCACATCAGCGGCGCTGGATGCGCACCCTACCGCGCCCCTTGCGCAACGCCCCTTCCCAGCCCAAGGAGGGGACAAGGAGGTTCCGTCGACCCAGGGGTGGGTGGGGTCGGCTCCCGCAGTCACAGGCCCACCAGCGCGGTGGGATTCGAGAGGCCGCGCCCCTTCTCAACTGATCTCGTGCAGCCGTGCCCTGATCCATCATCCGTGAGCCAACCTCGGAAACCGGCTTTCAACGGTCGACGAAGTGAGGATCCAACGACTGCCCATCGAAGTGATGCGGCAGGTGAGCCATTCGAACAAGAGCCATCGCAAAGACTGCCGAGATAGGCTCCGAGCGTGGCCTTCATCGTGAACTTGAGCTCGGACGAACTCGGCGCCAACCTAGAGAAGTTCAGGATCGAACAGAGGTTCACCAAGTCCCGCCCCAAGAGCCTGAGCATTGATGCGGCACTCGATGGGCCACCCATTGTTCTCCTGGTCGGCGAGGCCCTCTCCGAAACAGGCGGGGCGCGCTCACGGTGGCTTGCCTGGGTCGGGATAGCCGCTCGTCATGGCACCGTGGGGGCGGTCGATAAGAGCATCACCGTCGATCCGCTCCGCGAGTGCATGGCGGCTATCCCACTCGATGGTAGCGACGGCATACTCAGCGACATCCCGGAGCAACTACGCCGTGAGTTCGACCTCGCCGCTCCACTGGGCATGGTCGGCGCCTGCAGCAACGCCGTGTGGCAGGCCCTGGAGCGTGCGCTGCGCGCAAGGTTTCCAGAGCTGAGTAGCCTCCTTGACTGGCTGCTCGCCCAAGCCGATCCCCCTGTATTCGAGGACAATTCGGCCGACCGCTCCTGGCAAGAGCAGCGCGATGCCACAGGCAGCCTGCTGCGCATTGCCGACTTCCCCCTCTCCGCGCTCGCCGCCTGGCGCCGCCCACCATCAGGAGACGCGCCCTACACTGCGGGGCTGATTCCCCAACCGGTCGAGCACAGCCTCATCGACTATGACGTGCGTGTCGCTGGAGATGCATTCGGCATGTTCAGCGAGTGGCAGCAAGGCAACGGCGTCCGATGCGACATCCATGTGCTCCACGACGCATCGGGTCGACGGCTCGAAGTAGTAAACGTCAACGCAACGCCGGTGGAGTCTCGCCTCGGCACTGACATGCTCTACTACCACGAGCCCACCAAGAGCTTCGTGTTCGTCCAGTACAAGCGCCTCGATCCAGATACCCGATCCATCTACGTGGACGAGCGCTTGAGAGGTCAGCTTGACCGGCTGGAAGGGACGGCGCAGCTGAGCAGCCCTCCAGCTCGACCGAGTGAGTGGCGTCTTGGCGGCGACCCCTGTTTCCTGAAGTTGGCCTACTGGCCACGGAACACGGAGAAGCGCCCGGTCCAAGGTCTTACCCCAGGCATGTACCTACCCGTCTCGTACGTTCGGCTGCTACTCGAAGACGACTGCACACGGGGCAGGAAGGCAGGTAGCACAGCGCGGATCCTCGGCTACGACCAAGTGGAACGGCACCTCACAGGCACACAGTTCATTGACCTCGTCAAGCATGGCCTTGCTGGGACCGTAGGCACCACGAGGGAGCAGCTGTACGCACTGGTAAAGCGGCGCATCAGTACTGGTCACAGCGTCGTGCTGGCCACCGAGACCAGTGACGAATCGGTCCGTGCTCGCCAGACTCGCGTACGCGACCGGGGGGCCAAACGCAGGACCTACACCCACCGCACCTATAGACAGGAACCGCTGGAGGGATTGGATCTGTGACGTGTTGAAGGCACTCGCGAGCCGATCGCCTCCCGAGTGCCTTCAACACCAATCCGGGCCATGCAAGACCGATGCCCTGACACCCCTGAACGACATCCGCAACACCCGCCGTGAACTTGCCTTCAGTTGAGGCAACGCCCCTGGCAGGCAGCCACCGTTCGTGGACTGAACCGGTGAATCGATGCCCGTAATCGCGGGCAGTGGGCATCTGGGAGGTACCGCCTAATTGCCACCTGTCGGAGAGGCCGGGCGGCATCGTACAGTCGACCAAGTGCGCTACGGACAGAAGGCGTTGCTGCCAGAACCCGGGACGTTCCCTGATGAGAAGGCTGTTGCCACGTTCGTCCTCGTCAAAATGGACCAGTGGTTCCACATCGAAGAGCAGGTACCAGGACGCTACTGGACCGGCGAAGAGACACGAATAGACGCAGTGCTGAGGCCCCGGGATTCGGAAGGCTGGCACGATGCCGACCCGGCCTTTGGCGTCGAATTCAAGCACCTCTCCCCGAACACGAGCACCGGCGAACGGTACGGCTGGGTGCGCAGGCCGTCAGATACACACACTGCCAATGGCAGGGGTACGGCAGGCTTGGGATCTTCCTGTGTCCGTCTCCTCTGAGCTGGCTCCTGTCTCGCGCCGAGGAGATCGCCACTGTCCGCCAGCGGCAGATCAGCCCTGAGATGCTTGAGAAGGAACGTCGCCGGGTGCGCGAGTACGGGCGCCGCTTCGGCAAGGAGTACTCCGACGCATACGTCGACAGTGAGGCACTGCTCACGCACCGACGCCGCCTCGGTGAGCTGACCTACGAAGAGTTCACCGCTCGCGCCGACGGATACGCGAACGCCGACGAACGCGAGCGCCAGCAGGATCTGCGGATGGCCAAGGAGCTGACCCACCTCCTGGGGCAGCTCAGCGTCGGCGAACTCATGCCCTACGAGGACAGCGGCTGGACACTCATGCGGTCGGAGTCACGGCTGTGGAGCGAGCGCGAGGGCCCGGCCAAGGTCCCGTACGGACTGCGTCCCCGGATCGGGTCCCAACGACGCAGCCGCTAAGGCCCAGTCACCGGTCCGAGCCGGCATCGGAGCCGGCCGAAGAAGATCCGGGCCGACAGACTTACGGCTCCCACCGTGCGACCAGAACGTCACCAGCAAGCCTTCGCACTCCACGGTCAGTGCCCTCTGTCACTCTGAGGCACCCCATACCGTCGTCGCTGGAGGAGAACGTGATCACTGATCTCGGTCCGCTGGTCATCAATCGCCGAAGCGGCGACGAGCCGATACGAGTCGACGGCCAGGCCGTGACCACCCTGGGTGACTTCTGGAGGTGGGCATGCTCCGACCTGGCCAACAACACCATGCGCGGTGTTCTGGCTGAGTACCTCGTCGCCACAGCACTGGGCGCTGCCGCCGGCACCAGAACCGAATGGGACACGGTCGACATCCGGACCGCCGAGCAGTGGCGGATCGAGGTTAAGTCGGCGGCCTACTTGCAGTCGTGGGCGCAGTCCAAACCATCCGAGATTTCCTTCTCCATCGCGCCGGCCACAGGTTGGGACGCGCAGACCGACTCGACATCGGACGACGTACTTCGCCGCTCGGACGTGTACGTCTTCTGCCTGCTGCGCCACCAGGACAAGCAGACTCTCGACCCTCTCGACCTTGGCCAGTGGACCTTCTACGTGCTGTCCACCCGAGTTCTGGACGACCGGTGTCCAGGCCAGAAGACGATCAGGCTCTCCAGCCTCCAGCGACTACATCCCGTTCACACTGATTTCTCCGGCCTGAGCAAGGCAGTGGCCGCCTGCGCTGACGACCACGGGCAATGCCCCGAAGATCCGCCCGCCACCTTGGCTCTGGGAGCCGTTTGGGAGTCAACTCGCTCGCCAGGCCCCTGCGACACCACGCGAGACCAACCGGGACCACACCTCTGACCAGGGAAAACTCCATCTACGCAGGTAAGGTCAGGGATCGAACCTCATTCGGGACGAAGAGGTCGTGGGTTCAATCCCGCCAGCCACCGCCTACGGACAGCAGGCCCCGGACCTCCGTCCGGGGCCTGCTGTCGTTTGGGAGCCACCCGGTGCCCATCCGGGAGCCGAAGTGGGAGCCACCGAGCACGACATATGGCGAACTCGCCCGGACAGTCCTGGACAGTCAGGCCGCCTGACCATGGGCTCCAGCGGGGCGCGCCGCACGCCACTCTGTCGAGAGACTTAGCCGTCCCTTAAGCCCGCCATAACGATGGCCACCTGCGGCTTTCCACGGCCGAATTCGCCCTGGACGACGACTAGTTTGCTGATCACCGGGACGAGGTCCGTTCCGTCGGTGCGGCATTCGTACGGGGGCGCACCGACGTAACGGACCCTGTGCCGCATCCCCTCACAGCCGTGTCCGTCGAAGGAGAACCGCCACCATGGCCGCCATCAAGACCGCTCGCCGCAGGCTCGCCCCGATCGTCGCGCTCGGCATCGCTCCGCTCGCGCTGACCGGGCTCTCCGCAGCCCCGGCTGCTGCCCACGGTTCGCTGACCGACCCGGTGAGCCGGGTTTCGGCCTGTTTCGCGGAGGGGCCGGAGAACCCGAAGCCGGCCGCGTGCCAGGCGGCGGTCGCGGCGGGCGGCACCCAGGCGCTGTACGACTGGAACGGTGTGAACATCGCCAACGCGGCGGGCAAGCACCGTGAGCTGATCCCGGACGGCAAGCTGTGCAGCGCGGGCAACGACAAGTTCAAGGGGCTCGATCTGCCACGCGCCGACTGGCCGTCCACCCCGATGAAGGCGGGCAGCCACACCTTCCGGTTCCGGGCGACCGCGCCGCACAAGGGTTCCTTCGAGCTGTACCTCACCAAGGCCGGCTACGACCCGTCGCAGCCGCTGAAGTGGTCCGACCTCCAGGAGAAGCCGTTCGCCGAGGCGACCGACCCGAAGCTGGAGAACGGGTCGTACGTCTTCGACGGCACCGTGCCGCAGGCCTCGGGGCGGCAGTTGGTCTACACCGTCTGGCAGCGTTCGGACTCCCCCGAGGCGTTCTACGCGTGCTCCGACGTGGTCTTCGACGGTGAGGGAACCGGCAGCGGTTCCGTCGCCGCCGTCCCGGCCCCGACCGCCTCCGCTCCGTCCGATCAGGAGATCGACAAGGGCGCCGGCAAGTCGTCCGTCGAGCACAACGGGCACGGTGACAACGACGCCGCGACGGGCGCGAAGGTCACCGAGGCGGCCCCGGCCGACGGGGACGGGGACGGGGCCAATGCTCCTGAGCCGAACAGTGCCGCCGCTCCGGCCGCCGCGGCGGACGAGAGCCTTGCCGAGACCGGTGGCAGCAGCAGCACGACATATCTGGCGATCGGCGGAGCCGCCGCGCTGGCCATCGGCGCGAGCGCCCTGTTCGCCTCGGTCCGCCGCCGGGCAGCCACCGGCTCCCACCGCGGCTGACCGCTCACGGCCGGGTCCCCTGCGCGGCCGCACCGCACAGGGGACCCGGCCCCGCCTCAGCCGATCACCGACACACAGTTCGTCGGGGTGGCGTGCGCCGGGTCGAGAGCGTTCTCGACCTCGTGGAAGGCGATGCGGTCGATGGTCCCGATCGCGACATGCTCGGACAGGTCGAGGATGCACAGGTCCTGGAGCAGGACGTTGCGTACGTTCGGGCCGTTCAGGTACTGCGTGCGGTACGGGGTCACGACCTCGTCGTACTGGGTCGCGATGACGGTGTAGCGGACACCGGGCACGGTGTCGCCGCCCGCGTTGAGCTTGGTGATGAAGGCGGATCCGGCGACCTGGTCGGCGAGGCCGGGGGTGTTCATGGTGAGCAGGTCCTCGATGCCGGGGAAGTACGGCAGGAGCTTGGTCAGGCCGAGGAGTGTGGTGCCGTGGTTGTCGGGGGCGATCCCGATCAGGGCGTTCACCTTGCCGGCGCCGCCGAGGTACTTCAGGTAGTAGTTGGGCATCATGCCGCCCTGGGAGTGGCCGACGATGTCGGCCTTGGGTGCGCCGGTGGCGCCGAGCACCTTGTCGACGAACACGTCGAGCTGCCCGGCCGACTTGTCGATGGGGCCGAGGCCGTTGAAGAACGGCACGCCCGGGAGCTGCCCGTAGTCGAGCGAGAAGACGCAGTAGCCCCGGTTGACGAGGTACGGCGCGAGGACGAGCCAGTTGTCGATCGAGTTCCCGAAGGTTCCGTGGACCAGGACGACCGGGCGGGGATGGGCTGCGGAGGGCTTGCAGGAGTAGTCGTTCCAGCCACGGGAGGATGCGGCTGCTTGCGCGGAGGCGGTTTCCGTGGGGGTGGCTGCGGTCGCGGTCGCCATGGGGGTGGCGAGTACGGCGACGGCGAGGAGTAGTGCGGCGAGGGTTCGGCGTGCGCGTGGGGTACGCGAGGCACGGGTCCAGGGCAGCATCGAGTGGTCTCCTTGCGGCTCAAGGGAGTTGCGATGGCTGTGCGCCCTGTGGTCCGGACCACAAGCTGAATGTGCTGACTTTTCTATGTGCTCATGCCAAATTACGCGCGAGTAAGGTAGCGAGGGAAGTTACGCGTCGGTAAAGAAATGCTGACGTGCCGAGCAGTCAGTCGGCCAGAGCGGCCGGCCGCACGGCCCCCGCCCCGAAGCGCCGACGCGCCCGGTCCGCCGCGGCTTCGGCGGCGCGGGCACGCGCGTCACCGCCGTCCAGGAAGAGCTGGTGGTAGGCACCGTCGGCCGGCAGCAGGTCGTCGGCACGGATGGCGAACACGCGGACTCGCGCTCGCTGCAGCCCGAAAGAGGCCAGCAGACCCAGGGCGGCTGCGGCGAGGGCCGGCGAGTGGTCGGTGGGTTCGGGCAGTGTGCGCGTGCGCGTGCTGGAACTGCGGTCGGCGTACCGCACCGTGAGGGTGACCCGGCGGGTGACCCGGCTTTCACCTCGCAGGCGTTGACCGATCCGCTCGGCAAGCCCCAGGACGGCTCGGTGATGCTGTGCCGGATCAAGGCAGTCCCGGTCGAGCACGAGATCAGCGGTCAGATGGGCCGGCGGCTCCGTGAGGGTGACCGGGCGGGGGTCGTGCCCGCGGGCGCGCTCGGCCAGCAGCTGTGCCTGGCCGACACCGAGGAGGCGTTGCAGGGTCGCCGCGGGTACGTCGGCGACCTGGCCGATGGTGTGCAAGCCGTATCTGCCGAGCGTTGCCGCTGTGGTGCAACCGATCCCGGGCAGCGCGGTGACCGGTCGGGGGCGCAGCCAGCCGGCGGCTTCCTCGGCGGGGACCCAGGTGACATGTCCTGGTGCGGACGCGTCGGCCGCCATGGTGGCCAGCATGCGGTTGCCCGCGAGTCCTGCACTGCTGTCCATGCCGTACAGGGCTTTCAGCCGGAGCTTCACAAGCTGGACCACATCGAAGGGGGGCAGGTCGAAGTACCTGAGCGCCGAGGTCAGGTCGAGCTGGACGGCATCGGGCGGGACGGCCTGGACATGGGGCGTGACACCGGACATCAGCTCGATGATGTCGTCGTACTGGCCCTCGGCCGGTGCGGCATGCAGATAGAGGTGGGCGATATGGCGCCGGCGCGGGGTCATCCTGCGCTCCCCGGGCTGGTGTAGCCGAACTTCTTCAGGTCGGCCGAACGTCTGCCGGCAGGCTGCAGGTCGGCGTACGGATGCAGCCGGGCGCCCGTGGTGCCGTTGACCAGGGTGCGCTGCGGCTGCGCGGGGGTGGGCTGCGGATGGCTGGCGCCGAGCAGGGAAAGAGCAGCTTCGGGCCCGTGGTCGCGGCGTGCGGCTGCGATCTCGTCCAGGTCCCAGGCCATGCTGCCGACAACGGTGCGGCGGGTGCCGCGCACCTGGACCGTGCCGCGGACCAGCAGCAGTCCGCTGTGGAAGACGGTGTGCGCGCAGGCGGGGTGGGAGTCCTCGAAGAACGCCAGGTCCACCAGTCCTGAGCCGTCCTCCAGGGTGACGAAGATGATGCGCTTGCCGCTGGCGATGGGCGGGGTCTGGGTGGAGGCCCGTACGCCGGCGACGAGAACCTGCTGACCGGGGCGCAGTCCGGCCAGGTGGGCCGCGTCGGTCGCGCCGATCTCGCGCAGCAGCCGGTGGTGGTGCTCCATCAGGTGCCTGGAGACGTCGATGCCGAGGGTGCTCAGCTCCGCGCTCAGGGCTTCGCGCCCGGTCATCTCCGGAAGACCGCTCGGTTCCGCTCCGCCCACCGCGTCCGACTGCAGGGACAGCTGGCCCTTGCCCGCGGTCCGGACACGGGACTGCCGGTGGAGTTCGGCGATCTGCAGCAGCAGGTCGCGTCGTGTGAGGCGGCCGTCGTGGAGGCAGTTCAGGGCGCCGATCTCGGCGAGGCGTTCGGCGACCGGTCTGCCGGGGTGGGCCCGCTGCCAGAAGTCCGACAGGGATCCGTACGGCTGCCCCTCTTCGATCCGTACGCACTCCTCCTTGCTGATGCCGTGCACCGCGGACAGTGCGAGACGTACCCCCCACTGCTCCGTGTCGGTCCGTTCAACGGTGTGCTCGATCTTGGAGTGGTTGATGTCGACGGACAGGACCGGCACGCCGCGGCGGCGGGCGTCGGCGACGAGGACGCGCTTGGGCCACATACCGGGGTCGTGTTCGAGGAGGCCGGCCAGCAGGAAGGCCGGGTAGTGCGCCTTGAGCCAGGCACTCTGCAGGGCCGGTACGGCGAAGGCGACCGCATGGGCCCGGCAGAACCCGTAGGCACCGAAGGCCTCGACGGTCCTCCACACCTCGTCGCGGACCGCCGTGCTGTAACCGCGAGCGCCTGCCTGGCGATGGAACCAGCCCTTGATCCGGGGCAGCCGGTTCTTGTCGCCGAGTGCACGCCGGGCGATCTCGGCCAGTGCGCGGTCGCAGCCGGTCAGCACGGCCAGGGTCTCGATGATCTGCTCGTGCCAGATGGTCACGCCGTAGGTGTCGGCGAGCACCGGTTCGAGGTCCGGGTGGGCGTAGGACGGTGTGCCGCCATGGCGTGCGGCGATGTACCGCTCGGGCATGCCGCCGGCGACCGGTCCGGGACGGAACAGGCTGATGTCGGCGATGACGTCCTGCGGGTCGCGGGGCTGCAATCGGGACAGAAGATCCTGCTGGCCGGGCGACTCGAGCTGGAACAGACCGAGGGTCTGACTCTCCTGGATGAGCTTGAACGCGAAGACGTCGTCGAGCGGCACCTGCTGCGGGTCGTCCAGGTCGATGTGCTTGCCGGTCGCTCCTTCGATCCGGGCGACGGCGTGGGCCATCGCGGACTGCATCCGGACACCCAGGACATCCAGTTTGATGTTGCCCAGCGCCTCGATCTCCTCCTTCGCCGCCATCGCCATCGGGTAGTCGCCCTGCGGGGTCGGCTGCACCGGCAGCCGGTCCAGGAGTGTCGCGTCGCTGATGACCACGCCGCAGGGGTGCATGGCCATGCCGTGGACCAGGGAGTCGAGGCCCTCGGCGAGCTCCCACAGCGGTCCGTACCGGTCCGCCTCGGCCGCCAGTTGCCGCAACTCGGGCAGCTCGGCGAGCGCGCCGGTGATGTCGCAGGCCCGCAGGTGCGGAAAGCTCTTGGCGATCCGGTCGACTTCTGCCGGCGCGATACCCAGGGCCAGGCCGGTGTCGCGCAGGGCACGGCGGGCCCGGTAGGTCTCGGGCATGGCGGTGACCGCCACCCGTTCCTTGCCGAACCGGTCGAAGATCGCGTCGTAGCACTCCAGCCTTCTGGCGGACTCCACGTCGATGTCGATGTCCGGAAGAGACGCTCGTCGCACGCTGAGGAAGCGTTCGAACAGCAGACGGTGGTCGAGTGGGTTGGCGGTGGCGATGCCCAGCGCGTGGCAGACCATCGACCCGGCGCCCGAGCCGCGGGCCGCGACCCGGATGCCCTTCGCCCGGATGTCGGTCACGACCTGGCCGACGGCGAGGAAGTACGAGTCGTAGTTCAGCTCGGCGATCACGCCGAGTTCTTCGTCCAGCCGGTCGAGCGCCGCTCGGTCGCGGTCCAGGCCGCGTCGGGCCATACCGGCCTCACACTGCTGGCGCAGCAACTGCGCTGCACCGTCCTTACCGGGCTTGGCACCGAGGAGCGCCGGCTCCGGGAAGTGCCGCGCGCCGAGCCCGAGATCCACTTCGGGGTCGAGGGCGCAGGAGACTGCGGTGGCGGTGGTGTCTGCCAGCAGGCGGTGTGCCCGCCGGGGGGCCGCTCCGGCGCACTCGGCGATCAGCCGTGCGATGCCTGCCATCGCGCCCTCGCCCTTGAGCCAGCGCTGCCCGCTGTCCAGGCGGCGCCGGTCGATCGGCCGCAGCAGTCGCGCGGCGTCCAGGACGTCGGCGAGCCGGTGCTGGTCCGGGTCGGCGTAGCGGACGGCGTTCGACAGCACGGCAGTGGTGCGGGTGCGGTCGGCCAGCGCCAGGGTGCGGGCAGCCAGGCGAAGCGATCCAGGTCCGAGGCCGGAACGTTTCTGTGCAACGGTCTCCAGCCGGACCCCGTCCCCGAAGATCTCCCGCCACGGCGCCAGCAGTTTCACGGCGACGTCCTCCCGGCCTGCCGCCAGTGCCCGTACCGGCTCCGAGAGCGGCCCGAGCAGCACGATCAGACCGGGGCCGCCGTGCTCGCGCAGCGCCTCCCACGGCACCACCACCGGTGCCGCGCCGGATGCGGTGCCGGCGTGCGCGGCCGACGTGATGCGGCACAGCCGCGCCCATCCGGCCCGGTTCTGCGCGAGCAGCACGAACCGCAGCGGCGGCTCGACGACGTGGGCGCCACCGCGCGCCGGGGTGCGGCGCCGCTGTGCCGGAGGCGGTGGCGCGATGGCCTCGACCGCCAGATCGACACCGAAGACCGGCCGGACGCCGGTCCCGGCGCAGGCCTGCGCGAACCGTACGGCCCCGGTGACCGTGTCCCGGTCGGTGAGCGCGACCGCTGTCATACCGCGCTCAGCGGCCCGCCGGACGAGGTGCTCGGGATGGGCTGCGCCGTAGCGGACGGAGTAACCGGACGCGACGTGCAGATGGGCGAAGCCCGCCATGTCGCACCTCCATCACTCCACCCCATTTAACCGATTTACCCGATACGTCTATCGTACGCTCGTTCGATTACCCTAGCTCCATCAACCCAGGTCGGCGACATAATTCGAACGTGTGATCGTTTTTGCGGTGCCGATGGCAGCGCCTGGACAGGTGTCTCACCGTCATCTCCGCGACCCAGTAGGAGGGTTGGCACGGTTCGGCCTCCGTAACGCACGCATCCGTTCGTGACGAGAGCTTCGTCACCCCCGACGGCCTCGGCCAGCCTCAGCCGTGACCACGAGCCGGAGGACTGTTCGCGGCCACGCACTCCCGAGGCACAGCCCATCGCCGCGGATCCCGCGACACCCGCGGCCCGGGACGGCCCCCACCGCCCCTCCCCTGGGCCATTCGGCCCCGCCCCGCCTGCGTGAACAACGGGCCGCCCGGACCGTAGGGGCATGACTTTCGCCGGTGAAGTGAAGAACGCCGTCACCGCACGGGCCGCACTGCTCGTCATCGGCGTGCTCGGGCTCCAGCTGCTGTTCATCGCGTCGTACGTCGGGGCCCTGCACAAGCCCGACCCGACGGATGTCCCCTTCGGTGTCGTCGCCCCGCAGCAGATGTCCGGGCAGCTCGTCACCGGACTGGGCGACCTCCCGGGCGGCCCGCTGGACCCGCGCGCGGTCAGCGACGCGGCCGAGGCCCGCCGACAGATCATGAACCGTGACATCGACGGCGCCCTGGTCGTCAGCCCCACCGGGGCGACCGACACCGTCCTCGTCGCCTCCGGGGGCGGCACCGTACTGGCCGACACCCTGGTCAAGATCATCGCGAAGGCGGAGGAGCCCCGGCAGCGCACGGTGCGAGCCGTGGACGTCGCCCCGGCCTCCAGAGAGGACTTCGACGGCCTGTCGTCCTTCTATCTGGTCGTGGGCTGGTGCGTCGGCGGCTACCTCTGCGCTTCGATCCTGGCGATCAGCGCGGGCACCAGGCCCGCCAACCGGCAGCGCGCGGCCATCCGCACCGGCGTCATGGCGCTGTACTCGATCGCAGGCGGGATCGGCGGCGCGGTCATCGTCGGACCGGTCCTCGGCGCACTCCCGGGCAGCGTGTGGGCCCTGTCCGGGCTCGGCGCCCTGGTCGTCTTCTCGGTCGGCATGATCACTCTCGCCCTGGAGGCACTCACCGGCATCGTCGGTATCGGCCTGGCCGTCCTGATCATCGTGATCGCGGGAAATCCGAGTGCGGGCGGCGCCTTCCCGCTGCCGATGCTGCCGGACTTCTGGCGGGCGATCGGCCCCGCCCTGCCGCCGGGCGCGGGAACCTGGGTGGCCCGCTCGATCGCGTACTTCAAGGGCAACGCGGTCACCGGACCGTTGCTGGTGCTGTCGGCCTGGGCGGTCGCAGGCACGGTCGTCACCCTGCTTCTGTCCATGCGGCGCAGGCCGGACGGGGCGGAGGAAGCGGCAGCGGCAGCGGCAGCGGGCGGTTCGAGCCTCGCCTGAGGCTGTACGCATCACCCGGGCAGCGAACTCCGCGATGTTCGCTCAGCACCCGATGCCGGCCCGGCGCCCGGTAGCCCCCCGTGACCGCTGCCCGACCGGCGCCCCAATTCTTGGCGTCAGATTGACGAAACAGCTAGGCATGGCAGGTACATGACGGCATTCTGAAGCGGCCCCGTGCGACCCACGGAGCACGGCAAGCACAACTCCCTTTCATCCCACGGAGGTTGCTCATGCGTCGCCGATTCACCGCTCCGCTCACCGCAGTCGCCCTGTCGCTCCCGCTCGCTCTGATTCCCGCCGCATCCGCCTCGGCTGCACCCTCGGACAAGCCCCAGGTCCTCAGTTCCTGGACCCAGACGAGCGCCTCCAGCTACAACGCCTGGAACGCCGCCCGCAACAACCAGGGCGGCTGGGCAGCGTACGGCTTCGACTGGTCGACGGACTACTGCAGCACCTCGCCCGACAACCCGTTCGGCTTCCCGTTCCAAACGGCCTGCGCCCGCCACGACTTCGGCTACCGCAACTACAAGGCCGCCGGCACGTTCCCCGCCAACAAGTCCCGCATCGACTCCGCGTTCTATTCGGACCTCAAACGCGTATGTGCCGCCTACTCCGGCGCAACGCTCACTTCGTGCAACGCCACGGCCTGGACGTACTACCACGCCGTGGACATCTTCGGCGTGGCACCGGCCAAGGCGAACACCAGACTGCCCCAGGCCGCCTGACCGCCGTCGTCCCGTCGGGCCCGGGTCACGTAGAGCCGCCCGGGCCCGGATCGGCCTGACCACGCGGGCCGGTAACCGCTCGCAACACGCTCACCGGCTCCGGCGGATCGACTCACTGCCACATCGGGCACACCCGCAGGACTACGGACGCACCCCCCAGGATCCTGTCCCCGTGATCGAATCGGGGGGCGCAGGCTCTGCGTGACCGGACAAGAGACGAAGAGAGACACGCCAAGGACGTCGGCGGGCGCGATCGGCGGAAATGGCAGGAAGCCCACACCTTCCTGATCCAGATGTGGGATGCGATCTCGAGCGATGCAGCTCGCCATGCATCTCGACACCGCCCGGCGCCGTACCGGGCCCGGGGCAGTGACGGCGAAGGGCCGTTCCGACGTCCACCGGTCACGAAAACGGGCCCGCTCGCCTCATGTGGGGTGAGGGAGCGAGCCCGTCTCCTACCGGAACAGGGGTTCTACGTCAGCCGATCTCGGCTCCGAAGGCGGACAGCGCCTCCGGTACCGGCTGGAAGAAGGTCTCGCCTCCCGAGGAGCAGTCGCCGCTGCCGCCCGAGGTCAGGCCGATGGCGGTGTCGCCCGAGAAGAGCGAGCCGCCGCTGTCGCCCGGCTCGGCGCAGACCGTCGTCTGGATGAGCCCGTTGACGATGTCGCCGTTTCCGTAGTTCACCGTGGCGTCCAGAGCGGTGACCTCACCGTCGTGCACCTGGGTCGTGGAGCCGCTGCGGGTCACCGACATGCCCACGGTCGCCTCGCCCGCCTTGGTGATCGGCTGGGTGGAACCGTTGTAGAGGTTCACCTCGCTGGGGTGCGGCACGTCCGAGGTGTACTTGACCAGACCGAAGTCGTTGTCCGGGAAGCTGGAGCCCTCGTTGGCACCGATCTCCGCGCCGCCCTGCGAGTCCGACCAGCTGGTGATGGACTCGGTGCAGTGCCCGGCGGTCAGGAAGTACGGCTCGCCGCCCTTGACCACGTTGAAGCCGAGCGAGCAGCGCCCGCCGCCGCCCCAGATGGCGTCGCCGCCTGCGATCAGGGGCTTGAACTCCCCAGCGGACTTGCTGAGTTCGGCCTTGGCGCCGAGCCCCTCGACCACCGCGCTGAGCTTGTCCCAGGCCGCGCCGTCGACCGTACGGTCGGCCGTGACGACCACCTTGTTGCTGACCGGGTCGACGGCCCAGGAGGTGCCGGGGATGGTGGCCTTGTCGGTGAGGGTCTGCCGGGCCGACGTCAGCTCGGTGAGCGAGTTCTGCACGACTCTTGCCTTGCCGCCGGCCTGACGCACCTGCTCGGCGGCGACCTCGTCGAGGACGTTCACGACCAGGTTCTTCGCCTCGGCGTCGTAGTAGGCCCCGGCTGTGTCGCCGGCCAGGGTCCTGTCCAGGGTCGTGGCGAGATTTCCGGCCGCGTTCGCCGTCAGTGTCCGTGCCGTGAATTGGGGCACGTCATCACTGGCGTTCGCAGTCTGGAAGGTAACTCCTGCTGCAACCAGGGCGACGACGGCCGATCCTGCTATGGCCGCACGCTTCCTGGATATGCGTCGGTGCTTCAACTTCGACCTCCTGTGGGGCCGTGTACGGACAAGTGGGGTGTCCGGAACACGGAGGATGGAGCCGCCCACTATTCCGATGCGGGCGATAGCACACAAGGTCGACTTCAGGACGCACACACGACAACGACGCTTCGCTCCTGCCCCGTTCACAACCGGGAGGTCTGGCCACGTCGGTTCCACATGCGAACACCGCGTGCAGTCGGTTGTCGGCAGCGGGTGAGGACTAGTCCTGTCCTGTTTTCGCCCTTCCGGGTCCGGATGCTGGGGTTGCGGGTCCGGATGCGGTACAAGCCGGAAACCGGGCGAACACGGGTTCCTTCCGACAAGGAGTGCCGGTAATGCCTTTGATGGGTCATCATCGAACTGGCAGCACACATCGGGCACTTGGTGCCCGGACCGGGCGGGGCGACCGAGCGGAGGCGGCGGGGTGCGCAGTCGGGTGCGCGTGGCGGACGGGCGGCATCTGATGGTCGAGCGTCAGGGGGATCCGCGTGGCAGACCGGTCTTCCTCCTACACGGAATGCCGGGCAGCCGGCTCGGCCCCGCTCCACGCGGAATGGTCCTCTACCAACGCAAGATGCAGCTGATCGCCTATGACCGCCCGGGGTACGGCGGTTCCGACCGGCTGGCGGGACGCCGGGTGGTGGATGTCGTCGAGGACGTACGGGCGATCGCCGACTCGCTCGGCCTGGAGCACTTCGCCGTGGTCGGCCGGTCGGGCGGCGCGCCGCACGCCCTGGCCTGCGCCGCGATGATGCCCGACCGGGTCACCCGTACCGCCGCACTGGTAGGCCTGGCCCCCTGGGATGCCGAGGGCCTCGACTGGTTCGACGGGATGGCCGCGTCGAACGTCCTCGCGTACTCCGCAGCCGCGGCCGATCCCGACGGGCTCGCGGAGTCCTTCATCAGCCGCTCGGCGGAGATCCGGCAGGATCCGGTCCGGCTCCTGGACGACCTGCGCCGGGAGCTGACCGACTCCGACCGGATCGTGGTCAACGACGCGGGCATCCGTACGATGCTCCTCGCCAACTACCGTGAGGGGCTGCGCACATCGGCGTACGGCTGGATCGACGACGCGCTCGCGTTCTGCCGGCCTTGGGGGTTCGACCCCGCGGACATCACGGGCCCCGTGATGCTGTGGCACGGCGAGAAGGACGTGTTCTCACCGATCGGCCACTCCCGCTGGCTGGCCGGGCAGATCCCGGACGTCACCGCCGTGATGGAACCGGCGGCAGCACACTTCGATGCGCTGTCCGTGCTTCCGTCAGTTCTCAACTGGCTGCTGGACGACCGGGAAGCGGCGGTCTGCTGAGGACAACGGTCTGCTGAACACGGTGGGGGCTCCGGCCGGGAGCCCCCACCGGATCACACCGACATCGGTTCCAGTTCGCGCCAGAACCTGCGCTCGTCCCTCGCTATCCGGGTCAGCGGGTGATCGTCCCCGAGCTGCCGTGCCAGCTCCTCACCGGTCTCCGCCCGCAGCCGCAGCGCCTCGTCCTTGCGCCCCATCGCGTCGAGCGTGACCGCGAGGTTGGAGGTCATGGCCAGGGTCTCCGGGTGGTGTGCCCCCAGAACCTCCCTGAGCTGACCGGACACCCGCCGCTCGGTCTCCAGCACGATGTCGAGCGCGCCCCCGTCAGCAGTCGCATTGGCCAGGTTCATGACGGAGAACAGCGTGTTCGGATGCTCCCGCCCGAACACCTGGCGCATCGAGGCGACCACCTTCGTCAGCAGCCTCTCCGCTTCCCCGGGCACACCCGTCCCCGAGAGGTAGACGCCGAGGTTGTTCTGCGCGGCCAGGGTGTACGGGTGCTGCTCCCCCGGCACCTTCATGTACTGGTCGACCACCTCCTGCGCGGCGTCCCGGGCCTCGGCCGCCTCCCCCGCGGCGAACAGGTCGGCCGCCATGTTGAGGTCGCAGGCCAGTGATTCGGGGTTGGCCGAGGTGTACTTGGCCCGGTACCTGGCGCGCGTGGCCACCGTCAGCCTGCGCGCGTCCTCCAGCTGCCCCGCCCGGCGCAGGGACACCGCGAGGCTCTTCGCGGCACTCAGGGTGGTGGGATAGGTCCGGCCGAGGGTGGCCTTGTAACTGTCGTACGTACGGCTGAGCAGACCGACGGAGTCCTCGTACCGCCCGACTTCACGCAGGTCACGGGCCAGAGCGTTCGCGGAGGAGAGGCTGTACGGGTGCTCGGGTCCCAGCACCTCGGACCGCAGGTCGTAGCAGTCCTGGTCGATCTCCCTGGCCCTGGCGTACTGCCCCACACTCCGCAGGTTGAGCGCCAGGTTGTTGGCCGCCGCCAGCGTCCGTGGGTGCCGTTCGTGGAAGATCTGCCCGAAGCCTTCATGGGCCTTGGTCGCCAGCTCGATCGCCTGGCCGTAGTCCCCGAGCAGGCCCAGGTCGATGGCCAGACTGCTGGTGGTCATGAACGTGTGCGGGTGCTCCGGCCCCAGCACCTCCTTCTGGCGCCGGAGAGTGAACTCGTCGAGCTCCTTCGCCTCCACGTACCGGCCGCGCGTGCGCAGGATGTTGGAGATGTGGAAGCAGAGGTACAGGTACTGGAGATCCTCCTCCCCCAGCATGCTCATCCAGGTCTCGCGCAGCTCGTCCCCGAGCCTGGCCGCGGTCCTGACATCTCCTCGCTTCCACAGGTAGCGCACCCGGTCGATCAGGAGCCTGCGGGTCTCCGGTTCCCTGCAGTTGCGCGCGTCGGACGGGCCGAGGTGCGGCCAGATCGCGGCGAAGCGCGGCCACGTCTCCGGGTTGTCGATCGGCTCGTCGTCATCGGGCCGTGCACCCGCCAGAACCCGGTGGACGACATGCCGTGCCTCGCGCTGCTCCTCCTCGCTGAGCTGGGCCCTGATCACCGCCTGCACCAGACGGTGCACCTGGATGGAGTTGGAGACCTGGTCGACCTTGGCGAGGGCGAACCGGCCGATCTCCCGGATGACCCGGCCCAGGACCAGCTTCTCCTGGAGCGAGGAGTCGTACGGCTTCAGCGCCTCGATCATCTCCTTGCTGTACAGGAGATTCGCGGAGATCGGCTCGGGGGCGAAGAAGGCGCAGAGCTGGAGCAGCCGCACCGCGGCGGGCGAGCGCTCCTTGAGGCGTTCGATGGAGATGTTCCAGGTGGCCGCGACGGGCTCCGGGTAACCGGCCGGCTGGTTCAGGGCCAGGACCTGGGGAGCCTGGCGGGCCAGCTGCTCCAGGTAGGTGTCGATGGGAGTGGCGGTCTCCGCGATCCAGGCCGCCGCCTGCTCGACGGCGAGCGGCAGGTCACCGACGGCGGTGGCCACCTGGGCGGCGTCCTCGTCGCTCAGCCCCGGGGCCCGTCGTTGCAGGTGCTCGATCGACTCCTCCCGGAGGAAGACATCGACGGGCAGTGCATCGCCGTGCTGGGACCACGCCTGGTTCCTCGACGTGACCAGGATGTGGCCGGAGCCGCCCTGCGGGAAGTAGCGCCTGAGCCGCTCGGGATCGTCGGCGTTGTCGAAGACCAGCAGCCAGCGGTCCGAGGGCACGCCGCGCCGCAGCAGGTCCACGGCCTCCTGGGAGGCGGAGGCCATGTCGTCCCCGCCCTGCGCCCCGAGCCGGACGGCGAGTTCGGCGAGACTGGCCACCACGTCGTCGGTCTGCTCGGACGAGATCCACCACACCAGGTCGTAGTCCGCCATGAAGCGGTGCACATACTCCAGGGCCACCTGGGTCTTGCCGACGCCGCCGAGTCCGTACAGGGCCTGCGGCTGCGGCAGCACAACGGCCATCCCGCCGCCGAGCTGGTCGCGCATCCGCTCCAGGACCAGGGAGCGGCCGGTGAAGCCGGGGTTGCGGGGCGGTGCGTTCCAGATCCGCGGCACGGTGCCGGGGAACCGGGGCCCGGGCGACACGCCGTCGCCGAGCTGGACCGGCCTGTCCAGGGCGCGCATCAGAGCGGTCGTGGCATGCACTTCGTCCAGCCGGAACAGGTCGACCGGGTTGCGGTCGATGTACGGGGTGGAGAGCCGCACATCACTGACCCTGAGCGGCAGCAGCTGTCGCCGCCCCCCGCCGGAGTCCTCGGCAACCGCCCTGTCCCACAGGTCCACGGCTCGCTGGGACTTGAGGTAGGCGCTGGAGAGCAGCACGACGGTACGGGGCGCCGCCTCGGCCGTGGTGTGCGTGGCGTCCACGGAGGGGGGTTCGGCCGAGACATCTCGCGGGACGACCCGGAATCCGGCCCGGGTGAGGACCGATTCGACCCAGTCGGCCCACATGCGGTTCTCCGCCACATAGCTGAGGAAGAGATCGGCGGGCAGCGCGGGCCTGCGCCGGGTGAAGGCGTCCCGGATGCGCAGCCGCACCTCTTCGCCCACCGGCGGCATCGAGGTGATTTCCCTCTGCGTGACGACCGCGGTGAGGCGTTCGAAGGCGGACAGGAGCGAGTTGCTGAGTCCGGCCTCGTCGCCGAAGGTGGCGAGGGTCTCCTCGTACGCGTAGTAGGGGCGGTAGGGAATCTCCACCGCGCCCCAGTAGGCGGTGAGTTCGTCCCCGGAGAGGTCGCGGGGCAGCCGGTCGAACTTCAGCCGCGCCAGGGCACGGCCGGCGTCGGCCTTCTCCTTCTCGCCCTCGTCGATACGCATCGGGACGGGGAAGATGGAGATGGGCCGGCCGGTGTAGCGCTCGGCGATCTGCCGGGCGACGGAGGCCGCGCCGTCGATGGACTGGTCGCTGAGGGTGAAGCAGTCGACGAGCACGTCCGGGAGGTGGACGGTGCAGATGTCGGCGATGTCGCTGAGGCCGGTGCGGCTGTCGATGAGGACGTAGTCGTAGTTGGCCTTCATGTCGTCGCGCAGCGCGTCGAAGAAGTGCCCGCCGCCGAGCCGGTCGTAGAAGTTGTCCCAGTCGAAGGTGGAGACGGTCGCGGAGTACTCACGGTTCTGACGGCCGGCGGAGACGAAGTCGAGGGTGCCGCCCTGCGGGAACTCCCAGCCGAGCGCCTCGGGGTTGAGAGAGACCGCGTGCGGCTGTATGCGGGCGTAGTCGCGATGCCAGTCGTCCGCGCGCTGGGCCGGGTTGGTCGCGGCCCAGGCGTATTCGGTGATCAGGTCGATCACCCCGGTGGTGGCACCGAGCGTCGACGGATCGAGGAAGGGGTGGAAGAACCGGTGGAGCCCGGGGGCTTCCAGGTCCCAGTCGACGGCCAGCACCCGTTTGCCGTTGGCGGCGAGGATCCAGGCGGTGTTCGCCAGGGCCATGGTGCGCCCCGTGCCGCCCTTGTACGAGTAGAAAGTGACGATGCGCCCGTCACGACCGGCTGTCATACGTCCTCCGCATCCGTCGCAGGGTCGTGCATGTCGGGTATGAACTGCGTGCTGCCCATGGGCCCCATCAGTCGCGTCCGTTCACTGTGCCGTCCACCCGCGGGTGGATAGACCGTCGCATGCCTCAGGTACTGCTGAGCGGCCACCTCGACCACTTGGGGAAGGATCTGTCCGAACGCCTCCATGGTGGGTACCCCTTTGGCCGCGACGCGGCAGAAGGCCCGCCCCTGCCGCATCTTGGTCGGCATCGTCTGCTCGAGCTTCTCGGTCAGTTCGGCCTCGGCGGCTCTGCTCTGGTGGTCGTCGCGGCACCAGGGCACCACCATGGTCACCCAGGGCCGGTTCTCCGCGTCGAAGGCGGCGAGCCTGCGCCTGCGGTCCTCGTCCTGAAGGGCCCAGCGGTCGACGAGGAGTATCTCCGGTGTACTGGGCGGCTGTTTGCCTTCCGGCTGTCCGGACTCCTCGTCGAACGAGGTGATGACCGCCTGGTAGTTGAGGGAGCGCACCAGCTCTTCGGCGACATAGGCCAGAGGCCTGGCAGCGGCCGGGTGATAGGGATTCCACTCCTGCGGATTGTCGCCGTAGTACGCCGGGTTGCGCCCTTCGGGCAGGTCATGGCGCGTGGGCGCGGCAATCGTGATCCGCATGGGCCTGGGAACGCCCACGCCGCTGTCCGGTGGTCCGAAGGCGCTGGGAACGAGGCGGTAGTCGAGCGGTCTGCCGGAGTCGAGCTGCACGGTGTCGGCGACGCTGACAATGCGTTTGGCCAGTTCGTAGACGGCCCGTTCGTATTCCTGGGCGAACAGTCTGAGCTTGATCAGCCCGTAGAGCCCGTCGCTGACGTAGCGGTCCCCGAAGTCACGGTGGTTGAACTGTAACCGCTCGGCCGGACCGGGAAGTTGGCTGGGAGGCACCGGTACCCAGAGCGCGGGGACGATCGCCTCCGCGGGCTGATTCGAACGCGCTCGGTAGTGGATGGCCCGCTGTTCGAAGGCGTACCACTCCTTGCCGCACATCTCGCTGGCGAAGTAGCGCGGCGAGAACAGCGGCACGAAGACCCGGCAACTGGCCAGCACGCCGCCCAGCCGTTCCGACCAGCCCTCGCCGGAGCGTATCTCCCGGTCCATGAACCCGGCCGGCGCGCCCGCGGGCAGGTTGGTCATGGCCATCACATGGCCGCAGAGATCTTGGAAAAGCCGTTCGACCCACATATCTGGGTCCGATCCACCGCCGTACCCCGGTGTGTGCGCGTAACTCAGAAAGAAGTACGGCCGATGGTCCGCTCGCTGCTGCGTAAATGCGTGCACACGACCCCCGTCCTGTGTGAGCACCCGCATCCCAGGACTGTGGAGGGGGTGCGAGCGAATTCATCATTCCGGAGCGGACCTTGCTCCACCCCCATGGCGTTCGGTCAATCAACGCCGCTTTTCAGTCATCCATACCCAGGATTCACCGGTACGTTCTCGGGCCGCAGCAATCTTGAGGCTATTCGGCCCACTTGTCCTGTGTTCGCTTCACCTCCTCCTCGAGTGCTGCGATGAACTGCCTTCCCGCGGCCGTGGGCTCGGCTGCCGATCCCATCATGTCGAGTGCCTCGTCCACGCCTTCCATGAAACAGGGATCAAGAGCGGCGAACGCCACCCGTTCATGGGTTTCGGCCAGCAGCCGGGAAAACGGAACTGATCCGTCCTGCCAGAGTGGGAAATAGTCCCAGGAGCCGTCCGACGCATAAAGATCCGTGACATCGAGCAGCGCCCGCAAAGTGGTCCGCCGGAAACCGCCCAGAAGTTCGAGTGCCAGCTGTTTCGCGTCATCCGTCGACGTCAGACCGATGGTCCCGTATCCGTGCGGCCGCTCGGCGTGGCGGCCGGCGGTGAGCGGGGTCAGCGTCGTCAGACTGCCGGCGGCTGCCGCGGCCTGCGACGGCGCCTCCCTCTCCAGCAGTTCCCACGCCTCGGCCAGACCGGCTTCCCACTCATCGGCCTCGGCCCGCCCGAGCCGGGGGGCTGCCGGAGCAGCGAAACAGTCCCGGTACGGGTCGAGGTCGTCGAGAGCGAAGCGGGGCGCGCCGTCCTGGCCGAAGTGGCGCACCGGACTCCAGTCGGGGCTGTCCGCCCCGTGCAGGATCCGCCACTCCCCACCGCCGTCGTCACGCCGGGCCACGAACCCGTCCCCGGTCGGCGTCAGCCGAACCGTGCCCGGCTCGCCCGACCCGCCGACCCGGAGCTCGCCGAGTGTGGGCAGATGGAGCCGGCCGTCCCGGTAGTCGGCCCGAGCCGTCAGACCGAGACCCGACCGCACCGTGGCGGCCGCCACGTAGGCCGGCAGGCGCAGCGCCTCGTCCACCGCATCGGGCCGTCCCGCATGCAGCCCTCCCAGCACCTCGAGCAGCCAGGTCCGCGTGTACGGGTGCGCCAGCACGCGATCGAGCCCGGCGGCTCCCTCCTCGGACGACTCGAGCACGCCCGCCAATTCCCAGGCCTCGCTCCACCGCGGGCCGCCGCGGCCGTCGAGGTCGGCGTGGAGCCTGGCGAGCAGGGTACGGGTCAGGTCCTGCTGCGCGTCGACGAGTTCGGCACGGTCCGTGACCGCCGGGGACACCTCGGTACGCGCCTCGATGCCGCGCACCAACGCCTCCAGGTCGCGGCAGTACACGGACGGGTTGTCGAAGTCGTTGGCCGAGCGGTACCGGTGCGTGTACAGCCCCCCACCGCACGAACGTACGACGGGGCAACGACGGCAGGTCTCGCTGACACCGGCCAGACCGAGCTGTCGCGCCCGGACCCCCGGGTGTACGGCAACGTCGTCGAAGGAGTGGGAGAACACGTCGAAACCGGTGGCTGCCGCACCCTCGTAGGCGCTCTTGAGCGAGTCGACCTGTTCCAGCTGGCCGTCCGTCTCGACCACCACGAGGTCGGTGGGGGCCAGTCCCAGCGACTCGGTGAGGCTGGGCCCGCCGCTCAGAGTGGAGAGCACGGAGGAGAAGAGGCGCACCGGCACCGGGCTGCCCCGGTCCCGCCAGTGGTCGTAGATCTTGAGGAGCCACTCGGCGTACGCCGTTTCGGACCCGTCCGGGCGGGGCGGCGGCTCGTCCCAGGTGGCGTGCGGGAGGAGGAAGTCGATGAGGGGCGGTTCGAGCTCGACCAAGGCGTCCAGAACCGCCTCCGGGTCGTTCTCGATGTCGATGGTGCACAACAGCCCGAGGTCGAGATGGCGGTAGCGCTCCTGCCGGAGCAGCTCGACGGCCTTGAGTACGAGGGGGTGGCTGCTGCGTCCGTCCGCGAAACGGCGGTGCCGGTCATTGGCCGCACGGTCGCCGTCGAGGGAGATGCCCACCTTGACGCCGAACTCGTCGAACAGGTCCAGATAGCGGGGGCTGAGCTGAAGACCGTTGGTGTGGATCCGCAGGTCCAGTTCGGCGACACCTGACAGGGCCGAGCCGAACTCCTCGCAGACCTTCCGCAGACGGGCGGGGCCGGCCAGCAGAGGCTCCCCTCCGTGCAGGATCACTGACACGGAGGGCAGTGCATGTGTCTTGGCATGCTCAGCCAAGCGCTGAGCCGTCCGGGAAATAACATGGTCAGAGACTGTTTTGGGGCGGGTTCGCCAGCTCTGATCCGCATGTTCGTAGACATAGCAATGATCGCAAGCGAGATCACACCTGCTGTGCACCTTCAGAACGATTTCGCGGAATGGCAGCGCGGGCCCTGTCATTTCACCAGTCTAGCCAGTGAAGCGGACAGGCCAGGCCATTCTGCCGGTCCAGCCGGCAAGCGGCGCGGGGGATTCTGTCAGAGCGCCGAGTTGAAGGTCGATGTCTGCTTCGGGCGACCGGCTGTCGTCGCGAGTACGCGCCCCAGTTTCTCGGCGGCGGCGCCATCGGAAGTTTCGATCTTCGCGAGCGGCACACGACGCTTCGCAACAGCGAAGTTGGGAGTGGTTTCGTAGGTCTTCACGGCCGTCCTTGATGGGCTCGTTCCGGACACGGAAACAGCACCGGCACCTGCACCATTGCAGTGTCCGGCGGCACGACTTTACTCTCATGGCCCTGGTGTGCAACTCGACTCGTACGGCTGTAACCCGAGTGATTTGCGGGACTGCTCCAAATGGACGGGAACCCTTCCATTTCAGCAATCGGGTGACCACTACATCGAATACAGGAGTGATCATGACGGCGATTCCCGGACCGCTGCAGAGCATGGTCTTCAGGAGCGCTGATCTGCCCGCACTCTTCCACCACACGGACGCCATCGCCATCGCACGCCAGCGGGAGGCGATCAATACCACCCGCGGACAGCTGGTCCTGCTCGCCCTCGGCACCGTGCCCGCCGCCCTCCCCTGGCATGTGGAGGTCGGTGATTCCATCCAACTCCTCGACGCCGTAGCCGTGTTGGCGTACCTCGGTGTCCTGATCACGACGTACCTCGCCTCCCGGCGCAAAGCAAAGTCGCATTGGCAACTCAACCGTTCCGCAGCGGAGTACATCAAGTCCAACTGCTGGCGCTACGCGGTGCACGGCTCGCCGTTCGACACCGGCACTCACCATCCGGAAGCCGTGTTCGCCAACCGGCTGGAGGACGGCCTTCAGGAGCTGAGGAAGGTGGGGTGGGACGACCCCCGGGAGGAGATGACGGACGCGGGCAGCGGGCTCATCACCGAGTCCATGCGCGAATTACGGGACAAGGCCTTCACCGTGCGGAAGGAGACGTACATCCGGGACCGGCTGATCGAGCAGCGGCGCTGGTACCGCAGACGCCAGCAGGTGTCCCGGCGCGGTGCGTTCGTCTGGTCGAGCACGATCGCCGCACTGACGCTGCCTGCCCTGGCCCTCGCCCTGCTGCAGACCTTCGGCACCGCCGGGTCCTTCGCGCTGACCGGGTCGCTCTCCGCCGCCGCTGCCGCCTGCCTCGCCTGGAACGAGATGCGCCGCCATCATCCGCTCGTGTCCGCGCACTCCCTGGTGGAGGAGGACCTGGAGAACATGCAGGCCGCGATGGAGACCACCCTGACGGAGCGGCAGTGGGCGGCCGCCGTCTTCGAGACCGAACGGATCGTCTCTCCCGAGCACACGGACTGGCTGGCCAGGCACCGGATGTGAGTCCGCGCCCGTTCAGGCGCGCTCCACCCCGTCCCGCCAGATGACCGTGACCGGCCGGCCCAGAGTACGGGCGTACGTCACGATGTCACCGGTGCCGCCCAGGCCCCGCGCCGGCCGGCCGTCCCAGACCGCGAGCAGCCGGTCGCAGTGGTCGGCGATGTAGGCGCCCGCCGCGTAGTAGGCCTCGTCGGTGGAGTGCGGGAAGTCCATCCGGACCTCGCGGACGGCCCTCGCCTTGAGCATCCGGTAGCGCGCGAGATCGGCCTCGTCGTCGAAGCCCGCCTCGTAGTCCCCGCTGGGGATCACCGCGGTCAGTTCCGCACCGTGGGCCAGTGCGAGGTCGGCGAAGAGCTGGTCGGCTCCGACAGCCAGGCTGGAGAGCGCCTCCACCGAGCCTTCGAAGCCGCACAGCGCCGCCCGTATGCCCTCCAGGACATGCGCGTAGACCTCCTGGGGGATGGATCGGTGACCGGTCACTCCGATGCGTTTCACGGACCTGGAACCCCCTGGGAGTCTGCGGGGGCCCGGAGGGCATTCCTCCGGACAGGCACAGCGTCCGCCCCCGTGGTACTTCTGCGACCGACCGTCCTGACATCCTCTCAAAAGCCGCGGGCCGAGAGGGAGCCCCCGCCGGGAATCGGCGGGGGCTCGCGGGAGTGCGGCGGTGCCGGCTGTGTCAGAACACGCTGACGCCGTACGCGCTCAGTGCTTCGGTGACCGGCTGGAAGAAGGTCGTTCCTCCGGAGCTGCAGTTGCCGCTGCCGCCCGAGGTGAGACCGATTGCCCGGGTGCCGGAGTAGAGCGGGCCGCCGGAGTCGCCGGGCTCGGCGCACACATTGGTGCGGATCATGCCGTAGACGATGTCCCCGCCCCCGTAGTTGACCGTGGCGTTGAGACCGGTGACGGAGCCGCTGTGGGTGCCGGTGGTGGAACCGCGGCGGGTGACGGACATGCCGACCGTGGCGTTGGCGGCGCTGGTGATGTCCTGGCTGCCCACGGTGCCCGACTTGGTGACCGAGGTGTTGGTGTACCGCACGATGCCGTAGTCGTTGGTCGGGAAGCTGGAGCCCGAGGTGGTGCCGAGGACGGTGGAGTGCCCGGAGTCGGACCACCAGGTGCCGGCTCCGTCGGTGCAGTGCCCGGCCGTCAGGAAGTAGTACGTACTGCCGCTGCGGACGTTGAAGCCGAGGGAGCAGCGCCAGCTGGAGGCGTAGATGGCATCGCCGCCGGATATCAGCTTGCTGAACCTGCCGGGTGTGCGTTCGATGTCCAGGGCGCCCGCGTTGGCTCCGGCGGACTCCTTGATCCGGTTGATCTCCGCCTGTGAGACGGTGCTGTCCACCGTGACGACGAGCCGTTTGGTCGCGGGGTCGACGTTCCAGGCGGTACCAGCGATGTCGGCGCCGAGTACGGCGCCCTGGGCGGCCGAGAGCTGGTTGGCGCTGTACGTCCCGGTCGAGTTGGCGTTGGCTGCGGGGACGGCGAGCGCAGCGACGGCGACAAGGCCTGCGGAGACGGCAATGGTCCTGCTGCGTCTCGCTGTGCCGCTGCGGGGGGTGGTGCGCTTGATCCTCACTTTTCGTTCCTCCCGAGGGGAATCGGGGGCCCGCCTGTGGGGTGGCCGGACCCGTGAGGCGCAGTCAGGGGGCGCGTCCGCGTTCCGAAAGCGTTCGAATTCCGGATGCTCGGTGCCCCTGACAAGCGCTGCTCGGGAGTATTGGGTGCGTCAACTCGTGGCGCAAGGGCGCCTTTTCGGCCGTAGCGGACGCGCAGCGGGGGCGGCCCCGGCAGCTCTGTGGCTGACGGGGCCGGATGGCCGGGCCGCTGCGTCGCGAGTGGGACGGATCAGGCGTCGATGCGGTTCCGCTCCCCCGCCGGAACCGCGACCGAGAGGGTGTTGCCGGGCGGCGGGAAGGGGCAGATGAAATGGTCGGCGAAGGCGCAGGGCGGCAGCAGTACGCGGTTGAGGTCGACCCTGACCTTGCCGGCCTCGTCCGGGGCCTGGGGCCGCAGGAAGCGGAAGCGGTAGCTGCTGTCTCCGCTGGTGGCATCGGCGAATACGGCCCAGAGGGAGCCGTCGGGCTCGACCGCGACCTGGAGCGTGTGCTCCGCTCCGTCCAGCTGGAAGGCGATCTCGCCGCCGAGCCCCAGCCCCCGCTCGCGCCCGTCGGCGTTCTCCACCCGGACGGTCCGGTCGGTGCCGTACGGGCGGAAGGTGCCCTCCAGCGACCAGCGCGGGTCGTACGGTGTGACGTCGATGCTGCGGAAGCTGTGCCGTGCGGGTGACTGCGGGTCGAAGTCCCGTACCGCCCACAGGCCTTCACGGCTCAGTACGACCAGCCGGCGCTCTCCCTGCGCCACCCGGGATGCGTCGATCGGCCCGCGGTCCGCGGCCAGCCTGACCTCGCCGGCCAGTGGCTTTCCGTCTACGGTCAGCCCGTCCTCGGCGTCGGCGGTGAGCACCACCTCGTCACCGTCCTCACGCCACTGCCCCGGCACGGCCGGAATTCGACCGTCCGGGTAGTCGGAGAGCCAGTGGGTGCCCGTGAGGGAGAGCGGGCCGTGCGGTGCCGCCACCGCGACGATGCGCTCCTCGTGCCACCGCTGCCACTCCCGGAAGTCCTCGCTGTCCCGGCTGTCCTGCTGTGCGTCCGTGCTCATGTGATCAACCTTTCCATACCGGCTCTGCCAGGCCGAGGTGCGACCGGAGGGTGGTGCCGGTGTATTCGGAGCGAAAGGCTCCGCGTTCCTGGAGGACCGGGACGACCCGGTCGACGAAGTCGTCGAGGCCGCCCGGTGTGAGGTGCGGTACGAGGATGAAGCCGTCGGCCGCGTCGGTGGAGACGAACGTCTCCAGTTCGGCGGCCACCGACTGCGGGGAGCCGATGAAGGACTGCCGGGCCGTGGACTCGATGACCGTCTGCCGGATGGACAGCCCCTTGGCTGCCGACAGGGCACGCCACTTGGCGGCGACGGCCAACGGATCGGCGACCCGGACCCTGCCCTGCACCAGACCGGACTCGGGGTCCGGGTCGATGTCGGGCAGGGGACCGTCCGGGTCGTACGAGGAGAGGTCGCGGCCCCAGACCTGTTCGAGGGCGAGGACGGCGTTCTGCGGGGAGACCTGCTGCTTGCGGATCTCGGCGGCGTTCTGCTGTGCCTCCGCATCCGTGTCGCCGAGGACGACGGTGACACCGGGCATGATCTTCAGGTCGTCCGGCTGCCTGCCGTACTTCGCCAGCCGTGCCTTGACGTCTGCGTAGAAGACCCGCCCGGCCTCCAGGGTGCCGTGCCGGGTGAAGATGACATCGGCGGCCGATGCGGCGAATTCCCTGCCTTCGTCGGAGTCCCCGGCCTGGATGACGACGGGATGCCCCTGCGGGGAGCGGGGGACGGTGAACTCCCCGGAGACCTCGAAGTGCTGTCCGGAGTGCGCGAACGGACGGGACGTCCCGTCCGGCGACCAGGAGTCCCACAACTCACGTGCCGTGGCGACGAATTCGGCGGCGCGGGTGTAGCGGTCCGCGCGGTCGAGGTAACCGCCGCGGCGGAAGTTCTCCCCGGTGAAGGCGTCGGAGGAGGTCACGACGTTCCAGGCGGCGCGCCCGCCACTGAGGTGGTCGAGCGTGGCGAGGCGGCGCGCGAGTTCGTACGGTTCGTTGAAGGTGGCGTTGACCGTGGCCGCGAGCCCGAGGCGGTCGGTGACGGCGGCCAGGGCGTTCAGGACGGTGAGGGACTCCGGCCGGCCGACCACGTCCAGGTCGTGGATCAGGCCGTTGTGCTCCCGCAGCCGCAGCCCTTCGGCGAGGAAGAAGAAGTCGAATCTGCCGCGTTCCGCGGTTCTGGCCAGGTGCTCGAAGGAGGCGAAGTCGATCTGGCTCCTGGAGCGGGGATCGGCCCACACGGTGGTGCTGTTGACGCCGGGGAAGTGGGCGGCGAGGTGCATCTGCTTCATGAGCTCGCCCCCGAAGCACCCGCGAGCGCGAAGCGGTTGGCCGGGCGGGCCAGACCGAGGTGCTCACGGAGTGTGCCCCCCGGATAGAAGGTGCGGAACAGGCTGCGGTGCTGGAGCAGAGCCACGGTGCCGTTGACGATCCTTTCGAGGTCGCGCCCGGGGGTGATGGGGGTGAGGTGGAAACCGTCCACGGCCCCGCCCCGGTGCCACTGGGTGATGAGTTCGGCGAGGTCGACCGGGCCGCCCCGGAAGTAGGTCCCCCGCCCGGCGAGCTGCGGACCGCTCTCCAGCCCCGGTTCCGGTGCCGTCTCGGCGTCCCCGAGGTCGACGGTGAGGGCGACCAGCACCCGCAGGGTGTCGGGATCGCGGCCGTGCGCTGCGGCGATGCGGCGCACATCGGTGCGGAGTGAGGCCGCTTGCTCGGGCGAGGTGGCCCGTACGTACACGACGTCGGCGTACCGCGCGGCGGGCTCCCGTGCCGGGCCGCTCGTGCCGTCGATGACGGTGACGGGCCTGCCCTGCGGTGGCCGGGGCACGATGGCCGGGCCCCGTACGGAGAAGGTGCTGCCCTCGAAGTCGACGTAGTGCAGCTTGTCGCGGTCGATGAACCGGCCGGTGGCGACGTCCCGGATCTCCGCGTTGTCCTCCCAGCTGTCCCACAGCCGGGCTCCGACGTCGGCCGTCTCGCCCGCCTCCCGCCACAGGGCGGCAGCGGGTGCGGCATCGCGCCGGCCGAACAGCCGGGCCTCGGCCTCGGTGGTCGACACGTCGGCGTGCCAGCCGGCCCGGCCCCCGCTGACCCAGTCGAGGGTGGCGACGGCGGAGGAGACGTGGAAGGGCTCGGTGTGTGTGGTGGTGACGGTCGGTACGAGACCGATCCGGGTGGTGGCCGGGGCGACACGGGCGAGCACGGCGAGCGCGTCCGGGCCCGGCCGGGCGAAGGAGTCGCTGAGGGTGACGAAGTCGAGCGCGCCCCGCTCGGCGAGGCGGGCGAGCGCGACGTGGGAGGCGGCGTCGTAACGCGGCGGGCCGCCGATCTCGGCGGCCAGATGGAGTGGCCTGGTGGCAGACATTACGGGGACCTCTCGGGGTCAGTTCTTGGTCTTGGGGAGGCCGGGCGGGTTGATCTCGGACTTGTCGACGGCCTCGTTGGACAGTCCCCAGCGCTTCAGCACCTTGGCGTAGGAGCCGTCCTGGACGATGTGGTCGATCGCCGCGCCGTACGCCTCGACCAGGCCGCTGCCCTTCTTCGTGGTGGCGGCGATCTTCCCCTGGACGCCGTCGCCACCGCCGGAGAGCGTGCCGACGATCTCGGACTGCCCGGCCGACGCGACGTGGTAGTTGGCCGAGGGGCTCGGGCCGAGGTAGGCGTCGATCCGGCCCGACTGCAGGGCCAGGTAGTAGTCGGTGTCCTTCTGGAAGTACTTGATCTCCACCGGCTTCCGCCCGGCCTTGACGTTCTGCTCGCTCCAGTCGACGAGGATCTTCTCCTGGTTGGTGCCCGAGGCAACGGAGATCGTCTTTCCCGCCACGTCCTCGGGCGCCGTCACCTTCCATCCGGAGCCCTTCTTCGCCTCGAACGCGATGTTGTCGAGCCGGTAGGTGGCGAAGTCGTACTTCTCCTTGCGCTCCTCGGTCACGGTGACGTTGGACAGGACGCCGTCGAATTTGGAGCTGTCGAGGCCGACGAAGAGGTTCTCCCAGGAGACTTCGTCGAACTCGGGCTTCAGTCCGAGCGTGTCCGCGATCAGAGTCGCTATGTCGATCTCGCTGCCGATCCGGGTCTTGTCGTCGGTCGCGTAGAAGCCGAGCGGGGGTGAGGCGTCGGCGCTCGCGCCGAACCGGAGCGTGCCGCGCTCACGGACGGCGTCGGGCACCGTGGCGGCGATGGTGTCGACCTTCTTGCCTCTGATCCTCTTCTGGTCGGGCCCGATGTTGATCCCGCTGTCCTTCTGCCCCTTGGGGCGCACCACGTCGGTGGCGGCGTCGCCGCTGCCGCAGGCGGTGAGCAGTCCGGCGGCGGTGAGGGTGGCGAGGGCGACGGCGAGGGTGCGGGGGACGGACACGTGACTGCTCCTTGAGGGCGAGGACTGGGACTGCGGGGACTCGGACGGCGGGGACTCGGACGGCGGGGACTCGGACGGCGGGGGCATGGACGGCGGCGGCATGGCTCAGAGGACCTTGGAGAGGAAGGCGCGGGTGCGTTCCTGGACGGGGCGGTCGAGTACGTCGGCGGGCGGCCCCTGCTCGACGATCCGCCCCTCGTCCATGAACACCACGGTGTCGGCGACCTCACGGGCGAAGCCGATCTCGTGCGTGACGACGATCATCGTGGTGCCCTGGTGCGCCAGGTCCTTGATGACGTCGAGGACCTCGCCCACGAGTTCCGGGTCGAGCGCGGAGGTCGGCTCGTCGAAGAGCAGCAGCTTCGGTTCGAGCGCGAGCGCGCGGGCGATCGCGACGCGTTGCTGCTGGCCGCCGGAGAGCTGTTTGGGGTACGCCCCCGACTTGTCGGCGAGCCCGACCCGGGCGAGGAGGGTCTCCGCCGCGGCGACGGCGTCCTTGCGGGTGCGGCCGAGGGCTGCGACCGGGGCCTCGATGATGTTCTCGAGGACGGTCAGGTGCGGGAAGAGGTTGAAGTTCTGGAAGACGAAGCCGATTTCGGTGCGCTGGCGCAGGACCTCGCGTTCGCGGAGCTCGTACAGCTTGTTGCCGGAACGGCGGTAGCCGACCAGGGTGCCGTCGACACTGATCCAGCCCTGGTCGACCTTCTCCAGGTGGTTGATGGTGCGCAGCAGGGTGGACTTCCCCGAGCCGGAGGGGCCGAGGACGACGGTCACCTCTCCCGCCCGTACGGACAGGTCGATGCCGCGGAGCACTTCGAGGGAGCCGAAACTCTTGTGCACGGCGCGGATCTCGACCATGGCGTTCGTGGGTTCGTCTGTGGATACATCTGTGGGTGCGCTCATCGCACGGCCCCCTTGGCGTAGTGACGTTCGACGTAGTACTGGAGGACGGTGAGCACGGTGGTCAGGAGGATGTACCAGACCGTGGCGACCATCAGCAGGGGCACGACCCTGCCGTTGCGGCCGTAGACGACCTGGACCTGGTAGAAGAGCTCGCCGATCGCCATCACGGAGACGATGGAGGTGCCCTTGAAGAGGGAGATGATCTCGTTGGCTGCGTTCGGCAGGATGGAGCGCATCGCCTGCGGCAGCACGATCCGCCGCAACTGCCGCAGCCGGGGGATCCCTAGGGCGGCGGCCGCCTCCAACTGCCCACTGTCCACGGCCAGTACGCCGCCCCGGACGATCTCGGCGGCGTAGGCCGCCTGGTGCAGCGCGAGCCCGAGGACGGCCGCGCTCATCGCTCCGACGAGGTTCATCGTGTCGAAGGAGAGGAAACCGGGCCCGAACGGGATGCCGAACTGCAGCTCCTTGTAGAGGTAGGCGAGATTGAACCAGAACAGCAGCTGGACGATGAGCGGGATCGACCGGAACGCCCAGATGTAGGCGTACGCGACCGCCCTGAGGAACGGGCTGGCGGACAGCCGCATGAAGGCGAGGACGATGCCGAGTGCGAAGCCGAGCACCGTCCCGTAGAAGGTCAGCTGAAGGGTGACCCAGACTGCTTTGAGGATGGTCTCGGTGGTGAAGAAGCTGGCGAAGACGTCCCATTCCCAGCCGGGGTTGGTGATCAGCCCGTTCAGGAACTGGGCGACCAGCACCGCGGTGGCCGCGACGGCGACCCAGCGCCAGGGGTGGCGCAGAGGGACGACGGTCAGCTCCGCGAAGCCGGCGTCGTCGGGCGGAGGTGTTCGTGCGGTCTCTTTGTCGATGGGTGGATCACTGGTCAGCGGCATTCGGATTCCTTCGGCGACGTGCGTACGGGAGGAGGTGCCGCACTCACGCGGCGCGGCGGTCACGACAGGACAGGTCGCGCAGGAACGCGAGCGCCGTGCGGGCGGTGGCGTCGTTCTGCCGGAAGGCCGGTCCGCCGGTGCGCGGCCTGGTGAAGGCGCCGCTCGACCGTGCGGTGGTGTACGGCCCGAGGGCGAAGCGGCGCGGGTGCGGGCTGCCGTCGACGCCCAGGATCCGGCTGTCGCCGGCGTCCACGGAGAGCAGCCCCGTGTCGGTGCCGGCGGCCCCGTCCTCGTACAGTCCGCGCAGCAGCGGACTGCGGGTGCGGCGCAGGGACGGGTCGGGCAGCCTGGCCTCGACCAGCGCCCGGGCCTCGGTGAACGCTCCGGGCACGGTCGAGCCGGAGGCCCGGAAGACGCCCTGCTCCTCGTCGGCCTCGACGGTGAGCCCGGCACCGAGGAAGCGGACGACCCCGGCGCGGGACAGGGCGAGGAGTTGACGGAGCCGTGGGCCGGGCGGTCCGGAGGCGAGGTAGCTGAAGAAGCTGTGCCACCGTTCGCCGATGTCACCGAAGTGGATCAGCTGCCCGTAGACGGACAGCAGTCCGAGGAAGACGGCGAGATCGGGGCTGTTGCCGGGGTCGTGGCGGCGTTCCAGGTCGGCGGTGATGTAACCGCGCAGCCCGTCCTGCAGTGTGTCGTACGAGGCATGGCGCACCCCGTCCAGCGGGTGGTCGAGCGCCTCCAGGTCGAGTCGGTCGGCGGGGTCGGGAACGGCCGAGGAAACAAGGGCCTGCAGCTCGGGGCTGCCCGGTTCCGCGACGGCGTACTTCTCCTCGAAGTCGTTCCATCCGACGGCGGTGCGCTCGGGGTGAGTGGTGAAGAGCCGGTGGTAGTGGGCGTGGCCGAGCTCCTTGGTGACCAGCGGCCACAGATCGCTCCGGAAGTCCACGGATCCGGAACCGCTGAGCAGTTCGTTCACCCGGTCGGGTCCGAAGTGGCGTGGCAGGGGCGGCCGTTCACCTGTCCAGCTGTAGCCGATCTTCGAGTGGTACGGAACGCCGCGCCGCGATCCGACGTACAGGACGGGTTCCCGGCCGGAGGCGACGTAGACCCCGTTCTCGTACCGTCCGCCACGCCCCTCGGTCAGCAGGACCATCAGATCGATGAAGGCGAGACCGAAGCCTCGGACGATGACCGGCTCGCCCGCGGGCAGGGCCGTCAGGTCGCTGTCGGCCGTGAAGTCGGGTGGCAGATGGACCAGCCCGTGCCGATCCGCGAAGTCGCCCAGTTCCCGTTGCGCGGGGTCGAGTTCGGCGTCGAGGTGGCCGACGGTGAGGACGACGAGGTCGGCGAGGAGGGGCTCGGCGCGCCCGTCGAGCCAGACGCGCTGCCGGCCGTCGCGGGGACCGGTGATCTGCCGTGCGTGCCCGAGGTGTTCGTGGACGGTGATGCCCGGCGGGAGCGCGGCGATCGCCTGCTCGTACACCCAGCGCAGATAGGCGCTCTGCAGCCGTCGGCTCGGGAAGTCCTGGGCGCCGAGACCCCGTATCTCCTCCAGTATCGCGGGGGCGGTGTCGATCGTGGTCCGCCCGTCGCGGACGTCGGCGGCCCAGGTGTGCAGGGCGGGGCCGGGCCGTACGGGGCCGTCCTGCTGCACCGTGTCGTCGGTGAACATGGTGACGTCCTCGGCCATGGAGTTCATCCAGAGAAGCGGGGACTGGTCCTGTCGCCAGATCCGGCCGCCGCCGGGCGGATACGGGTCGACGAGATGGATGTCCAGGCGCCGGTCCTCGTACAGGTCACCCGCGTTGGCGGCGATGCGTTCGATGACGCCGGTGCCGCGCGGTCCGCCGCCGATGATGACGAGGGCCGGCACGCCGCTCATCGGGCGACCGCCGTGCCGCGTGCGTAGTGGCGTTCGACGTAGTACTGCCCGATGGACAGAAGGGACGTGACGGCGATGTACCAGAGAGTGGCGACCAGCAGCAGCGGGATGACCTCGTAGGTGCGGTGGTAGACGAGCTGCACCGAGTAGAGGAGGTCCTGCACGGCGATGATGCTGACGATCGAGGTGCCCTTGAGCGTGCCGATCAGCATGTTCCCGGCGGGCGGGACGATGGAGCGCATGGCCTGTGGAAGCACGATCCTCCGGAGCCGGCGCCAGGGTCCGAGGCCGAGCGACTGGGCGGCCTCCAGCTGTCCGCGCTCGACGGACAGAATGCCGCCGCGGACCACTTCGGCTGCGTACGCGGCCTCGTGGAGGGTGAGTCCGATGACGGCGACGGCGATGGGGCCGAGGAGGTTCACCGTGCTGACGCCGAAAACCTCCGGGTAGAGCGCGCCGATGTTGAACCAGAAGAGCAGCTGGACCAGGATCGGAGTGGACCTGAACAGCCAGATGTATCCCCAGCTGACGGCCTGCAGCACACGGTTGCCGGAGAGTCTGAGCACGGCGAGGAGCGTGCCGAGGGCGAAGCCGAGCACCATCACGAGCGCCGTGAGCCACAGGGTGAGTCCGAGGCCGCGCAGCACGGAGGCGGTGGTGAAGTAGTCACCGACGACGTCCCACTGGAACGCGTCGTTACGGATGACCGAGCTCAGCGCCCCCGCGAGAAGCAGCAGGACGGCAACGGCGGCTGCCCACTGTCCCGTTCGCCGGACCGGGACGATGCGCGGGGCGGAGACTTCGTCATGCTTGGCGGGCGGGGCGGGAAGCGGCGGAGGGAGGGTATCTGTCTGCGCAGACATGCGAAGGCTCCGTGGATGCAGAGATCGAACACGGGATGTGCCTTCAGCGGAAACACAACGTGGACCGGGCCCCTCAGCGCCGGTCCGGTTCCGAGACAACCGCTGTCCAGGGCCTGTTGTCAAGCCTGTCCACACTGTGAGCCGTACGTCTCAGGCCAGTTGACGTGCACCCGGATGCCTGTTCCACTGGGGCCATGTATTCGCAGCAGTGGCTGGTCACCCGCTCCCACATCGACTTCGGTCGCGTGTGGTCCTGTTCCTGTTGAGCTGACCCCCTGCTTTTCCGCGTTTCCCCGCTCGCGCCCCTGTCGGCGCTCGAGCAGATTTCCCGCGTGCCTTCACGTACACAACGCCGCTGCACCCTCCCCTCGTACAGCTGATCTCCCGCCCCGCCACTCCGTGCTGTCCCGCACCGGAGCGCGGTCGACGAATCCGGAGAATTTCCGTCATGCCCCGAACCCGGCACACCGCTGCCTACGCCCTGATCACCGTTGCCGCACTCACGCTCACCGCCTGCGGATCGGGTGACCCGGCGGCCTCGCCTGCCGGCACCGGATCCGCGGGCAAGGGAAAGTTCTCCACGGCCGATGTGGTCTCGTCGGTGAAGAAGAACGAGGCTGCGGCGAAGCTGCTGCCCGCCGGGGTACGCACCTCCGGCACGCTCACCATCGCCTCCAGCATCGGCTCACCGCCCGGAGCGTTCTATCTGGAGGACGGCAGGACGCTGGCCGGCGCGGACATCGAGTTCGCGGACGCGGCGGCCAAGGCCCTCGGACTGAAGCTGAAGCGTGAGGTCGCCTCGTTCGAGGCGATCCTTCCGGCGCTCGGCAGCGGGAAGTACGACCTGGGTACCGGCAACTTCGGGGTGACCGACGAGCGCCGGAAGACGATCGACTTCGTGACGTACATCAACGACGGCCAGGGCTTCGCCGTCCGCGACGACAGCAAGCTGAAGGACGTCACCGACCTCACCCAGCTCTGCGGCCTGACCGTGGCCACCGGCGCCGGAACCACGTTCGAGGCGACGCTGGAGAAGAACAAGCACGTGTGCGCGGACGCGGGCAAGAAGGCGTACGACGTGAAGACGTACGCCGACCCGGCCGCCGTCTGGATCTCACTCCAGCAGGGCCGCAGCGATGTCGTGATGTCGACGATCAACGGGCTGCGCTACGCAGTGTCCCAGCAGAAGGGGCTGCGCTTCCTCAGCGAGTTCAAACGGCTCGATGTCGGCTTCGCCTTCAAGAAGGGCACCCCGCTGGCGCCCGCGTTCCAGGCGGCGGTCAACGGCCTCAAGGCGGACGGGACCTATGACCGCATCCTGAAGAAGTGGGGCACCGCCGGGTCGGCGATCAAGACGTCCCAGATCTCGCCGCCCGAGATCAAGTGAGGTCGTGCGACCGCCTCACGCGTGATCGCCCGACGGGTGACCGCCTCACGTGAGGCCTCCGGGTGCGGCTGCCGGTCCGGCCGGTTCAGCAGTCGCACCCGCAGTCGCAGTCGCAGCAGCCCCCGTCCTCCCCGCCGCAGCTGCAGCAGTTGCTGCAGCAGTCGCAGGCATCGCAGCAGTCCCCGCAGTCGCACTTCCGGCAGAGGCCTTCGCGCTCCTGCCCCGACCAGGGGTCGTGGAAGCTTCCGCAGCACATCTGGCAGGTGCAGGCGAGCCCCGCCCACACCAGGCAGCCGGTGATCAGACCGCGCCGGTTGCGGGGCGGCTCGGGCGGGAGAGGCGGACCGGGCGTGCCGGGCGGACCACCGGGCGTCGGCGCGTACGGGTTGCCGGGCGGCGGGCCGAAGGATCCCGACAGCTGATCCGGCTGATGCGAGCACGAGGCCGAGCCGAAGGCACGGTCCACCGAGCGCCGCAGCTCGTGCACCAGCAGCACATGCGCGAGCTTGCTGTCGGTGAACTCCGCGTCGCGCATCGCGAGGCGTATCCCGTGCAGCGCGTCGTCGCACAGTCGCCGGGCCTCGGCGAGCGGGGTGCCGGTCGCGGTGAGCGGGTTCCAGGCACCCGATGCCGCGTCAGTTTCCCGGTCCTCCACGGCATCCAGCAGATGGGCGAGCCGTCCGAAGAGCCGTCCGGCCTCGGCGAGCGGCGCGGCGTTCTGCGGCTTGCCCGCGAGTACGGCGGTGTGTGCGAAGGCCGCGGCCGTCGCCGTCTCGGTGGGTTCGGTGACCGTCAGCAGCGGGGTGCCCGGTCCGGCGAGTGACTCGATCCCGGTCTGCCGGTCGACGGCGTCGACCAGTACCGCCGTGTCGAATCCGAGCGCGGCGCCGGTACGTGCCCCGGCCCTGTCCCAGCCCGCGGCCACCCGGCGCGCCGCGGCGGCGACCGGACGCCGCTTCAACAGCCCGTCCCGGTCGGCCACGTGGTCGCGTACCTTCGCCGATGCCAGCACGAGCGAGACTGCGGCGGCGAGCCTGGCCCCCTCGCCACGCGCGACCGGAGCCGTCCGCATCGAGCGCAGCGGGCAGGGGCCCGCGGTGCGCCGCTGTCCCGTGGTCCGTTCGGTCTGAGCCTCCGTCAGAACCGAGACGATCAGCCCGTCGTAGTTCGTGACGATCCGGGCGAACTGCCCGTGGTCCGCACGAAGGGCGAGACACAATCCGCAGAGATGGGCCATCCACTCCGTCTTGAGCCCCTCGGACAGTCTGTGGGTACAGGGCCTCACGATTCCGAACACGACGATCCCCCGGGAGTCGTTCACCTGATGCGCCGCGCTCGTGCACATGCGCGGCGTGCATCGTATCGAGTGACCCGTTCACCCGTACGTCCCCCATGTCACCCGTACGGCCCGGAGCATCATATTTTCCTCCCGCAAGCGGCCTTATACGGGAGGAACCTTGACGAATCGCCACATCCTCTGCACCAGTACCGTCACGAATCCCCTGCGCGCCGACTATCCCCTTGGCGCAGTATCCGCATCATGGACGACCATAGGGACAGGAAAGAGATGCGGACAACAAGGAACCGCGGTGAGAGGAGGCGTCCATGGGATCGGTGCGCAAGGCGAGTGCCTGGCTGGGCCTCGTAGAGGACAACGACGAGCGGTACTACGACGACGAGTACTCCGAGGATGCTGAGACCGGCACGAACCAGGCCTGGGCTACCGACCCTCGCGTACAGGTGGCCGCCGAGACGGCCGAGGGCAGAGACCGCCGGATCGCCACCGTCACCCCGGACAGCTTCCGGGACGCGCGCGGCATCGGCGAGCTCTTCCGGGACGGTGTACCGGTGATCGTCAACCTCACGGCCATGGACCCCACCGATGCCAAGCGCGTCGTGGACTTCGCCGCCGGTCTGACGTTCGGCCTGCGCGGCTCGATCGAGCGCGTGGCCACACGGGTCTTCCTCCTGACCCCCGCCGACACCCAGGTGGTGACCGAAGCCGTCGGCCGGCCGGCCGACGGCTTCTTCAACCAGAGCTGAGCAGGGCGCTCGCCGGACAGGTCCGGTTCACCGTCCGCCTTCTACCGGAAGGCGTCCAGACCGGTGAGCGCCTTGCCCAGCACCAGTTGGTGCATCTCCACGGTGCCCTCGTAGGTGAGCACCGATTCCAGATTCGTGGCGTGCCGCATCACCGGGTATTCCAGCGAGATCCCGTTGGCGCCGAGAATCGTGCGTGAGGTGCGGCAGATCTCGATGGCTTCCCGCACGTTGTTGAGTTTGCCGAAACTGACCTGCTCCGGACGGAGCCTGCCCGCGTCCATCCGGCGGCCCAGGTGATGGGCGAGCAGGATGCCCTTGTGCAGTTCGACGGCCATGTCGGCGAGCTTGGCCTGGGTGAGCTGGAAGCCGCCGATCGGCCTGCCGAACTGTTCCCGGGTCTTCGCGTAGTCCACGGCCGACTCGAAACTGGCGCGCGCCGCACCCATGGCCCCCCAGACGATGCCGTAGCGGGCGTGGCTGAGACAGCTGAGCGGGCCGCGCAGACCGGTGACGCCGGGGAGTACGGCATCGGCGGGCAGTCGCACGCCGTCCAGGATCAGCTCACTGGTGACCGAGGCACGCAGTGACCACTTGTGCCGGATCTCCGGCGCGGAGAACCCGGGGCTGTCCGTGGGCACGACGAAGCCACGGATTCCGGAGCCGCCGTCGGCCTCGTCGGTCTGGGCCCAGACGACGGCGACCCCGGCGACCGATCCGTTGGTGATCCACATCTTGCGGCCGGTGAGGATCCAGTCCTCGCCGTCCCGCTCGGCGTAGGTCCGCATCCCGGCCGGGTCCGAGCCGTGGTCCGGCTCGGTGAGACCGAAGCAGCCGATGATCTCGCCGGCCGCCATGCCGGGCAGCCACTGCTGCTTCTGTTCCTCGGAGCCGAAGCGGTGGATCGCGTACATGGCAAGCGAGCCCTGGACGGATACCAGGGAGCGGATCCCGGAGTCGGCCGCCTCCAGCTCCAGACAGGCCAGGCCGTACTGGACCGCGGTGGCGCCCGCACAGCCGTATCCCTGCAGGGACATGCCCAGCGCGCCGAGGGAGCCCAGTTCGCGGGCCAGCTCGCGGATGCCGGGGAGCTCGCCGTTCTCGTACCACTCGGCGATGTGCGGCAGGACGCGGTCACTCGCCCAGGTGCGCACGGTGTCGCGGATCGCGAGGTCCTCCGGGTCGAGGAGATCGTCGATGCCGATGGGGTCGGCCGGGTCGAACGGCGGGAGTTTCGACGGCTTCACGGACATGGGAGTGCCTCCGGCGGCTCGCACGGTACTAAAAACTAGCAGTGATAGTTACGGCGTCGTGCCGACGTTACGGCTCAGCGCGGCGCCCGTCCAGAGCTCGTGGCCTCGGCGGGTTCACGCCGCGCGGGCAGAGCGAGCCGACGCCCCGGCCGCTTCTGCACGGGCAGCGCACGCGGCTCGGAACGCGGCCCGGAAATTACCGGCTCGGCCGCACGCGCCCGGCAGGCCTCCCTGGCCGGAGCACAGTCCATGGCCTTCGGCAGCCGCAGTGCCGCCAGCGCCCCGAGCAACAGCAGACCGGCGCTGACCAGCAGCGTGACATGCAGGCCCTGGACGAAGGCGTGCCGGGCCGTGGTCCGCAGCAGGTCACCCGTCGGACCACCCAGCTGCGCCGCCACCTGGTAGGCCTCGCCGAGCGAGTTCGAGGCGGCCGAGCCGGCCGCGGCGGGCACTCCCTCCTCGTGGAGCCGTGCCAGTCCGGGTGCGTAGGCCGCGTTCATGACACTGCCGAGCAGGGCGATGCCCAGACCGGCGCCCAGCTGGTACGAGGTCTCGCCGATCGCCGCCGCGCCGCCGGCCCGTTCGGCGGGCGCCTCACTGAGCATCGATTCGTACGCCCCGAAGAGCGTGGACTGCAGCCCGAAGCCCAGCAGCACGAAGCCGACGGTGAGCAGCGCCGGCCGGTCGTGCTGCCCCATCAGGGTGAGCAGGAGCACGGATGCCGCGGTGAGCACGAACCCCCAGCCGACCATGCGGCGGGGGCCGATACGGCTCAGGGTGTACGAACCGGTGGCACCGGCGGCCATCGCGGCGAAGGTCAGCGGAAGAAGCCGCAGACCGGTTTCCAGCGGGCTGAGGTCCAGCACCAGCTGGAGGTACTGGACAGCGATCAGCTCCAGACCGACCAGGGCCAGCATCGCGAGGACGATGCAGCCGACGGCAGTGGTGAAGGCGGGCCGGGAGAACATCGCGATGTCGATCAACGGATGCGTACGGCGTTTCTGCCTGCGCACGAAAAGCACCAGCAGCGCGGCGCCCGCAAGCAGCGGGGCGACACCGGCGAGGTCCAGCACGCCCTCGCCGCTGCCCATCCGCTTGACCCCGAGGACGACTCCGAGCACACCCGCCGCCGCCATCAGGGCGCCGACCACATCCCAGGGACCTTCTCCGGTGCCGCGTGACTCGGGCAGCAGCCAGCGGCCGAGCGGCAGGATCATGGCCATCAGCGGGATGTTGATGAGGAAGACCGAACCCCACCAGTAGTGCTCGACGAGGAATCCGCCGATGACCGGTCCGGCGGCGGCACCCACGGCGGCGACCGCGGTCCAAATCCCTATGGCCAGAGCCCGCTCGCGGCGGTCGGGGAAGACCTGGCGGAGTATCGACAGCGTCGCCGGCATGATCATCGCGCCGCCGACACCGAGCAGGGCACGCGCCGCTATCAGCACGGCGGGAGTGTCGGCCGCGGCCGCCAGCGCGGAGGCCATCCCGAAGAGCGCATACCCGAACAGCAGGACGCGCCGTCTGCCGATCCGGTCACCGAGCGTGCCGAAGAGAATCAGCAGCGAGGCACAGACCAGCGGATAGGCGTCCACGATCCACAGCAGGCCGACGGCGCTCGGCCGCAGATCCTCGGTGACGGCGGGGACGGCGACGTGCAGCACGGTCGCGTCGAGCGCGACCAGCAGCAGACTGAGGCAAAGGACGACCAGAACGACCCAGCGGTTGGCACCGCCGGCTGCTGCGCGCAGCCGGGTCACAGCCGTGGACGTCCCGCTCATATACGTACCTCCCAATGAGTCCCTCGCGCTCGGCAGACCTACCGGGGCCCCTGCTTTCGGCGTCCCTCAGGTCCGGCATCGACGGGCGAGTGAGCCGTCAGCGTACGCGAGTTCCACGTGGTCAGACGTGGTCCACCTCATACCTTCGCCCGGCCCCGAGTGTGGCGTACGCCACTCCCGCTCCGCCTGCGGGGCCGCTTCCGCGGCCTTGCGCACCGGTGCGTCGGCTGCCTGCCGGGCGCCCCGCACGCCGCCCCGGCGGCCGTACGACGCCTCCCCCGAACGGCCGGGTGAATACATACGAAAGATGCGCCGCACCATTACACCGATGATCAAACATTCCTACGAATTACTGCCGGAACGAATAGCCCACAGGGCCGGACGGATTCTTCGCGACGCCCGGAATAGATGCCGGTCTGAGACAAAGTCCACATCACATCGTCATCACAAAGACGCGGGATCGGCCGGATCGCACACTCACTCGCTGTAACGTCCTTTGCGTGCGTACCGACATCTTTGCCCGGCTGGACCGGGAGCCGGAACCGCCGAAGATAGAGATCCCGCGGATGAGTCCTCACCGCATCGCTCTCTTCGGCGGGACTTTGGCGTTCTATCTCGCCATGGTCGTTGCCGTGCTGGTCTCGTCCTGGCTGGTGGCTCTCGACTGGAAGGTCATGCTGTTCCGGCCTTATCAGCAGTGGCCCGGACTCCATGCCTTCCTCGACTACTACGTCGTGCTCGGCCAGCGCGGCCCCACGGCCGTGATGGTCGCCTCCTGGCTCGGCTGGCGCTCCTGGCGCCAGCACACGCTGCGCCCCCTGCTCACGCTGGGCGCCTCGCTGTTGCTGCTCAATGTGACGGTGGGGGCGGTCAAGCTCGGCCTGGGGCGGCTCGGTCCGCACTACGCCACCGAAATCGGCTCGGCCGAGCTCTTCGCAGGCGGCGATATATTTCCTTCGGGACACACGGCCAACGCCGTGGTGACCTGGGGAATCCTTGCCTACCTGGCCACCACCCCGCGCGCCCGGCGCTATCTGTCGGCCCTGTCGGCGTTCGTCTCGCTGGGCGTGGGGCTGACCACCGTCTACATCGGCACGCACTGGCTCAGTGACGTCCTGCTGGGCTGGGCGGCCGGTCTGCTGATCCTGTTGGCCCTGCCCTGGTTCGAGCCGCTGATCACGCGTACGGAGATCTGGGTCCTGTCGGTGCGCGAGCAGTGGCGCGCGCGGCGCAGGCTCCCGGCTGCCGCCCCGGTCGCCGTGGACGGGCCCTCGCCGGTTCTCCTGCCCCAGTCACTGACCACCCTCGGCGCCGAACACACCGAGGGCTGTGACTCCGCACCCGAGACACCGGCGACCGCCGGCCACACGGGCGCGGGCGCCCGGGCGAGGACGCACCCCCCGCACACGGTCCGTTCGGAACGGACTCCGATCACCCCGGCCGGCTCACGCCGACCGCCGCACGCGGACCGCACACCCCGGGGCAACGCGACTCCGGCCCACCCGGTACCGGGCGGATCAGTCGCCCCCTGACCTGCGCGGACGGTCCGCACAGCCGTTTCCCTGTACGAGCGAAGGCCCTGACCTGTGTCGGGGCCTTCGCTCGTACAGGGTGGTCAGCCCACCCAGCAGCGGGTCACTGTGGAGGCGTCGACCTCGAAGTTGATCCGCCCGCCGAGGAACTCCATGGTGATGAACGTGCCCGGCGCAAGAGCCCTCACCGTGCTCCAGCCACGCGCCCTGGCCTGCCGTTCGGCAGCCTCGGCGTCGAGGCCGACATACGACTCGGGGGTGTCGTCCGGCTGGGCGGGAGGGTTCGGTATAGGTGCCATACCTCTCACCGTAGGCGGCCCTGCACCGTGACGGAAGCCGGGGCGGAATCGGCCGGCGATGCATCCCCAGGTACCTCACCGGTCACGCTTGTGTCACAGGATCCCCACACGCGTGTACGTCGAACCGCTTCACCCGAACGAGCAGTTCAGGCGCACACAGTAAGAATGCGGACCGTCACGGGAATGACAACCCGGCATCCGTGAAGGGAAATTGCGGGAGGAGATACGGCGCGCGATCCGCATTCCCCCGGGATCACGGCGGGGAGCGCAAACAGTTTCGCCATCCGGAATTCACCCGGCCTTATGCGGGCCTTACGATTGCCCCGGCGCCTCCCCCACAGACCCCGTACGTCCGCGCTATCCGGAATGAAACGATCCGGGATGCCGTGGCCGGAGCTCAGACGGACCGCCCCTTGCGCAGCGCGTCGGCCGCCTTGTAGCGCAGCGCATACGCTCCGTCCAGCACCGTGCCCCTGGAGCGGTGGATCACGGTGCGCACCGCACTTCGGGAACGGCCCCGCGCACCTCGCGCGGCCAGCTCGGTGAAGAGCTTCTCGTGCCGCTCCGCGATCGGTGCCGGGTCGAACCGCGCCGAGGCGGCCAGTGCGGCTCGTCCCATCCGCCGCCTCAGCTCGTCGTCGTCGATCAGAGCGAGCAGGGCACGCGCGAACGCCGCGGTGTCCCCCACCGGCACGAGCCGCCCGTCCGTGCCGTCGTCGATGATCTCGGCCGGGCCGTGCGGGCAGTCGGTGGCGACGACCGGCAGGCCGCAGCGCATCGCCTCGACGATGGTCATGCCGAACGACTCGCGCTCGGAGGTGACCGCGGCGATGGAGCCCTTGGGCCACTCCGTCTCCATCGGATGGACCGACCCCATGAGGCGTACCCGGTCCTGGAGCCCGAGTCCGTCGATGAGTCCGCGCAGTGTCTGCTGCTCGTTGCCGCTCGCGTCGCCGGCCCCGTAGATCCGCAGCCGCCAGCCGGGGCGGGCGGCCGCGACTTCGGCGAAGGCCCGGACCAGTACGTCGTACCGCTTGACGCGGTGCAGCCGGCCCGCCGCGATCACCCACTTGGCATCGGACTCCGCGGGTGGGCCCGCAGGCGCCGGCACGCTGTTCGGGATGGCCTCGATCCGTACGCCGGGAAGCCGCAGCCTGCTGCGGTAGTCGCGGGCGTCGGCCTCGGTGACGGTGGTGACCGCGTCGAGCAGTCCGTACCGGTGGCCTATCTCCCGCCGCAGCCGGTAGCTGTGGCTGTCGAGCGTGAGGTGCTCCTGGCCCACCCGCACCGGCCCACGCCGCGCCTGTGCGCTGATGTGGACGTTCAGGCCGGGGCGCGTACCGATGACGACGTCCGCTTCGAGCGCGCCCAGATGCGCCGCGATCCGGGTGTCGGTGAGCCTGCTGTACTGCCGGTGCCTGGTGTCGCCGCGCGGGAACACCGCGGCGGGCCTGGCATGTTCGCCGGCGCCGCCCTCGTAGTACGGACTCGACCTGCGCAGATCGACGAGGTGACTCATCCGTACCCGGCCGGGCGCACCCAGCGCGGGTTCGTCACGGTGCCGGAAGACGGACACGATCTCGACGTCGTGCTGCTCGGCCAAGGTCTGCGCGAGAGTGAAGGTGGTACGGATCGTTCCCCCGATGCCGTACGCGTTGTGGAGCAGAAATGAAATGTGCATTACGTAGTCGTTTCCCCTGGTCGACTGGTCTGCAACGGACCTTACGCGGCGTCAGGAGTGCACACAGAGCTCGCACAGGAGTCGTACAGAGTCGTGACAATTCGAACGAACTCCCGTGCGTGGCAGGCTCGCTCACGGAATACCCGACTCCGGATCACTCTCCCGGTCTGTCGATGTATCGGCCTGCCGACTCTCCCGCTTTCTCCTCCCGATTCGCGCGTGACCCCGGCCCCGGATCGCCCGTTGTCTCTTCATGAGCCGGGAACCGCCCGGCCCACGCACCGAGTTCGAGGAGCCACCCGTGCCGCGCATGCTCGACGTCAGCGAGGACGTACGCGCCGAGATCGGCGATGCCGAAGCCGACCGGCTGCTCGTCGGCGACAACGCCCCAGGCAGTTACGACTGCACCTCCTGCCGCACACCCGGCGACTCCGACCAGGAGCGCACCAGCACGGTGCTGTTCATCGGCGACGAGACCGCCGTGCTCGCGTTCGCCCACGCGACCTGCATCCCGTCACAGGTCGTCCAGGTCGCGGAGGACCAGCTGCAGGGCGCCGTGCGATCCATCACCGGCAGCGAGCCACAGAACGCGGAGAGTCTCATGCCCCAACAGGCCGTCCTCGGCATCACCAGCGGACTCGTCCTCATCGGGGACGATCTCCGCCCGGCCCTCGTCGTCGAACCGACCGGCCCGATCGCCCGGCCCGGTACGGACGGCCTCGGGGGCGACCAGTTCCTCCAGCTGCTGCTGGAACAGGGCTTCCAGCACACGCCCGATCTGAACCGTCTGCCGGGTGTGCTCCCCGGCTGGTCGGTTCTGCTCGCCATGGGCCAGCTGCACGCCGTGCTGCAGCCGGGCGCCGGCGGCGGCAACCCGGTCGCCTGGTGGCAGGCCCATCAGCCGCTCCAGGTCACCGAGGGCTGGCGGACGGCGGCGAACAAGTCGCAGACGGTGCTCGTCTTCGCCGCCCCGGCGGGCTCGATCGGCCAGCAGCCGCGCGAGGACCTGCTCCGCGACGCGCTGGACAAGGCCGCGGTCAACGGGCTCCTGGTCGCCGCGTCGATGCCGCTGGCCGGGACCTGATCGTGTCCGTGCTCCCTTCCCACACCCGCCGATCAGCGTTTTCTCAGCCCGGCCCGCATCCGACGGGCGGTGAGGTCGTTGGCACCTACGTGCACTCATACGACCCCCCGCGCCACCAGACCCCGATCCCGGCCATGCGCCCGTCGCAGGACCCCTTGGGCGGCAAGTCCCCCACCCCGATCTACGACGCGCTGTACTCCGAGTACCGGCGGTCGTTCCGTGCGCTGCCGGGGGACCGGAGCGGTGAGGAGAATCTCGGCTTCAGAACGTTCGGCACCGGGATGTTCGGCAGCCGTGCCCCGCTGAGCGGCCGCACGGCTGCGAACGGGCAGGGGAACCAGAGCACCCACGCCGGGAACATCGGGTCCTGGCAGCGGGTCGGGCGGCATGCCGGGCGCGCCCGTCCCGCCGCGCTGCCGCCCGGGTCCGCGGACGCCTGAGGGCACGACGAAGCCCCGGACCACTCGCTCCGTGCGAGTGGTCCGGGGCTTCGTTCTGCAGCTACTTCTTGCGGCCGCGCTTCTCGCGCACCCGGACCGAGATGTGGAGCGGGGTCCCCTCGAAGCCGAATTCCTCGCGCAGGCGGCGCTCGACGAAACGGCGGTAGCCGTGCTCCAGGAAGCCGGAGGCGAAGAGCACGAACCGCGGCGGCTTGACGCCGGCCTGTGTACCGAAGAGGATGCGGGGCTGCTTGCCGCCACGGACCGGGTGCGGGTGGGAGGCGACGATCTCACCGAGGAAGGCGTTCAGCCGACCGGTCGGGATGCGGGTCTCCCAGCCCTGGATCGCGGTCTCGATCGCCGGGACCAGTCGCTCCATGTGCCGGCCGGTGACGGCCGAGACGTTGACGCGGGGGGCCCAGGCGACCTGCGCGAGCTCCGTCTCGATCTCGCGCTCCAGGTAGTAGCGACGCTCCTCGTCGAGGGTGTCCCACTTGTTGAAGGCGACCACGATCGCGCGGCCCGCCTCGACGGCCATCGTGACGATCCGCTGGTCCTGGACGCTGATGGACTCGCTCGAGTCGATCAGGATGACGGCGACCTCGGCCTTCTCCACGGCGGCCGCGGTGCGCAGCGAGGCGTAGTAGTCCGCGCCCTCCTGGAGGTGGACCTTGCGACGGATGCCGGCCGTGTCGATGAACTTCCAGGTGATGCCGCCGAGCTCGATCAGCTCGTCGACCGGGTCACGGGTGGTGCCGGCGATCTCGTTGACGACGACACGGTCCTCGTTGGCGACCTTGTTCAGGAGCGAGGACTTGCCGACGTTGGGGCGGCCGATGAGCGCGATGCGGCGCGGGCCGCCGAGGGCGGTGCCGAACGTCTGGGCCGGCGCCTCGGGCAGCGCCTCCAGGACTGCGTCGAGCATGTCGCCGGTGCCGCGGCCGTGCAGCGAGGAGACCGGATGGGGCTGGCCGAGACCGAGCGACCAGAGGGCGGTCGCGTCCGCCTCGCCACTCTGTCCGTCGACCTTGTTCGCGCACAGGACGACGGGCTTCTTGGCCTTGCGCAGCAGCCTGACGACGGCCTCGTCGGTGTCGGTCGCGCCGACTGTCGCGTCGACGACGAAGACGACCGCGTCAGCCGTCGAGATCGCGTACTCGGCCTGGGCGGCGACGGAGGCGTCGAGGCCCAGTACGTCCTGCTCCCAGCCGCCGGTGTCGACGAGCCTGAAGCGGCGGCCGGCCCATTCGGCCTCGTAGTTCACCCGGTCACGGGTGACGCCCGGCTTGTCCTGCACGACGGCTTCGCGGCGGCCGAGGATGCGGTTCACCAGGGTCGACTTGCCGACGTTGGGGCGGCCGACGACGGCGAGGACGGGAAGCGGTCCGTGACCGGCCTCACCGATCGCGCCCTCGACCTCCTCGGGGTCGAACCCCTCCTGCGCGGCGAGCTCCATGAACTCCGCGTACTCGGCATCGCCAAGTGCTCCGTGCTCGTGGTCCGAGCCGTCGGAGTGAATCTGGTCGTTCATGAAGTCCGTTCCCTCTTTGCATCATCATCGATGGGCCACGATCGCGCGGCCCACTACTCAAGTCTCGCTCAGCGCCCGGTGAGGCGCCTGGCGTTTTCCAGGTGCGCGGTCAGCTTTCCCTGGATACGAAGCGTCGCCTCGTCCAGCGCCTTCCTCGTGCGCCGCCCACTGCCGTCTCCGGCCTGGAAGGCATCGCCGAAGACGACGTCGACCCGGCTGCGCAGCGGAGGCAGTGCCGATATCAACCGTCCGCGGCCCTCAGTGCTTCCCAGGACCGCCACGGGCACGATCGGCGCCCCGCCGCGTACCGCGAAGTACGCGAGTCCTGCCCGCAGGGAGGCGAAGTCACCCTCGCCCCTGGTGCCCTCGGGGAAGATCCCGAGCACCCCGCCGTTCTCCAGCACGCCGAGGGCGTGGGTGATGGCGGTCCGGTCGACGGTCGTACGGTCCACCTTCAGCTGACCGATTCCGCGCAGGAACGGGTCGAGGGGGCCGACGAACGCCTCCTTCTTGATCAGGAAGTGGACGGGCCGTGGCGCGGTGCCCATCAGCATCGGTCCGTCGATGTTGTGCGCATGGTTCACCGCGAGTATGACGGGTCCGGCGGCGGGCACCCGCCACGCACCGAGGACACGGGGCTTGAACAGCCCGTACATGAGCCCGATACCGATGCCCCGTCCGACGGCCGCTCCGCGCAGTGTGGGTGCGGCAGTGGCTTCGGTCACTTCGCGGCCTGCTTCTCCCCGACGAGGGTGACGACGCACTCGATGACCTGCTGGAGGGTCAGCTCGGTGGTGTCCACCTCGACCGCGTCACCGGCCTTGGCCAGCGGCGAGGTCTTGCGGCCGGAGTCGGCTGCGTCCCGCTTGATCAGCGCCTCCCTGGTGGCGGCGAGATCGGAACCCTTGACCTCACCGCTGCGGCGGGCGGCGCGCGCCTCCGGGGAGGCGGTCAGGAAGATCTTGATGTCGGCGTCGGGCAGCACGGTCGTGCCGATGTCCCGGCCCTCGACGACGATGCCCCGTTCGGTGTCCGCGGCGATGGAGCGCTGCAGCTCGGTGATCCGGGTGCGCACCTCGGGGACGGCGCTGACGGCGCTGACCTTGGAGGTGACCTCCTGGGTACGGATCGGGCCGGAGGCGTCCTCGCCGTCGACGGTGATCGTCGGGGCGGCCGGGTCCGTACCGGAGACGATGACCGGCTTGGCGGCGGCGTTGGCGACCTCGGCCGCGTTCTGCACATCGATGCCGTTGCTCAGCATCCACCACGTGATCGCCCGGTACTGGGCGCCGGTGTCCAGGTAGCTCAGGCCGAGCTGGGCGGCGACGGCCTTGGAGGTGCTCGACTTGCCGGTGCCGGAGGGACCGTCGATGGCGACGATCACTGCGGCCGGGGCGGTCCGGGCGGCGGCGCTTACGGTTTCCACGGTGGTGGACACCTTCCTGGTACGCGGGGTGGGCGGAGCGGGGCCACGGGACGGCCTCCCCCAAGGTTACCGAGTGCGGGGAGGGCCCTTGCACCCCTGTCGGCGCCGTTCTGCCACGGGCGGGCCGGCTACGGGCGGATCGACCAGCCCCGCTCGCTGAGCGCCGCGCTCAGCGCGGGCGCCGCGCTCGGCTCCACCATCAGCTGGACCAGACCGGCCTGCTGACCGGTGGCGTGTTCGATGCGTACGTCCTCGATGTTGACCCCGGCCCGGCCGGCGTCGGCGAAGATCCCGGCCAGTTCGCCGGGCCGGTCACTGATGAGCACGGCCACGATCTCGTACGACGCCGGGGCGGCCCCGTGCTTTCCGGGCACCCTCACCCGGCCTGCGTTGCCGCGGCGCAGGACGTCCTCGATGCCTTCGGTGCCCGCGCGGCGTTTGTCCTCGTCGGCGGACTGGAGACCGCGCAGCGCCCGTACCGTCTCGTCCAGGTCGCCGGCGACCCCGGCCAGTACGTCGGCGACCGGGCCCGGGTTGGCGGAGAGGATCTCCACCCACATCCGGGGGTCGGAGGCGGCGATCCGCGTGACGTCCCTGATCCCCTGGCCGCACAGGCGTACGGCGGTCTCGTCGGCCTCCTCCAGTCGGGCGGCCACCATCGAGGAGATCAGCTGCGGGGTGTGGGAGACCAGGGCGACGGCGCGGTCGTGGGCGTCGGCGTCCATGACGACGGGGACCGCGCGGCAGAGCGCGACCAGCTCCAGTGCGAGGTTGAGGACCTCGGTGTCGGTGTCCCGGGTCGGGGTGAGGACCCAGGGGCGGCCCTCGAAGAGGTCGGCGGTGGCCGCGAGGGGGCCGGAGCGCTCCTTGCCGGCCATCGGGTGCGTACCGATGTACGGCGTGAGGTCGACGCCGAGCGCCTCCAGCTCGCGGCGGGGACCGCCCTTGACGCTGGCGACGTCCAGGTAGCCGCGGGCGACACCGTCGCGCATGGCTGTGGCCAGCACGGAGGCGGTGTGCGCGGGCGGTACGGCGATGATCGCCAGGTCGACGGGGCCCTCGGGCGCCTCTTCCGTGCCGGCCCCGAGCGCCGCCGCCGTCCCGGCCGACGAGGCGTCCCGGTCGACGAGGTGGACACGGACACCCCGCCCCGCGAGAGCGAGGGCTGCGGAGGTGCCGACCAGGCCGGTTCCGATGACGACGGCTGTTCTCACTGGGCGATGTCCTTGCGGAGGGCGCCGGTGGCGCCGAGGTAGACGTGGCTGATCTCTGCCTTGGAGAGATACGTCTCGACGTGCGCGAGGATGCGGACCACCCGGGGCATGGCCCCGGTGATGTCGAGCTCCTGGGCGCAGATCAGCGGGACGTCCACGATGCCGAGGCCGCGAGCGGCGGCGGCCGGGAAGTCGCTGTGCAGGTCGGGGGTGGCGGTGAACCAGACGCTGATCAGGTCGTCGGCGACGATCTGGTTGCGCTCCAGGATCGCGGTGAGCAGCGCACCCACCTGCTCGTCCATGTGTCCGGCTTCGTCCCGCTCCAGCTGGACGGCTCCACGGACCGCTCGTACCGCCACGTCGTAACCCCTTGTTTCTTCGATCTGCGTGCGCTTTCAGCCTAGAGGTGCGGCGGGAGCGGCGGTCACCGTGCTCTGTCCGTGAGACGCCGCGACGGCGTGCACGGCGAGGAGGCTGCGCCAGATCCGCCCGGCGAGCTGCTCCGGTGCGGCGTCGATCCGGTCGTGGACCCAGTCGGCGAGCATCCCGGTGAAGAGCCCGGCGACGGCGCTCGCGGTGAGGTCGTGGCCGCTTCCGGCGGGACTGCGGCGACGCAGCTCGTCGAGGCTGTACTGCCGGAGCTCCTGGTGCAGCAGCTCCCCGAGGGGGCCGCCGGGCCCGAGCAGGCTCCGGTAGACGGCGGCCCGGCTGCGGATCTCCCGGAGCAGGGCGACGAGCTCCTCCGGCGGCGCGTCCGGGCCGGGCGGTGTCCGGCCCCAGGCGTGCAGGGCCTCGACGGCTTCCCGTACGGCATCGGCGCAGGCGTCCACGGCCAGGGCGCGCAGGTCGTCGTAGTGCAGGTAGAAGGTGGCGCGCCCGACGCCGGCCCCGCGCACCACGTCCGCCACGCTGACCCGGTCCAGCGGCCGCTCCGCACAGGCCTCCAGCAGCGCCTCGCGGAGCCTGCCGCGGGTGCGCGCGGTACGCGGGTCGTTGCTGCCGTCCGTCACGGCCGGCGTCATGCGCTCAGCCCGCCAGTAGTACGAGGGCGAGCGCGACGGCGGCGGGCGCCGCCTGGACGTACAGGATCGTGCGGCTGACGGTGGCCGCCCCGTACACCCCGGCGACGATCAGGCAGGTCAGGAAGAAGATCTGCGCCTGGTGGGCGACCGGATCGCCCGCGATCAGGCTCCAGACCAGGCCGGCGGCCATGAATCCGTTGTAGAGCCCCTGGTTGGCGGCGAGGGTGGCGCTCTCCTTGGAGAACTCCTCGGTGGTACCGAAGGCCTTCCGTCCGCGCGGGGTGTCCCAGAGGAACATCTCCAGGACGAGGAAGTAGGCGTGGATCAGCGCGACGAGCGCGACCAGCGCCTGGGCGGCGGTCTGCATGGCGGTGGGCCTCCTACGAGTCGATTTCCTGGACAACTGTACAGGAAGTGTCTCCGTCGCCACCCTCCCGGGCCGACCCGCCGCCCGGTTGCTTCGTCCGCGCGGCCCGCGGCGCCACGATGCCTCTCATCGACCACCACGCGAGGAGAGCCATGAACGCACGGCGAAGGACGGTCCTGACGGCGGGCGCCGCCGCACTGGTGACCGGCTGCGGCTCGTCCGGCGACGGGGGCGGGGACAGCGACGGGAGCGCAGCCCCGACCTCCGCCCCGCAGACCCCGGACACCTCACGGACCCCTGAGACACCGGAAGCCTCCGGCGGGGAGCTGACCCGGACCTCCGACATCCCGGTCGGCGGCGGCACGATCTTCAAGGACCGCAAGGTCGTGGTGACCCAGCCGGACGCGGGCGAGTTCAAGGCCTTCTCCGCCGTCTGCACCCATGCGGGCTGCATCGTCGCCTCGGTCAGCGACGGCACGATCAACTGCGCCTGCCACGGCAGCAAATTCAGCATCACGGACGCCGCCGTCGAGGCCGGCCCCGCACCGCGCCCGCTGCCCGCGGAGAAGATCACCGTCGAGGGCGACAGCATCCGGCTCGGATAGGCCGCGTACCCTCGCGCGCATGATCACCCCTGACGCCGAGGCCCTCGTACGCGATCACACGGTCTACTCCTGTGTGATGGGCTCCCGCGCCTTCGGGCTGGCCACCGACGACAGCGACACGGACCGGCGCGGGATCTTCCTCGCGCCGACTCCGCTGTTCTGGCACTTCACGAAACCGCCGACGCATGTGGACGGGCCGGACCTGGAGCAGTTCTCCTGGGAGCTGGAGCGCTTCTGCGACCTGGCACTGCGCGCCAACCCCAATGTGCTGGAGTGCCTGCACTCCCCGCTCGTGGAGCGCATCGATGCCACCGGCCGGGAGCTCCTCGGCCTCCGCGGGGCGTTCCTGTCCCGCCGGGCCCACGAGACGTTCGTCCGCTATGCGATGGGTCAGCGCAGGAAGCTGGAGGCGGACGTCCGGCAGTACGGCGCTCCGCGCTGGAAGCACGCGATGCACCTGCTGCGGCTGCTGACGAGCGGGCGGGACCTGTTGCGGACGGGTGAGCTGACCATCGAGGTCGGCGACGCACGGGAGGAGCTCCTCGCGGTGAAGCGGGGCGAGGTCGCGTGGTCCGAGGTGGAGCGCCGGATGACGCGCCTGGCCGAGGAGAACGACGAGGCGGTCACACGTTCACCGCTGCCCCCGGAGCCGGACCGGGACCGTGTGGAGGCCTTCCTGGTCCGGACCCGGAGGGCGTCGGCGGCGGCCGGCTAGCCGAGCCGCGCGCGGACCACCAGGTCGTGCAGCGCGTCGAACCCCGACGCGGTCTCTGCCAGCTGTGATCCGGCCTGGGCCTCGTCGAGGGCCCTGTGCAGCGCCTCGACGTCCCGCGCCGCCACCGCAGCGTCCACGGTGTGCGCCCCGCCGTGCTCGGCCTCCGCCTTGGCCTCGATCAGGGACGGCAGATACGCGGGCGCCGCCACCTCTTTGAGCAGCGTCGGCAGGTGCGCCACCAGCTCACCGCTGCGCATCAGGTGGATGCCGGTGAGCAGGACCCGGAACGTGTAGAGGAGCGGTTTCAGTTCTCCCGTCTTCTCGAACAGCCGCCACTGGGTGCCGGCGAACCCCCGGTAGTGGTGGGCGTGGTTACGGGTCAGGACGTCCGGCGCCAGTGCGGTCAGCTCCGCGTGGAGTGCGGTGGTGTGCACGACCAGCGGGGACAGCAGCTGCTCCAGTACGTAGCCGTTGGGCTTCAGCATGAGGCGGACGAACTTGCGGAGATCGTGGGTGACGAGATCCATCTCGACACCGTCGCGGTCCCCCATGCGCGAGCGCGTCTCCTCGGGGTCGCGCAGCCCGACGAGATCCTCCGCGGGAAGGACGTGGACCCCCCGCAGGTCCACGTCCGAGTCACGGGAGGGAAAGCCGTACAGATGCGCGCCGGAGACCGTGGCGAACAGGAGCGGTCCGGGCTCTTCGGCGAGGACCGGGGCGAAGTCGGTGACCGGCAGCCCGGCCCGTAGGAGGGGCGTCGTGTCGAGGTGCATGGATCAAGCGTCCCAGAGCGCACCGAGCGACAGCAGGTCGCTCCGGTACTCGATGCGTTCCGACCACTCCTTGGGCCAGGCACCCGCACCCAGATGCGCCCCTGCCAGTGCTCCCGTCAGGCAGCCCAGCGAGTCGGAGTCGCCCCGGGTGCAGGCGGCCCGGCGCAGCGCGGTGACCGGTTCCTCCGGGAAGAGGAGGAAGCAGTGCAGGGCCGTGGCGAGGGCCTCCTCGGCGATCCAGCCGTCGCCGGTGGTCTCGCAGGGGTCGGTCTCCGGGGAAGGGTGACGCAGGGCGTCCCGGACCGTGGCCAGGGCGGTCAGGCACTCGTCCCAGCCTCGGCCGATGTACTCCTCCGGCGAGGCATCACCCGCGTACCGCCAGAGGTCGCCGAGCCAGCGCTCCAGGTAGCGGCCCCTGTTCTCGTACGCGTAGCTGCGCAACTGCCCCACCAGGCCCATCGGTTCGGCCCCCTGCGCCAGCAGGAACACCGCTCGGGCCATCAGGTCGGAGGCGGCCAGTGCGGTGGGGTGGCCGTGGGTGAGGGCGGCCTGGAGCTGGGCCGCGCCGGAGCGCTGCTCCTCGCTGAGGCCGGGTACGAGCCCGACCGGCGCGACCCGCATGTTGGCGCCGCAGCCCTTGGAGCCGGTCTGGCTAGCCTCCTGCCAGGGCCGATCGCTCTCGAGCATGCGGCAGGCCGTCATGCAGGTGCGTCCGGGCGCGCGGTTGTTGTCCGGGGAGTGGTACCAGTCGACGAACTCCTCCCGGACGGGCCGGGCCAGCCGCAGCGGGGTGAGCAGCCCGCGGTCCATGGCGGTGCGTATGCCGCGCCCCAGGGCGAGGGTCATCTGGGTGTCGTCGCTGACGATCGCCGGCTTCGGCAGCCGCATCTGCCGCCACGGCCCGCACTTGGCGAGGATGGACGGCACGTTGTTGAACTCGGTCGGGAAACCCAGCGCGTCACCGAGCGCGAGCCCGGTCAGCGCGCCCGAGGCCGCCTGTTTGGTGAGAGTCCTTGTCGGGATCATGATGTCCGTCCTTCCGGACGCAGGAGTGGAGGGTGCAGGGCGGTAGCGGCACCCGCCCGGTACAGAGCGGCCGGTTTCCCCCGTCCGCCGGTGCGGCGCGGCAGTCCGTCGACGGCCTGGACGAAGCCGGGCGTGGTCAGGACCTTGCGCCGGAAGTTGGGCCGGTCGAGCTCGACGCCCCAGACCCTCTCGTAGACCTGCTGGAGCTCCCCGAGCGTGAACTCGGCGGGACAGAAGGCCGTCGCCAGGCAGGAGTACTCGAGCCTGGCGCCGATCCGGTCGTGCGCGTCGGCCAGGATGCGGTCGTGGTCGAAGGCGAGCGGCCCTGTGCCGCCCGCGTCCCACCACTGCGCGCGCGCCGCGTCCCCGCCGCCCCGCGGTTCGGGCAGGTCCGGGACGAGTGCGGCGTACGCGACGGAGACGACCCGCATCCTGGGGTCGCGGTCCGGTTCGCTGTAGGTGCGCAGCTGTTCGAGGTGGAAGGCGCTCACGGTGTTCTGGGTGAGGCCGGTCTCCTCGGCGAGCTCGCGCCGCGCGGCCTCCTCCGCGGATTCGCGGGGCAGCACGAAGCCTCCGGGCAGTGCCCAGTGGCCCTTGTAGGGATCCTGGCCCCGTTCCACGAGCAGCACGTGGAGCCGGCCTTCCCGGACGGTGAAGACCGCGAGGTCGACGGTGACCGCGAAGGGTGCGAAGGCACGGGGGTCGTACCCCTCGGGAACGGTGCTCATCGCTTCTCCGGGAGAGGGGCGGTGAAGTACGGGCCGGAGGTGAGGAGTTCGTCCACGGCGGCGACCGCCGCGTCCAGGCGTGCCTGGTGGGACCCCGTGAGCTCGATGAACTCTCGTCCGGTACGCGTGAGTTCGGCGCGGAAGCGGTCCGTCATCCAGGGCCGCAGCTCCTCGCCGTCGCGCAGCCCGTCGTCCTCGAAGGCGACGCCTTCGTGGTCGGTGAGCAGCCAGAGGTGGTGGGTGATCCGGTCGGCGGTCTTCTCCACGAGCGGGTTGCGTCCGCCGATGTACCTCTCGTGCCAGACGGTGGTGGCGAAGGAGTCCGTGTCGCAGAACAGCACCGGGGAGCCGATCCGGGCGGCGGCCTCCTCGCGGGCGTTCTGGGTCTCGGCGATGACGGGGAAGTCGTCCGTGGTGAAGACGACGTCCTCCCACTGTGCGCCGGGCCACCGGCTGCGCAGGGCGGCCAGTTTGCGTTCACTGAACTCCCGTCCGTACTCGGCGACGTACTGCGTGTGCGCCCAGGTTCCGCCGCGCCGCCGGTAGTGCTCGGTCAGCGCCCGGGCCAGGGTCGTGGTGCCGGTGGACTCGGCGCCGAGGACGACGATCCGGCGGGTGAGCGCTGCCCGTACGGGTGGTTCGAGGAAGTCCCAGCAGCCGGCCGGGTCCGCGCGGACCGCGGTGCCGGAGACAGGGAAGACGGTGCGGCCGGGGTCGACGAGCACGGACCGGGCGCCGAAGCGGCGGGCCAGTTCGTCCCCGTACGACTCCGAGGTGAAGACGGCGTCGACCCGTTCGGGGACGGCCCCGGTGAACACGGCCATGTGCGCGTCCCAGACCACCGGGTCCTGAAGGTCCATGGGGATGTCGTCGACGGCACCCACCACCCGTACGTCCGGGTGCACTTCACGCATCCAGGCCACCCGGTCGGCGAGGGGCACCGACTCGACGGAGGCCGCGCAGACCAGGACGGTGAGCCGTTCGCAGCGGTCCTGGGCGGTGCGGACGAGGTGGTGGTGGCCGGCGTGCGGCGGATAGAACTTGCCGAGGACCAGTCCGTGTCCGTAGCTCTTCATGCGGGCACCTGCACCGGGCGCCGGTCCGGGGCGAGGTCCTGGTTCCAGTTGCGCAGCCCGACGAGGCAGAGCGTGAGGAAGCCGGCGTACAGCAGGGAGGTGAGGTAGAGCTCCTTGTACGCGTACAGCGGGATGTACACCACGTCGGCGGCGATCCACAGCCACCAGGACTCGACCCGCTTGCGGCACTGCCCGTACGTCGCCATGAGGGACAGCGAGGTTGTCAGGGCGTCCCAGAACGGCACGGTCGAGTCCGTGGCCCGGGACAGCAGCAGAGCGAGGCCGAGGGCCCCCACCGCCCCCGCCGCGAGCAGCCAGGCCCATTCGGTGCGCGTGGTTCTGCGCACCTGCAGGACGGGCGAACCTGGTCCACCCCCGTGGGTCCAGGTCCACCAGCCGTACGCGGCGAGGGCGATGAAGACGATCTGGAGGCCCGCGTCGGCGTACAGACCGGACTGGGCGAACAGCAGGACGAAGAACAGGTTGTTGGCGATGCCGATCGGCCAGTTGGCGAGGTGCTGGCGGGCCACGAGCCGGACACACAGCGCCCCACTGCCGAATCCGAGCACCTCGGTCCAGCTGACGGGGGTGTCCAGGACCGTCACCAGGGGCTGTTGCAGGGGGTCGAGGATGTCCGCGAGCGTCACGCCGTTCCCTCTCTCTTTATAGTCACTCTGACTATAAAGAAGAAACGACGGCAGCAAAAGACCCGCGGCCGATTCCTGGTCGAAAACGAACCAGGAACCGGCCGCGGGCCGTTCGGTGCGGGGCGCGGGTTACAGACCGACCTCGCGCATCAGCATGCCGACCTCGGTGTTGGTCAGCCGGCGCAGCCAGCCGGACTTCTGGTCGCCCAGCGGGATCGGCCCGAAGGATGTACGCACGAGCCGCTCGACCGGGAAGCCGGCCTCGGCCAGCATCCGGCGGACGATGTGCTTGCGGCCCTCGTGGAGGGTCACCTCGACCAGGTAGTTCTTGCCGGTGTTCTCGACGACCCGGAAGTGGTCGGCGCGGGCGTACCCGTCCTCCAGCTGGATGCCGTCCTTGAGCCGCTTGCCGAGGTCGCGCGGGAGCGGGCCCTGGATGGCGGCCAGGTAGATCTTCTTCACTCCGTACCCGGGGTGCGTCAGACGGTGGGCCAGCTCACCGTGGTTGGTGAGCAGGATGATGCCCTCTGTCTCGGTGTCGAGCCGGCCGACGTGGAACAGCCGCGTCTCGCGGTTGTTGACGTAGTCGCCGAGGTTCTGGCGGCCGTCCGGGTCCCCCATCGTGGAGACGACACCGGCGGGCTTGTTCAGCGCGAAGAACAGGTGCGACTGGGTCGCGACCGTCAGGCCGTCGACCTTGATCTCGTCCTTCTGCGGGTCGACACGCTTGCCCTGCTCGAGGACGATCTCGCCGTTGACCTCGACCCTGGCCTGCTCGATGAGCTCCTCGCACGCGCGGCGCGAGCCCATACCGGCCCGGGCGAGGATCTTCTGCAGACGCTCGCCCTCCTGCTCGGCCCCCGGGTGCGTCCGGGGCGTCTTGATCTCGGGCTTGTCCGCGTACCGGTCGCGATTGCGCTGCTCGATCTTGGCGTCGAGCTCACGCGGGCGGGACGGGGCGCCCACGCGGCGTCCACCCTTGGTCACGTTCTGTGCGGACTTGGGGCCACCCTTGGCCCCACCGCGGGCCGCGGCGCCGCGGCCCTTGCGGGGGCCGCCGTCGCCGCCCGGCTTGTCGGAGCCCACGTCGTAGCGGCGCTCCTCGGGACGGGGCCGGCGGGGGCGCTGCTCCTGCTTGTCGTCGCGCCCGCCGTCGCGTCCGCCGTCGCGTCCGCCGTCGCGTCCGCCGTCGCGTCCGCCGTCGGCCTTCGGCCCCCCGGCCTTGGGCCGGAAGGAGCCACCCGAGCCGCCCCGGGGATTCCGGTTGCCGCCGCTCTTGCCGCTGCCGCGTCCGTCGTTACTGCCACTGCTTCGCATCAAAATTCCGTCTTGTCGTCTGCGTGAGTTTCCGGGGTGTCCGGTGCGTCCGGATCGAACGACGGCACACCCTCTAGCGTCTCAGCCTCGATCGCGTCCGCCTCCGGGAGGAAGGGCGCGAGCTCCGGGAGCTCGTCCAGGCCTCGCAGGCCCATGCGCTCCAGAAAGTAGTTCGTCGTCCTGTACAGGATCGCACTTGTTTCGGGTTCCGCGCCCGCCTCCTCCACCAGACCCCTCTGCAGGAGGGTCCGCATGACGCCGTCGCAGTTGACCCCGCGCACCGCCGAGACCCTCGACCGGCTCACCGGCTGGCGGTAGGCGACCACCGCGAGCGTCTCCAGTGCCGCCTGGGTGAGACGGGCGTGCTGTCCGTCCAGGACGAAGCCCTCGACCGCCTCCGCGTACTCCGGGCGGGTATAGAAGCGCCAGCCCCCCGCGACGAGCCGCAGATCGAAGCCACGGCGCTGGACGGTGTACTCGTCGGCCAGCTCCCGCAAAGCGTCCGCGACGGCCCTGCGGGGCCGCTGGAGCACCTTGGCGAGGTGTTCCTCGGTGGCGGGCTCGTCGACGACCATGAGGACCGCCTCCAGGGCGGGCTTGAGGTCGAGCCCGGCGACCGTATCGCCGCGCCCGTCGTCTTCTGCACTCATTCCCGTACGTCCTCCTGCACCTCGCGCACCTCTTGGTCGAACTCGTCCGTCACGAGAGCTTCGGCCCCTTCTCCTTCTCCGCCCGCCCAGCGCACGACGAGATCGCCGAGCGCCTCCTCCTGGTCGAGGACGACCGCCTTCTCCCGGTAGAGCTCCAGGAGCGCCAGGAACCGGGCGACGACGGTGAGGGTGTCCGGGGCGTCCTCGGTGAGCATCCGGAAGGTGAGCTCGCCCTCCGCGCGCAGCCGCGCCACCACGATCTCCCCCTGTTCGCGCACGCTGACCAGCGGTGCGTGGATGTGATCGACGTACACCTGCGGCTTGGGCTTCGGCTGCATCGCCTTCACCGCGAGCCTGGCGAAGCCGTCCGGACCGATGCTGATGACGACCTCGGGCAGCAGCTCCGCGTGGTGGGGTTCGAGCCCGACGGTACGGGGGTAGCGGCGGGATTCGGACTCCAGCCGGACGCTGAAGATCTCGGCGATCCGCTTGTACGCGCGGTACTGCAGGAGCCGTGCGAAGAGCAGGTCCCGCGCCTCCAGGAGGGCGAGGTCGGCCTCGTCCTCCACCTCGGCGGTGGGCAGCAGCCGGGCGGCCTTCAGGTCGAGCAGGGTGGCGGCGACGACGAGGAACTCGGTGGTCTGGTCGAGATCCCAGTCCGGGCCCATGGCACGGATATGTCCCATGAACTCGTCGGTGACCCTGGACAGCGCGACCTCGGTCACATCGAGCTTGTGCTTGGAGATCAGCTGGAGCAGCAGGTCGAACGGGCCTTCGAAATTGGCCAGCCGCACGGTGAACCGCTTGTCGTCGGCGGTCCGGGGCGCCGGAACCCCGTCGGGCGTACGCGGGTCCGGGGCCGGGCCGGACCCGGGCCCCGTATCCCCCGGCGCCTCGGCGGGCTGCGATACACCTGTGACGCTCTCAGGCGGCCCGCCTGCGCCCGGACCCTCCTCGGGGACCCCCGGGGCCTTCCCGGCCTCCTGCGGCGCGTCTGCAGGCCCTGTGGGCGCGTCCGGTGGATCGGGCGCGTCTGCAGGCCCTGTGGGCGCGTCCGGTGGATCCGTGGCTACGTCCGGGAGGTCCGCGGGTCGCTCGCGACCGCCGTCCGGGGGCGGACTGCCGGCCCCGGGATGAAGCGCGCCCGGGGGAACCGCTCCCGCAGCCCCCTGGTCCGCCGCGGGCCGGGCACCCGGCCCGCGGCCGAGAGCACGGCGGGGCGGGCGGGTGGAGTCGTCGGCAGTCGGCATCGCGGTCCAGGGGTGCGGCGGGGAACGGACGAGCGCCGGCCCCTGCACACGGGGCCGGTCCGCCCGTCCGGGCGGCCCGCTCCCCGGCAGGCTACCGGCGCCGCAACGGTCAGCGGCCCCGCAGCCTTCGTACGAGGATGCTCGCGTCGCCCCGCGACTCCAGGTCGGCGAGCACCACCGCGACCGCCTCACGGACGATGCGCCCGCGGTCGACCGCCAGCCCGTGCTCACCGCGCAGCACGAGGCGCGCGTGCTCGAGGTCCATCAGTTCCTCGGCCGACACATAGACGGTGATCTTCTCGTCGTGGCGTTCACGACCGCTGGGCCGGCGGTTCGCACCGCGCCCGCCGCCGCGCCCGCGCTGCGGCTGGACGACCGGAGGCGCCTCCTGCGGCGCGATACCACCCGGCCGGCCCGCGACAGGCCCGGCCCCGGCTCGTTCGCCCCCGTCGGCGCGACTGCGGGAGCCACCGCCGTCGGAGTCCGCCGCTGAGTGCTCCTCCCGGGACGGAGCGACAGAGGTGCCGCCCGCTCCCCCGGGGGCTCCGCTCCGTCCCGCCGCGTCCGCGGCCGTCGCGGAGTCGCTCTCCCCGGCCGGCGCGGGCACACGTCCGTCACCGTTCGCCTTGCGTCGCCGGTCGGCGGACGAGGACTGAAGGCCCATGCCCCCGGTCGTGCGGAACAGCTCGTCGGCCCCCGGCAGACTCACTCGGCGTGACACCGGGCGAGCACCTCCCTGGCGAGCTGACGATAGGCGGCGGCACCGACCGAGTTGGAGGCGTACGTGGTGATGGGCTCACCGGCGACCGTGGTCTCCGGGAAGCGCACCGTGCGCCCGATGACGGTGTGGTAGACGTGCTCGTCGAAGGCCTCGACCACGCGTGCGAGCACCTCACGGCTGTGCACCGTGCGGGAGTCGTACATCGTGGCGAGGATGCCGTCGAGCTCCAGCTCCGGGTTGAGCCGCTCCTGGACCTTCTCGATGGTCTCGGTGAGCAGAGCCACCCCGCGCAGCGCGAAGAACTCGCACTCGAGCGGGACTATCACCTTGTGAGCCGCCGTCAGGGCGTTCACGGTGAGCAGGCCGAGCGAGGGCTGACAGTCGATCACGATGTAGTCGTAGTCGGCCATCAGCGGCTTCAGGGCGCGCTGCAGCGTCGACTCCCTCGCCACCTCGCTCACCAGCTGCACTTCGGCGGCCGAGAGGTCGATGTTGCTCGGGAGCAGGTCCATGTTGGGTACGGCGGTCTTCAGCAGGACCTCGTCGGCCGCCATACCCCGCTCCATGAGCAGGTTGTAGACCGTGAGGTCGAGCTCCATCGGGTTGACCCCGAGGCCGACCGACAGGGCACCCTGCGGGTCGAAGTCGACGAGCAGGACGCGTCGTCCGTACTCCGCGAGTGCGGCACCCAGGTTGATGGTCGACGTGGTCTTGCCGACGCCGCCCTTCTGGTTGCACATCGCGATGATCTTCGCGGGACCGTGATCGGTCAGCGGACCGGGAATCGGGAAGTACGGCAGCGGCCGGCCGGTCGGGCCGATCCGCTCGCGGCGCTGGCGAGCGGCATCGGGCGCGAGGGTGGCCGCGTACTCCGGATCGGGCTCGTACTCGGCATCGGGGTCGTAGAAGTGCCCCTCGGGCACCTCGGCGAAGTCGGCGAAGTGGGCTGAGTCTCGGCCACTTTCGTTGCCGGCCATGGCGTTCACGTGTAGGCCGTCCATCATCTGGGGGGCTGTCGTCATGTGCTGGTGGGTGGCGAAGGTGCGGACAGCGACGGAGCCGACAGCTTCGAGCCCGATCGGGCTCAGACCCCGTGCAGGCATCCCTGGTTGACCACCCCCAGGAGTAATTGTCGACTCATTCACAAGTCGTCTTACCTCCTTGGATGTGACCAGGAAACTTATCGATAGGTCAGCGTGGCACCATGCCGACGATTGGCGACTCTATGGCGTGTCACCGGTTCGCAGCAACACAATCCGCCGGACCCGGCCCGATGTGTCGGCAATCGAACACCCCTCTGTCAAGAGTGCACGGGGAGCGGAGCGCATCATTCACGGGGGTGCAAAACGGGTGGAGGGTTACGTCTCCGGCGAGTTGAACAGGACCCCCGAAGGGGCCCGGCATGAGTCCGGCCGGACCCTGCTGAGCAAGGTCCGGCCGGACTCACGAGGTTGACGGATGACGTTGACCGGTCAGCCGAGAAGCGCGCTCAGTTCGACGTGGTCGAGCCCGTGCGACTCGGCCACCTCGCGGTAAACGACCTGCCCGTCATGGGTGTTGAGGCCCTTGGCGAGTGCGGCGTCACGGCGCAGCGCGTCGACCCAGCCGCGGTTCGCGAGCTCCAGGATGTAGGGCAGCGTGGCGTTGGTGAGCGCGTAGGTGGAGGTGTTCGGCACCGCGCCCGGCATGTTCGCGACGCAGTAGAAGACCGAGTTGTGAACCATGAAGGTCGGCTCGGCGTGTGTCGTCGGATGCGAGTCCTCGAAGCAGCCACCCTGATCGATTGCAATGTCGACAAGGACACTTCCGGGCTTCATCCTGGCGACCAGCTCGTTGGTGACCAGCTTCGGGGCCTTCGCACCGGGGATGAGTACGGCGCCCACGACGAGGTCGGCCTCGATGACGGCCTTCTCGAGTTCCAGGGCGTTGGAGACGACCGTCCGCACCTTGGTGCCGAAGACCTTGTCGGCCTCACGGAGCTTGTTGATGTCCCTGTCGAGCAGCGTGACGTGGAAGCCGAGACCGACGGCGATCTGCGTGGCGTTCCAGCCGGAGACGCCGCCGCCGATGACGACGGCCCTGGCCGAGCCCGTACCGGGCACGCCACCGGGAAGCACACCGCGACCGCCGACCGAGCGCATCAGGTGGTACGCACCGACCTGCGGGGCGAGGCGGCCCGCGACCTCGGACATCGGCGCGAGCAGCGGCAGCGCACGGCTCGCGGTCTCGACCGTCTCGTAGGCGATCGCGGTCGTGCCCGACTCCAGCAGCGCGTCCGTGCACTCACGGGAGGCGGCGAGGTGCAGGTACGTGAAGAGGGTCTGGCCCTTGCGGAGGCGGTGGTACTCCTCGGCGACCGGCTCCTTGACCTTGAGCAGCAGGTCGGCGGCGGCCCAGACCTCGTCGGCGGTGGGCAGGATCTGCGCACCGGCGGCGACGTACTCCTCGTCCGGGATGGAGGAGCCCTCGCCGGCGTGCTGCTCGACGAGGACCTGGTGGCCGTGACGGACGAGCTCATGCACTCCGGCGGGGGTGATCGCCACCCGGAACTCGTTGTTCTTGACTTCGCGGGGGATGCCGACCTTCACGTCGATCACGGTCCTTGGCTCGGAGGTTAGCTCGGACATGGCGGTGGATACCCGCATGAATCAAGCATAAATGGAGACACCGCAGGGATGCGCGGCAGAGCCATCATTAATGAAGGACTTCTCGCTGTCCAGCCTTACAAAGCATTAACTTTCCGCCGAAGCACTACGGATTTCGTAGGCTGGCCCTTCCTCTGCCAGTAATCTGTCGGCTGCACCCCGGTGCAGCCTGGCCGCTGCGGGGTCACCGAGCCGGTCCAGCGTGTCGGCCAGCCTGAGCTGCAGGGCCGCCTGCAGGCGTACGTCACCCGCCTGCCGCGCCAGCTCGACCGCCTCGTGGCAGGTGTGCAGCGATTCCTGCGGCCTTCCCGCGTACTCCTGGACCCGCGCGGCCTCACTGAGCGCCCGCGCCTGGGCAGGCAGGTCACCGAGCCTGCGGTGGGCCGCCGCCGCGGCCCGCCAGCTGCGCAGCGCCTCGCCGTAGCGCCCGGCGTACGTGTGGACGGCTCCGAGCCGCCCGTACAGCCGCGCCTCGTCGGCCCGCTCGCCCTGGGTGAGCCGCTGCGCGAGGGCCCGGCCGTACCAGTCGGAGGCGCGGTTGAAGTCCCCGAGCTCTGCGTAGGCACCGCCTACGGATTCCATGGCGCGGCCCGTCGCGTAGAGATCGTTCGCCGCACGTCCGGCGTCCAGCGCGGCCCGGTAGCGGGTCAGCGCCTCCCGGGTACGGCCGGTTCCGGCGTCCAGATCGGCGAGGTTGAGCAGGGCCGCCGCCTTCTCCCGGGGAAGGTCGCGGCGCTCGGCCACGTCCAGGACGAGACCGTGCAGCCCGTAGAGCTCGGGCGCGGCGGCCTCGGTGCCACGGTGCACGGCGAGGGCCCGGACGAGAGCGGCGACCAGTCGGCGGGCGAGGGTGTCCAGTTCCCCGTCCTGAACCGCGATCCGGGCGGAGGCCAGCAGGGCGGGCCGGCGGATCCGCAGCCACTCGGCGGCGGCCTCCGGGTTGGGGAAGCGCAGCGAGCGGGGCAGCCCGGCGAGCTTGCGGCGGGCCGGGGAACCCTCCGGATCGGTGACCGCCCGGCAGGACTGGAGCTGACGCACGGTCCGCTCCAGCATCCTGGCCCGCGCCAGCTGGATCTCCGCCGGCCGGTCCCGGTCCTCGAGCAGGGCGCGCAGCAGGGGGGCCAGACAGCCGGGTACCTCGTACTGGGGCAGGGCCGCGCCGTTCGTCCGCAGGAGGCCGAGCCGGACGAAGTCGTCCAGAGTGCTCTGCGCGGCCGAGACGGAGCAACCGGCCAGCGCGGAGGCGGTGTGGGCGTCGGCCAGTCCGGCCGGGGCGAGCGCGAGCAGTCGCAGTATCCGGGCGGCGGCCTGCGGGAGCGACTCGTGGACCAGCCGGAAGGCGCGGGCCAGCGGGCGGGCGCCGGTGGGCTGTTCGGCGTCGCCCGGCAGGTCGCGCAGCTGCTTGGTGACATCGGCGACCGACGCGCCGGGGCGGGCCGCGAGCCAGCCGGCGATGAGCGTCAGGGCTGCGGGCAGTCCCGCGCACTCCTCCGTCAGCGTCTCGGCGGTACGCGGATCGACGGTGATACGGACCTGGCCGATGGTGCGGGCGAGCAGCTGTACGGCGGAGCCCGCGTCCATGCCCCCGATGGTGCACGGCCGGACGCCCGGGATTCCGGTGAGCGGGCCGGTGGAGGTGGCGACGACCAGGCAGTCCGGGTTGTCCGGCAGCAGCGGGTCGACCTGGTCGGCGTCCACGGCGTCGTCGAGCACGATCAGGGCGCGGCGTACGGCGAACGCCTCGCGGACCATCTCGGAGAGCTCGTCCTCGTCCGCGCCGGGCGGGGCGGTGACGGGGAGCAGGTCCAGGAGTTCGCGTGCGGTGCGCTCGACGGGGACGCGTTCGCCCCCGGGATCGGTGAGCGAGACCCTGAACACCCCGTCCGGGTAGTCGCCGGGTTCCGCGAGCCGGCGCGCGAGTTCGGCAGCGAGGGCGGTGCGTCCGGATCCGGGCCGTCCGGCGATCAGCAGGACCCTGGCGCGTGCGGCCTTGCGGCCGGCGAGGGTGTCCAGACCCGCTCGCTCGATGTCCGCCTGAAGGGCTTTCAACTCACGTTCGCGGCCGAAGAATTGGGGTGGGGTGGCATCGGACGGCTCCTTGGCCCCCGCCGTTCCCGACGCTCCGGCCGGACCGCTGGTGTCCACCGCCTGATCGGTCACGAGCCACGCTCCACTTCACTGCACGCGGTGCCCGCCGGAACTCCGGTCGGGGCCTTTTGAGCGTAGTTCAGTGGTGCGGACGATCACGGTCGAGCACGGCGGACACGTCCCCCGATCGGATCAGCGTTTCTTACGATCGGACGCCGATTCGGACCCCTGCCGGCCGGGCAGCCCCGACCGTCGGGGGCGCACCCCGACCGTCGGGGGCGCACCCCGAACGACGGGGGCGCCCACCCGAACCGCGGGTCGGGCCGCCCCGGACCGGCCCATTCAGACCTCGGACGGCCGGTTCAGACATCGAACGGCCGGGCGGGCCACGGCGCCTCGGCCGGGCGCAGCGAGTCCACCCCTTCGCCCGCGAGCACCGCGGTGAGCGAGAGGACACCCACCACCAGGCAGTTGTTGTGCAGGCCCCCCGCGAGCACCCCCTGCACGAGCTCCTGCAGCGGCACCCGGGCCTGCTCCATGTCGGCCTCCTCCTCGGAGACCTCGAAACGCTCGCCCTCCGCCTCGGAGAGGTCCCGGGCGAGGAAGATGCGTACGGCTTCGTCGCACCCGCCGGGCGTGGTGTAGACGTCGGTCAGCACCCGCCAGTCCTCGGCCTTGACGTGCGCCTCCTCGTACAGCTCCCGCTGCGCGGCGTGCAGCGGGTTCTCTCCGGGGATGTCGAGGAGCCCCGCCGGGATCTCCCACAGCTTGTGGCGCACCGGGTGCCGGTACTGCCGCAGGATCAGGACTCGGCCTGCCTCGTCGAGTGCGAGGACGGCGACGGATCCGGGGTGGACCTGGTAGTCGCGGCGCGCGACGGTGCCGTCGGGCATCACCACGTCGTCGGTACGGACGCTGGTCTTGTTACCGGTGAAGGGGGTCACCGTCGCGGTGACCTGCCACTCCTCGGGCGTGTCCTGGAAACCCATGTACGTCCTCCCACGAACAAACAGAAACCGGGGTACGCATCCACGAAGGATCCGTACCCCGGTCAACCGTATCGCCTCAGCCCTTGGCGTCGGTCTTCCGCGCTGCGACCTGGCGTTCCACGGCCGCCTTCACCAGACCGGCGAAGAGCGGGTGCGGGCGGGTCGGGCGGGAACGCAGCTCCGGGTGCGCCTGGGTGGCGACCAGGTAGGGGTGCGTCTCGCGCGGGTACTCGACGTACTCGACGAGCTTGTTGTCCGGTGAGGTACCGGAGAAGACCAGACCGGCCTTCTTCTCGAGCTCCGTGCGGTAGGCGTTGTTGACCTCGTAGCGGTGGCGGTGGCGCTCCTCCACGTACGGCTCGCCGTCGTACGCCTCACGGACGAGCGAGCCCTCGGCGAGCTTCGCCGGGTACAGGCCGAGCCGCATGGTGCCGCCCAGGTCGCCCGCGCCCTCGACATAGGCGAGCTGCTCCTCCATCGTCGAGATGACGGGGTGGCTCGTGGCGGCGTCGAACTCCGTGGAGTTGGCGTCGGGGATTCCGGCGAGGTTGCGCGCGGCCTCGATCACGATGCACTGCAGGCCCAGGCAGAGGCCGAGCAGCGGCACCTTGTTCTCGCGGGCGTACTGGATGGCGCCGACCTTGCCGACCACACCGCGCTCGCCGAAGCCGCCGGGGATGCAGATGGCGTCGACGTCACCGAGCTGCTTCTGCGCGCCGGCCGGGGTCTTGCAGTCGTCGGAGGCGACCCACTTGACCTTGACACGGGCCTTGTTGGCGAAGCCTCCGGCCCGGATGGCCTCGGTGACCGAGAGGTAGGCGTCGGGCAGGTCGATGTACTTGCCGACCAGGGCGACGGTGACCTCGTGGTCAGGGTTGTGGACACGGTCGAGCAGATCGCCCCACGTGGTCCAGTCGACGTCGCGGAACGGCAGGTCGAGCTTGCGCACGACGTAGGCGTCCAGGCCCTCGGAGTGCAGCACCTTCGGGATGTCGTAGATCGACTTGGCGTCCGGGCAGGCCACCACGGCGGCCTCGTCGACGTCACACATCAGCGAGATCTTGCGCTTGATGGAGAGCGGTACGTCGCGGTCGGCGCGCAGCACGATCGCGTCCGGCTGGATACCGATGTTGCGCAGCGCCGCCACCGAGTGCTGGGTCGGCTTGGTCTTGAGCTCACCGGACGGGCCGATGTAGGGCAGCAGCGAGATGTGCACGACGAAGACGTTGTCCCGGCCGACCTCGTGGCGGACCTGGCGGACGGTCTCCAGGAACGGCAGCGACTCGATGTCGCCGACCGTGCCGCCGACCTCGGTGATGACGACGTCGACGTCGGCCGTGGCCATCCGGCGGATGCGGTGCTTGATCTCGTTGGTGATGTGCGGGATGACCTGGACGGTGTCGCCGAGGTACTCGCCGCGACGTTCCTTCGCGATGACCTGCGAGTAGACCTGGCCGGTCGTGACGTTGGCCGAGCCGTCGAGATCGACGTCGAGGAAGCGCTCGTAGTGGCCGATGTCCAGGTCGGTCTCGGCGCCGTCGTTGGTGACGAACACCTCACCGTGCTGGAAGGGGTTCATCGTGCCGGGGTCGACGTTGAGATAGGGGTCGAGCTTCTGCATGGTGACCCGCAGGCCACGTGCCTTGAGCAGGGCACCCAGGCTGGAGGCAGTCAGACCCTTGCCGAGGGAGGAGGCGACACCCCCGGTGACGAAGATGTGCTTGGTCGTCGTGGATGTGGGCTGCATAGCCAAAGGGGGCTCCCGTGGTCGCGATCGTGAGGTGCGTACCGGCGTGCCGTACGGAGAATTCCAAGGGCGCCGTCGCTGCGGTTCGGGGGCCTCGTCCACTGTCGGGACGACCACCGGTCCACGGGCTACCAGGGTAACAGCGACGAGGGGAGCCCGCTTCCGGCCACTCCTCTCACACGGGCGTCACAGATTCATCGCAGGCACTTCACGTCCCACCCGTTCGCCGCGGAAGGACCGCGGAGAACTTATGGACAGCGTCGCGCGGATCTTCCTGGTGCGTCGTATCCTGCTCGGACCACTCGCTGCCGAGTTGGCCGGCCAGCGGCTCCACCCCAGCCCGCTCACCCGTGCAAGAGCTCGTCGGTTCTATGACAACGACCCCTTGACCAGCAGTAAGCGCCCCACGGGGCGACATGGCTGTTCGACTGGAGACGCACGTGGCCGGGCGCATCGAGGATTACGCACTCATCGGAGACATGCAGACCGCTGCCCTGGTCTGCAGGGACGGCACAGCAGACTGGCTGTGCCTGCCCCGCTTCGACTCACACGCCATTTTCGCCGGACTTCTCGGTACCGAGGAGCACGGCTTCTGGCGCCTGGGACCCGCGCGCGCGGAAGGGGCGCAGCCCCTCTCCGCGGACCGTCGCCGCTATCGCGGGGACTCGCTCATCCTGGAATCGGAGTGGGACACCCCACGCGGCACGGTCCGCGTGACCGATTTCATGCCGCCGCGTGACGGCGCCCCCCAGCTGATCCGGATCGTGGAAGGTGTCAGCGGCCGGGTGCCGATGCGCTCGGAGCTGCGGATGCGTTTCAGCTACGGGCGGGTCACCCCCTGGGTGCACAAGGTCGACGGCCGGACGGTCGCCGTCGCGGGCCCCGACTCGGTCTGGCTGGACACGCAGGCGGAGACGTACGGCCAGAATCTGACGACGTACTCCGACTTCACTGTGGCCCCCGGCGACCGGATCGCGTTCACGATCAGCTGGCAGCCCTCGCACCACGAGCCGCCCGGCATGCCGGACCCGGAGGGCTCCCTGGATGCGACCGAGATCTTCTGGCGCGAATGGGTCGACCAGTGCACGTACCACGGGCCCTACCGGGAGGCCGTGGTCCGCTCCCTGATCACCCTCAAGGCCCTCACGTACGCGCCGACCGGCGGAATCGTGGCCGCTCCGACCACCTCCCTGCCCGAGGAGATCGGGGGCGTACGGAACTGGGACTACCGCTACACCTGGCTGCGGGACGCGGCGATCACGCTGTCCTCGCTGCTGCGCACCGGCTACCGCGAGGAGGCCCGCGCCTGGCGCGAGTGGCTGCTGCGGGCCGTCGCGGGCGACCCGGAGAACCTGCAGATCATGTACGGAATCGCAGGTGAGCGGGAGCTCGGCGAGGCGGAGCTGGACTGGCTGCCCGGCTATGAGAACTCCGGCCCGGTCCGCGTCGGGAACGGCGCGGCGAACCAGCTCCAGCTCGACGTGTACGGAGAGGTCACCGAGGCGCTGCACCTGGCGCACATGACGGGCCTGACCCGTAACGACTACGCGGTGGGACTCCAGCTCAAGCTGATCAGCTATCTGGAGAAGCACTGGGAAGAGCCCGATGAGGGCATCTGGGAGGTGCGCGGCCCCCGCCGGCACTTCGTGCACTCGAAGGTGATGGCCTGGGTCGCGGTCGACCGCACCATCAAGCTGATCGAGTCCGGGGACACGGACGGGCCGCTGGAGCGGTGGCTCCAGCTGCGCGAGGACATCCACCGCGATGTCTGCGAACGGGGCTACGACAAGGAACGCAACACCTTCACCCAGTCCTACGGGTCGAAGGAGCTCGACGCGTCCCTGTTGCTGATTCCTCAAATGGGTTTCCTGCCGCCCGACGACAAGCGGGTCATCGGCACGATCGAGGCGATCCAGCGGGAGCTGTCCACGGAGGACGGCTTCGTCCTGCGCTACCCCACGAGCGGTGACAAGGCGGGCGTGGACGGGCTCGAGGGGGACGAGGGCGCTTTCCTTGCCTGTTCCTTCTGGCTGGCGGACGACCTCGCGATGATCGGCCGGGTCGACGAGGCCCGCCAGCTCTTCGAGAAGCTTCTTTCCCTGCGCAACGATCTGGGGCTGCTGGCGGAGGAGTGGGACGCGCGGCTGCAGCGCCAGGTGGGCAACTTCCCGCAGGCGTTCAGCCATGTGCCGCTGATCGACACGGCGCTGCGGCTGACGGCGAGCGGGGCGTACGTCGGCTGAGGCGCGCGCCCGCAGGCGTACGCGGGCGGCGTGACAGGACACGGTGGAACGGCCGATCTCCGGGGCCGGGCCTACGATGGAATGGTCCTGTCACGCCCTGCGAAGGGGGCATCATGACGCCCCGTAGCACCTTGCCGGACGCCGCTCTGCGCGGTCTCCGCACCGATGTCACCGGCGATGTCCACGTGCCCGGCGACCCGGGCTACGACGAAGCCCGCACCATCTTCAACAGCATGATCGACCGCAGGCCCTCGGTGGTGGCCCAGTGTGCCTCCGAGGCCGATGTCGCACGGGCGCTGCGCTTCGCGCGGGAGTACGACCTGGAAGTCGCCGTTCGCGGAGGCGGTCACGGCGTCGCGGGTATGGCCCTGAGCGACGGCGGCCTGGTATTGGATCTGCGCCGTATGCGCAGCGTCGGTGTCGACCCGGAGGCCCGTTCGGCCCGCGTCGGCGGCGGGGCCACCATGAGCGATCTGGACCGGGCGGCCCAGCCGTACGCGCTGGCGACCACCGGCGGCCGGGTCTCCACCACCGGGGTCGGCGGCTTCACGCTGGGCGGCGGATCCGGCTGGCTGGAACGTAAGTTCGGGCTGGCCTGCGACAATCTGCTGGCCGCCGATCTGATCACCGCGGACGGGGGCAGCGTACGCGCCACGGCGGACGAGAACCCGGAGCTCTTCTGGGCGCTGCACGGCGGCGGCGGAAACTTCGGCGTGGCCACCTCGCTCACCCTGCGACTGCACGATCTGCCCGCGGTGAGCATGGCGTTGATTCTCTTCCGGCCCGAGGACGGCCCCGAGGCCGTCCGTGCATACCGGGACCTGATGGCGTCCGCGCCGGACGAGGCGGGCGGCGCCTGCATATATCTCACCGCCCCGCCCGAGGAGTTCGTGCCCGAGCAGCTGGTGGGCACCCTGGTCTGCGCGATCGTGTTCACCTATGCCGGGACGGAGGCGGAGCTCCGCGAAGCGGCGGCCCCGCTGCTCGGGCTCGGCCATGAGTCGGAGCTCGTGTCCGAACTTCCCTACGCGGAGCTCCAGTGCATGCTGGACGATCCCCCGGGCATGCGGAACTACTGGTCCGCCGAGTATCTGGACAGCCTCCCGGACGAGGCCCTGTCCGTCTTCTGTTCCACTGCGGGCACGATGCCGGTGCCCTCCGGTTCGCAGCATGTGCTGTTCCCGATGGGCGGCGCGGTGGCGCGGGGGGCAGCCGACTATCCGCTTCCCTGGCGCTCGTCCCCGTGGGCCGTGCACCCGTTCGGGGTCTGGGAGAGCGCGGCGGACGACGAACGGGGCAAGGAGTGGGTGCGTGAGGTGCGTGCGGGGGTCCGCCCCTGGGCGAACGGTGCGGTCTACCTCAACTTCATCGGGCGCGAGGGGCAGGAACGCGTCGTCGCCGGAGTGGGCGAGGAGAACTACGCCCGGCTGGCCGCCGTCAAGGCGCAGTACGACCCCGGCAACATGTTCCACCTGAACCACAACATCCGGCCCGCCGCCGTGGTGTGACGCACCCCGCCCGGCCCGGTAGCTTCCTGACCGGGGCAACTGCCCCGTCGCGGGCGAGCAGGAAGCACGAAGGTCGGAGTCAGTGGAGACACAGGGCGGAATCACCGTGCGGCGGGCGCTGGAGCTGCCGGGACTGCGCGGCGGACTCCCGGAGGTGCTGGCCTGCGCGGACCGGCTGGACCGTACGGTGCGGTGGGTGCACGCGGGTGAGGTGCCGAACATCGCCTCCCTCCTCAAGGGCGGCGAACTGCTGCTCACCACGGGTCTGGCGCTCGGCTCCAGACCCGCCGAACAGCGTGCCTTCGTGCGGCGGCTGGCCGACCGGGGCATCGCCGCCCTGGTGGTGGAGCTCGGACCCCGTTTCAGCCGGCTGCCCGCGGCGATCGTGGACGCCGCGCGGGCGGCGGGACTGCCGCTCGTACAGCTGCACCGTGAAGTGCCGTTCGTGGCGGTGACCGAGGAGATCCACACCGAGATCGTCAACGAGCACTACGCGCTGCTCCAGCAGGCGGAGGAGGTGCACCGGCGCTGCACCCATGCGCTGCTCGGCGGCGGAGGGGTGCCGCAGGTGCTGGGCATCCTGGCGGACTTCACCGCCAACCCCGTCTTCCTCGAAACCCCGGACGGCCGGCTGCTGTACGCGGCGGGCACCGGGACCGGGCCCGTGGGAGCCGATCCGCTGCAGGTCTGGGAAGGGCTGCGCGGCGACCGTGGGGTCCGCGAGACACCGCCGGCCGGAGCGGTCCTGGTGGAGGTGCCCGGCGGAGGTTCCGGGACCGGCTCCGTGCGGGCCCGGCTGGTGCTGCTCGCCGTGTCGGGGCCGCTGGTGACGGTGCACCGGATGGCAGCCGAGCGGGCTGCGGGCATCCTCGCCGTCGTCCTGATGCAGGCGCGCCAGGAGGAGGAGCTGGCGGCTCGGGGGCGCGGTGACTTCCTCACGGATCTCGCCGAGGGCAGGATCGCACCCGAGGACGCACCCGCGCAGGCCAAGGTGCTGGGGTTCAGGCCGGGCGGGGATCCCCTGCTGCCGGTGGTACTGCGGCTCGCCCCCGAGCTGTCACCGTCGGGCAACTGGGCCCTGCTGGCACGGGCGGTGCTGGAGGAGCTGTCGGCGGTGGGCGTCCCCGTACTGCTCGGGGTGCGGCCCGTGGAGGGCAGGGTCCCGCTGCTGCTGGCGCTGCGTCCGGAGACGGAGCGTACGGCGCTCGCGGACCGGGTCGCGGCGGCGCTGCGGGCGGGCGTCGAGCGGGCGGGGCTCGAACGGGCCGGGGACCGAGCGCCGGTCGTGGTGGTCGGGACCGCGGGCGGCTGGGCGGCCGCCGGCGCCGGGCTGCGGCACGCGGCGGAGGCGGCGACGGTCGCACAGGGGCTCGGCGAGCGTCCCTGGCACGACGCACAGCGCCTCGACATCGATCTGCTGCTGTGGCGGCTGCGGGAGCACCAGGATCTCGCGTCCTTCGTGGACCGGACGATCGGGCCGCTGCGTGAGCACGACCGGACCTCCCGTCCCCCGCTGCTGCCCACGCTCGAGGCGTACGTCGACCATGCGGGCCGCAAGGCGGAGGCCGCACGCGAACTGCATCTGAACCGCCAGACGCTCTACAACCGACTCGCCCGCATCGGGGAGCTGCTCGGCGCCGACCTGGACGACCCGCAGACGGTCCTGGCCCTGAGCCTGGCCCTGCGGGCCCGCCGCCACACACCTCGGGACTCACACCCCTGAGACTCGCACCGCCGGTACCTCACTTCCGTACCGTCGCCAGCGGCTGCGTCAACTCGTCGTAGACGGACAGCACGTGGGCGATGGTGTCGTCCTCGGACGGCCATCCCGCGGCCTGCACGAGCCCCGCCGCGGCAAGCCGCTCCCGCCGTTCCCGGTCACCGAGGAGCCGTACGACGGTGCGGGCGAGCGCCTCTGCGTCCCCGTGGGGCACCAGTTCGGCTGCGTCGCCCACGAGTTCGACCAGCCCCCCGGTCCCGGCCGCCACCAGGGGCACCCCCAGCCGCAGCGCCTCGTGCGCCGCTGTCGGCGGCGCCTCCCCGACGCAGGTCAGCACGGCAAGGTCCGCGGCGGCGAGGATCTCGCCGATGTCGTCCCGGCAGCCGGCAAGGAGCACGGGCAGCTGCTCGTCGGTGATCCTGCGCTGGAGGGCCGCTCCCTCCCGCCCCTCCCCCACGATCACCAGCAGGGGTACGGGATCCAGTTCACGCCAGGTGCGTGCGGCGTCCAGCAGTGTGCCGAAGCCGTGGTGCGGCACGAGGCTGCCGACCGATACCAGCAACGGCCTTCCCACCGCCCCCAGTTCGACGCGTGCCTTGCCGTCGTGACCGGTGGCAGGAGTGCGGCCCGCCGGGATCGCGGCCGGTGCCAGGCGTGCGTCACGGGCCCCCCGGCGGCGGGCCCGGTCGACCAGATCCGACGACGTACCCAGCACAATGGCCGCCGCCCGGGCGGCCCTTCGCTCCAGCAGGTGCAGCAGCCGGCCGCGCGCACCTTCCGTATGGGCGCGGGCGCGCCAGGTCACGACCAGCGGGGTGCTGCGGCCGCTGAGCGCGAGCCCGGTCCGGACAGCGGCGTGCAGGCCGTGCGCGTGGACCACGTCCGCATCCGCACAGGCGGCCCGCAGGGCGGCGACGGCTGCGGGGTCGCTGCGCCGGGGTACGGCGACGAAACGGGCTCCCGTCGCGGGGAAGTCATGGCCGCAGGCCGCTCCGGCCGGGGCACAGACCGTGACCTGCACCCCCCGGGCGACCAGACCTGCGGCGAGCGAGGTGACATGAGCGCTGCTTCCGGCACCCCCGCCCAGGACTTGGACCGTACGCAGCTGTGACACGTCGAATGGCTCCCGGAGCTCCGGAGTCGGCGGAATGTACAGCCCAAGGATGCCAGTCCGTACGCACGTTCCGGGACTGACGAAACGTTGTTCCCGTCCTTGCGGTGACAGCCGGACGGGCCGCCCCACCCCTACGAGTGAGAGAGACGGCCCCGAACTGACGCCAGGAACCCCCTAGCCGTCCGCCCGCGCCGTCGCCAGCAGCTCCTCGGCATGGGCCCGGGCCGTCTCCGAGTCCTCCTGGCCGGCCAGCATCCGGGAGAGTTCACGCACCCGGTCCTCGCCCTCCAGGACCGTGACACCACTGCTCGTCACCGAGCCGTCCACCGTCTTCTCCACCAGCAGCTGCCGGTCGGCGAAGGCCGCCACCTGGGGCAGGTGCGTGACCACCACGACCTGTGCGGACCTGGCCAGCTTGGCCAGTCGTCGGCCCACCTCGACGGCTGCCTTGCCGCCGACACCCGCGTCGACCTCGTCGAAGAGATACGTCGGTACGGGGTCGGAACCCGCGAAGACCACCTCGACGGCGAGCATCACCCGGGACAGCTCACCGCCCGACGCCCCCTTGGCGATCGGCCGGGGCTGGGCCCCGGGGTGCGGTGCCAGCAGGAGCTCGACCTCATCTGCGCCGGACGGCCCGTAGAGCACGCTCCGGCCGCCGATGTCGATACCGGACGACTCGTCCGCCGCCTCCGTCTGCCGGACGGCGAAGGAGACCCGGGCGTGCGGCATCGCGAGCGACGCCAGTTCTTCGGTCACCGCCCCGGCGAAGCGTGCCGCCGCTTCCGTACGCGCGTCGGTCAGCGCCTGCCCGAGCCCGGAGAGCTCCGAGCGCAACGCGTCGCGCTCCGCCGTCAGCTCACCGATGCGGTCGTCGTCGCCCTCCAGCTCCGTCAGCCGGGCCGCGCCCTCCTCGGCCCAGGCGAGCACGGCGTGGATGTCCTGACCGTACTTGCGGGTCAGCCCGGTCAGGGCGGCGCGCCGCTCCTCGACGGCAGCGAGCCGCAGGGGGTCGGCGTCCAGCTGGTCGGCGTACCCGGCGAGTTCCCCGCCCACGTCGGCGAGCAGGATGGAGATCTCACCGATGCGGTCGGCGAGCGCGGCCAGCGCCGGGTCATGGGCCCGCACGGCGTCCAGCCACTGCCCTGCCGCCGCGACGACGGTCGTGGCGTCCACGCCCTCCTGGTCCTCCGGGTTGCCCGCGAGCGCCCCGTGCGCGAGGGCCGCCGCGGAGGCGAGTGCCTCGGCGTGGCCGAGCCGCTCGGCCTCGGCGGCGAGTTCGGTGTCCTCCCCGGGCAGTGGTTCCACCCCGGCGACCTCACGCAGGCCGAAACGCAGCAGATCCGCTTCCTGGGCCCGTTCCCTGGCGCGCGTGGTGATTTCGTCGAGCTCCACGACGACCGCGCGCAGCCGCCGGTAGGCCGCCGCGTACTTGGTGTGCGGGCCGTCGACGCCGTCACCCGCGTACCGGTCGAGGGCCTGCCTCTGGCGCGCGGGCTTGAGCAGCCCCTGCTGGTCGGTCTGGCCGTGTACGGCCACGAGTTCGTCGGCGAGCTCGGCAAGGACCCCCACGGGCACGGATCTGCCCCCGAGGTGGGCGCGGGAGCGCCCCTCCGCCGAAACGGTACGGCTGATGAGCAGCGCACCGTCCTCGATCTCGGCCCCGGCCTCCTGGGCGCGCAGCGCTGCCGCGTCGCCCTCGGACACCGTGATCCGCCCCTCGACGACCGCGGCCTTGGCCCCGACCCGTACCAGGGCAGGGTCGGCACGCCCGCCGAGCAGCAGCCCCAGGCTGGTGACGACCATGGTCTTGCCCGCGCCGGTCTCGCCCGTCACCGCGGTGAAACCGGGTGACAGCTCGACCACCGCGTCGTCGATGACTCCGAGCGACCGTATCCGCATCTCCTCCAACACGGACATGACCTTACGAGGTCCGGACCCCTGTGCGCCAAGGGCCCCGGGTACCGGTTCACTCTCCCGGGCCCCGGGACCGCTTCCCAGTCAGTGCGGCGCGCCGCGCCAGCCCTGCACCGGGAGCGCGAACTTGGCGACCAGACGGTCCGTGAACGAGGCCTGGTGCAGCCGTGCCAGCCGTACGGGCACCGCACCGCGCCGCACCTCGACCCGGGCCCCCGCGGGCAGCTCGACGGTCCTGCGGCCGTCGCACCACAGCACCCCGTGCGGGGTGTGCGGCTGTACCTCGACCGCGAGTACCGAGTCGGGTGAGGTCACCAGAGGCTTGGCGAACAGCGCGTGGGCGCTGATCGGCACCATCAGCAGGGCCTCGACCTCGGGCCAGACGACGGGGCCGCCGGCCGAGAAGGCGTACGCGGTCGAGCCGGTCGGCGTGGCGCAGACGATCCCGTCGCAGCCGAACCCGGTCACCGGCCGGCCGTCGATCTCGAGCACGACCTCCAGCATCCGCTCGGGCGAGACCTTCTGCACGGCCGCCTCGTTGAGCGCCCAGTCGGTGTGCACGATGTCGCCGTTGCTGTGCACGATGACGTCGAGCGTCATGCGTTCCTCGACCTGGTACGCCCGTGTGACGACCCGGTCGACGACCTTGTCCAGGTCGTCCCGCTCGGCCTCGGCGAGAAATCCGACGCGCCCGAGGTTGACACCCAGCATGGGTACGCCGGACGCCCGGGAGATCTCGGCGCCGCGCAGCAGCGTCCCGTCCCCGCCGAGCACGATCAGCAGTTCGCAGCCGTCCACGGCCGCGGGCGTCGCGTCCGTGACCGTCACCACGGACGGCGGAAGCGGCAGGTCCGCCGCCTCGGCGGCCAGGACCCGGACGCCGAGGCCGTTGCGCAGCAGGCCCTGGACGACGAGCTCGGCGCTGCGGATCGCTGCCGAGCGGCCGGTGTGTGCCAGCAGGAAAACAGTTCGTGCCACGTTCTCGGGTTGTGCCGCATGCGTCGTCAACGAGGCCCCTCCGCCACTGCACGGTCGACATCCGCGGGATCCAGTTCAGGTGCTCCGGCCCGCAGCCACAGAAAGTACTCGACATTTCCTGACGGCCCGGGCAGCGGGCTCGCCGTGACGCCCCGGACGCCGAGGCCCAGGAGGCCGGCCCGGCGCGCCACTTCCCGTACCGCTTCGGCCCGCAGCTCGGGGCTGCGGACCACACCGCCGCTGCCGAGGCGCTCCTTGCCCACCTCGAACTGCGGCTTGACCATGAGGACCAGGTCCGCGTCGGGGGCGGCGCAGCGCGCCAGGGCGGGCAGCACGAGACCGAGCGGAATGAACGACAGATCGCCCACCACCAGGTCCACCGCCTTCCCGTCGATCTGCTCCAGCGTCAGCTCTCGTACATTGGTACGGTCCTTGACGATGACGCGTTCATCGGACTGCAGCGACCACGCGAGCTGCCCGTAGCCGACGTCGACGGCGACGACATGACTGGCTCCCGCCCGCAGCAGCACATCGGTGAAGCCTCCTGTGGACGCGCCTGCGTCCAATGCCCGCCGGCCTTCGACCTTCAGCCCGAGGGGTACGAAGGCGGCGAGCGCGCCCGCGAGTTTGTGCCCGCCGCGCGAGACGTACTCGGGGTCGCTGTCGTCCTTCACGACGACGACGGCGGCGCTCGTCTCGACCTGGGTGGCGGGCTTGGTCGCGGTGTTGCCGCCGACGGTCACCCGCCCCGCCGCGATCAGCTGGCTCGCGTGCTCGCGCGAGCGGGCGAGCTTGCGGCGTACCAGCTCGGCGTCGAGGCGGCGACGTGCCACTCCTGCCACTTCTCGTTCAGCTCCTGTTGTTGTACGGGGGTGCGGGTGCGGGCCGGGCGTCCAGCTCGGTCAGCGCGTCGCGCAGCCCACGGTGTACATCCTCGTACACCGCGGTGTGCCCGTCCGCCGGGAGGTGGTCCGCATCGGCCAGTCGCTCCAGCTGCGCATCGACCCCGGCGTGCCCGGTGGGGGTGCGTGCGACACCGAGGGGGGTGGGCGGGGCAGGGTCGAAGGAGGGTGCGGGAGGCGCGGCGGGCGGTTCCGCGTCGCCCTCCTGCGCCGTCCCCGGCCCCGGCATCCAGTCGCTCATGCCGGAAACGCTACCCCGAACGGCTGGGGTACCGTCGGTGACGATGGCGACCATGGCGGAGTGCCGCAGTGCACTCGACACACTTTCCGGCAATCTGGCAGGTGCCGACGGCGACGTACGCAGCGCTGCTGCTCTCGACCGCTCGCTGAGCTGCCACATCAAGGATCTCGACGTCACGTTCAGCGGGCGGCTGGCGGGCGGCCGGATCCGGGTACTCGACACGGTCGAGGGCCCGCCCCGCGAGAAGGCCGAGATCCGGCTCGCGATGACCGGGGACGATCTGGTGGCCATGGTGAACGGCGAGCTGAACTTCGCGAGGGCCTGGGGCTCGGGCCGGGTCCGGCTGGAGGCGGGCTTCCGCGATCTGCTGAGGCTCAGATCCCTGCTGTAGGCCGTACCTGTCGGGCTCCGGCAGAGACCTTGGCTCCGGCCCTCTTCCTGCGGGCTGCCGGGACCACGAGCGGTGTTCCCGTCTCCGGGTCGTCGATGACCTGGCACGGCAGCCCGAAGACCTCCTCCACCAGCGCCGCCGTGACCACGTCCCCGGGGGCGCCCTCGGCGATGATCTCGCCCTGGCGCATGGCGATGAGGTGGGTGGCGTACCGGGCGGCGTGGTTCAGATCGTGCAGCACGGCGACCAGCGTGCGGCCCTGCGTCTCGTGGAGCTCGGCGCACAGGTCGAGTACGTCGATCTGGTGCTGGATGTCCAGGTACGTCGTCGGCTCGTCGAGCAGCAGCAGCGGGGTCTGCTGAGCGAGCGCCATGGCGATCCAGACGCGCTGGCGCTGGCCGCCGGACAGTTCGTCGACATAGCGATCGGCGAGTTCGCCGACACCGGTGGACGCCATGGACTCCACGACGATCCGTTCGTCCTCGGGCGACCACTGGCGCAGCAGCCCCTGGTGCGGGTACCGGCCGCGCGAGACGAGGTCGGCGACCGTGATGCCGTCGGGAGCCATGGAGGACTGGGGCAGCAGGCCCAGGGTCCTGGCGACCTTCTTCGCGGGCATCCGGTGGATGGACTGTCCGTCCAGCAGGACCTCGCCCCGGCTCGGCTTCAGCATCCGGGACAGCGCGCGCAGCAGGGTCGACTTACCGCAGGCGTTGGGGCCGACAATCACCGTGAAGGAGTTGTCGGGGATCTCGACCGAGAGGCCCTCGGCGATGATCCGCCGGTCGTAGCCGAGGGTCACCGAGTCTGCGGTGAGGCGCTGCATGGTCGTACTCCCGGAGTTGATGGGCTTCGTCTGCGAGGTGTCCGGCGCCGTCGGCGGTGTACCGGGCTTCATATGCGTCCCGTCCTGCGCTCGGACACCAGGAGCCACAGCAGGTAACAGCCGCCCAGTACACCGGTGACGACACCCACCGGAAGCCGGCGGTCCCCGAAGGCGTTCATCGCGGTCCAGTCGGCGACGAGCAGCAGGGCCGCGCCCGTGCAGGCGGCGGCAGCCAGGTTGGGGCCGGGCGAGCGGGTGAGCCTGCGGGCGACCTGCGGGGCACTCAGCGAGACGAAGACGATGGGGCCCGCGGCAGCCGTGGCGACGGCGACGAGGATCACGGCGCAGCCCAGCAGGACGAGCCGGGTGCGTTCCACCCGTACACCCAGGGCGTGTGCGGCGTCGTCGCCCATCTCCAGCATGCGAAGGGCACGTCCGTGGCCCAGGACCACGGGTACGAGAACACCGCAGACCACCAGCAGCGGCCAGACCTGCGCCCAGTCCCGGCCGTCGAGCGAGCCGGTCATCCAGACGACGGCACGGGTGGCGTCGACGAGATTGGCCTTGGTGATCAGGTAGTGGGTGGCGGCGGTGAGCATCGCGGCCGCGCCGATACCGACGAGCACCAACCGGTAGCCGTGCACGCCCCGCTTCCACGCCAGCACATAGACGGCGACACCGGTCAGCACACCTCCGGTCACGGCGCCTGCGGCGACCTCGGTGGCCCCGCCGTGGAAGAGCACGATCACGACGAGTGCCCCGACCGCGGAGCCCTGGCCGAAGCCGAGCACATCGGGACTGCCCAGCGGGTTGCGCGAGACGCTCTGGAAGACAGCGCCTCCGACGCCGAGTGCGGCACCGACCAGCAGCCCGACCAGGACTCTCGGCAGGCGCAGGTCCGTGACGATGAGCTCCTGCTGGAAGGTTCCGTTGCCGAACAGCGTGGTGAGGACCTCACCCGGCGTCATGGAGTAGTCGCCGCTGCCGGTGAGCACCACGGCTGCCGCTGCCGCCACCACGGTGAGCAGCACGATCACGACGAGCGCCCGGACGTCCACCCGGAAGGAGAAACCACCGGCGGTCCGTACGGCGCGGACCGATTTCGCGGTGTCCTGCGGGGCCTTCACAGCTGGGCCATCCTCTTGCGTCGTACGAGATGGATGAAGACGGGCCCGCCCAGCAGTGCGGTGACGATACCGACCTGCAGTTCGGAGGGGCGTGCGACGACTCGGCCGACCACATCGGCGCCGAGCAGCAGCACGGGCGAGAGCACGGCCGCGTACGGCAGGATCCACCGCATGTCGGGACCCGTGATGGTGCGGACGAGGTGCGGGATCATCAGCCCGATGAAGACGATCGGCCCGCAGGCGGCGGTGGCGGCCCCGCAGAGCAGGGTGACGGCCGCCATCGCGAGGGCGCGCGTACGGGTCAGATGGGCGCCGAGTGCCCTGGCTGTATCGTCGCCCATCTCCAGCGCGTTCAGCGGCCGGGCGATGAGCAGCGCGAGCAGCACGCCGAGCGCGATGAACGGCCACACCTTGCCGACGGTCCCCATGGTGGCGGAAGCCAGCGAACCGACGGTCCAGAACCGCAGCCGGTCCAGCGCCGCCGAGTCCAGCAGCTGTACGGCGTTGACGTAGCCGAACAGGGCCGCGGTGACCGCCGTGCCGGCGAGTGCGAGCCGCACAGGGTTCGCGGACCGGCTGCCGCCGAGCAGATACACCGCCACGGACACGATCGCGGCGCCGATGAACGCGAACCAGACGTACCCGGTCAGCGAGGTGACACCGAAGAAGCTGATCGCGGAGACGACCGCCGCGGCCGCGCCCGCGTTGACACCCAGCAGGCCGGGCTCGGCGAGCGGGTTACGGGTCAGGGCCTGCATCACCGCACCGGCGAGGCCCAGCGCCGCCCCGACCATCAGCCCGAGCACGGTCCGCGGGACGCGCACGTCCCGTACGAGGACGTCGCCGTTGGTTCCCGAGAAGTGGAACAGGCCGTGCCAGACCTCGGACAGGGGCAGCGCCTTGGCACCGATCGCGATACTCGCGAGGCAGACCAGGACCAGAACGCCCACAGCTGCCAGCAGACCTGCGGCACGTACCGCATGACGCCGGGGGCGCGCGGGCTCCTGAGGCGTGGCCGCGGGGCCGGCGCTCGATTCGGAGGGACTCTCAACCAACACCGGGTTAGGTTAGCCTACCCTCCAGCCGCCTCACCTGCGGGTTCGGTTGTCCCCTCCGCCGACTCCTACAGACCGAGCCTGGCCACCGCCTTCGCCGCGTCCAGCTCGCAGGACCCCTCACCGGCATACGTCCACGCCGCCCCGCACAGGGCACGCAGCCCGTCCAGCGGGTCCCCGTCGCCCTCCAGCACAAGAGCGTCCCCCTGTACCTCGGCCGTCCAGCCACCGCAGCGGATCCGGCCGCCCTCCTCCGCCACCTCCGGCTGACCGGTGAGCAGCCCTCGAAGGTCCCGGTCCACATAGGTCGGCCGGTACTTCGGCTCGGCAGCCAGCAACTGCGCCGCGTCGGTCACCCCGGTGAGCACGAGCAGCGAGTCGACACCTCCGTTGAACGCGCCCTCGATGTCCGTGTCCAGCCGGTCCCCGACCACCAGCGGCCTCTCGGCACCGGTCCGCAGCACCGTCTCCCGGTGCATCGGAGGCAACGGCTTGCCGGCGACCTGCGGCTCGGCACCGGTGGCGATCCGTACGACTTCCACCGCCGCACCGTTGCCCGGCGCTATGCCACGGGCACTCGGAATCGTCAGATCCGTGTTGGACGCGAACCACACGGCCCCGCGCGCGATCGCGTACGCCGCCTCGGCGAACCGCCCCCACGCCAGGTCCGGCCCGCCGTACCCCTGAGCCACCGCGACCGGCTCGTCGTCCGCCGACTCCACGGGCACCAACCCGCGCTCGCGCAGCGCGACGCGCAGTCCCTCCCCGCCGACCACGAGCACCCGGGCCCCGGGCGGCAGCTGATCGGCCATCAGCCGGGCCACCGCCTGCGCCGACGTGATCACATCGCCCGGCTCGGCCGGCACCCCGAGCTCCGTCAGATGCTCCGCCACGGCATCGGGAGTGCGCAGGGCGTTGTTCGTCACGTACGCCAGCCGCATCCCACCCTCCCGCGCGGTGCCCAGCGATTCGACGGCGTGGACGATCGCATGCCCGCCCGCGTACACCACCCCGTCGAGATCGAGCAGAGCCGTGTCGTACGCCTCGCTCAGCGCCGCGCTGCTCCCGAGCGGCCGGGACCTGTACTGCTGACTCATATGACTGCGCTCCTCTTTCCATGCTTCTGCCCCGATCATCGCGCATACCGGGAGCGCACATACGATGCACAAATGAACACATCAGGGCCCGCCGGCCAGGGAATGCGGCTGATCCCCTTCCGTGGGCTGCGGTACGTCCCCGAGCGGGTCGGCAGCCTTGCCGCGGTGACCTCACCTCCGTACGACGTCGTCGTCAGGCCCGACGGGCTGCACCACCTGGAGTCCGCGGACCCCCACAACATCGTGCGGCTGATCCTTCCGCAGGCCGGCACCGCCGCCGCGCGCCATCAGCAGGCCGCCGAGACCCTGAAGCGCTGGCTCGCCGAGGGCGTTCTCGCCCCGGACCCTGCCCCTGCGCTCTACATCTACGAGCAGCACACCGGGGAGATCCTGCAGCGAGGCGTGATCGGGGCCCTGGCACTCTCCCCCGCCGCCGAGGGCATCGTGCTCCCGCACGAAGACGTCATGGACGATGTCGTGGAGGACCGCGCCGACCTGATGCGCACCGCGGCGGCCCACTTCGAACCGCTGCTGCTCAGCTACGTCAGCGACGGCGCGCGATCCGGAGCGACCGCTGTCATCGAACGCGTGGTGGAGCGCCTCCCCCTTCTCACGACCACGACGGAGGACGGCCTCAGCCATCGCCTCTGGGCCGTCACCGATCCTGGCGAGCAGGCGGAGATCCAGGCCGATCTCTCCCACTGCCAGGCCCTGATCGCCGACGGTCATCACCGTTGGGCCACCTATCTCAGGCTCCAGCAGGAACAATCGGCGCCGGGCCCCTGGGACTTCGGGCTGGTCCTCCTCGTCGACACGGCCCGCTATCCCCTCCAGGTCCGAGCCATCCACCGGCTGCTGCACCGTCTTCCTGTTGCCGAGGCGATCGAGGCTCTCGACAACCGCTTCCGGGTCAGGAGGATCGAGGGACCGCTGCCACGGGCACTCGACGCACTCACCGAGGCCGCGGCGGAGGGCAACGCCTTTCTGCTCGCGGGCGACGGCGGGTTCCACCTCGTCGACCGGCCGGACGGGGAACTCCTCGCCCGCACGGTTCGTGCCGACCGGCCGGAGGCCTGGCGTGCACTGGATGCGACCGTGCTGCACTCCACGCTCCTCGACCACGTCTGGAGGATTCCCGACGCCCCGGAGCACATCGCCTACATCCACGACACCGCGGCGGCCGTCGAGCAGGCGGAGCGGCACGATGCCACGGCGGTCCTGATGCATCCGGTCCGCGAGGACGTCGTCCGGGACCTGGCCAGACAGGGCGTCACCATGCCCCGCAAGTCGACCTCGTTCGGCCCCAAGCCGGCCACGGGTCTCGTCCTGCGCAGTCTCGACACTGACTGAGGGACGGCACAAACAGAAGAGGGCGGCACCCGTCACGGGTGCCGCCCTCTTCTTTCAGCCGTTCAGCGCTTACGCCTTCGCGGAATCTTCCGAGTCGTCGTCCTCGACTTCTTCGATTTCCTCGTCATCCGCGTCGTAGTACTCTTCCACGCCGTCGTCCTCGTCGTCCTGCTCCGCGGCGCCCGGCGCCTCGACCACGGCCGACTGCTCGTCGTCCTCACCCATGGCGTCGACGAACTCCACACCGTCGAGTTCGGCGAGCCGGTCCGACGCATCGGTCGCGCCGTCCTTGTCGGCCTCGAGGGCCTTGCCGAACCACTCACGGGCCTCGTCCTCGCGCCCTGCTTCCAGGAGCGCGTCCGCGTACGCGTACCGCAGGCGCGGGGTCCACGAGTGGACGGAGCTGGAGGCGAGCTCGGGGCCCTGCAGCGTGACGATTGCCGCGTCGATCTGGCCCATGTCCCTGCGTGCACCGGCGGCGACCAGGCGCATCTCGACCTGGCCGGCCTTGTCCAGCTTCTGGACCTCGGGCCCACCGGCCATGTCCATCGCCCGCTCGGGCCTGCCGAGTCCGCGCTCGCAGTCGGCCATGACGGGCCACAGGTCCACGGAGCCGGTCATGCGACGGGACGCCCTGAACTCGGCCAGTGCCTCCGCGTACTTCTGCGTCGCGTACGCGGCGAAGCCGGCAGCCTCACGCACTGCGGCGACGCGCGAGGCCAGACGCAGCGCGATACGCGAGTACCCGTATGCCTGCTCGGGGTCCTCGTCGATGAGGCGAGCCACCATCACGAGGTTCCGCGCAACGTCGTCGGCCAGGGTCTTCGGCAGACTCATCAGCTCCTGCCGGACATCCTTGTCGATCTCCTGGCCAGTGACGTCGTCAGGGATGGGAAGCCGCTTGATCGGCTCCCGGTCCTCGCGGCCCTGGTAGCCCCCACGGTCATCGCGGCCCTGGTAGCCCCCACGGTCGTCCCGCCCGCGGTATCCCCCGCGGTCGTTACCCCGGTCGTTGTCACGACGGGGCGCACGGTCCCGGTCACGGCTCCTGTCGTCACGGCCCCGGTCGTCACGACGCTCGAAGCCACCGCCGGTGCTGCCACCGCGGCTGTCGTCACGGCGCGGGCCGCTGGGCCGGTCGTCATCGCGACGCGGGCCGCTGGGCCGGTCGTCGCGACGCTCGAAGCCGCCGCTCGGACGGCCACCGCGGTCATCACGGCGCTCGAAGCCACCACTGGGGCGCCCACCACGCTCGTCATCACGACGCGGAGCCCGGTCGTCCCGACGGAAGCCACCGCCGGCACCGCCACCACGGCTGTCGTCACGACGCGGGCCGCTGGGCCGGTCGTCACGACGCTCGAAGCCACGACTGGGGCGTCCGCCACGGTCGTCACGCTGTCCACCGCGGTAGCCACCACGCTCGTCATCACGACGCGGCGCGCGATCGTCCCGACGGAAGCCACCACCCGTGCTGCCACCGCGACTGTCGTCACGCCGGAAGCCACCGCCGGCACCGCCACCACGGCTGTCGTCACGACGCGGGCCGCTGGGCCGGTCGTCGCGACGCTCGAAGCCGCCGCTCGGACGGCCACCGCGGTCATCACGGCGCTCAAAACCACCACTGGGGCGCCCACCACGCTCGTCATCACGACGCGGCGCGCGATCGTCACGACGGAAGCCACCGCCGGTGCTGCCACCACGGCTGTCGTCACGACGGAAGCCACCGCCGGTGCTGCCACCACGGCTGTCGTCACGACG
>NZ_JBHWVO010000003.1:0-111939 GCF_042736635.1 Streptomyces sp. NPDC060035
CGCCCGGCCAGTGGCCGGGCGCCCCTTCGGCGTGCGTATCGCTGACGCTGCCGCTACGCGGACTTCTCGTGGCGGCCGCCGTCGTCGTTCTTGCCGATCGTGCGCGGCTCGCGCGGGACCAGCGTCGGGTTGACGTTGTTGCGGACGACGTCCGAGGTGATGACCACGCGGGCCACGTCCTTGCGGGACGGGACCTCGTACATCACGGACTGGAGGACTTCCTCCATGATCGCGCGCAGACCGCGCGCGCCCGTCTGTCGCAGGATCGCCTGATCGGCGATGGCTTCCAGCGCCTCGCGCTCGAAGTCCAGCTCCACACCGTCGAGTTCGAAAAGCCTTTGGTACTGCTTCACCAGGGCGTTACGCGGCTCGATCAGGATCTGGAGCAGCGCCTCGCGGTCCAGGTTGTGGACCGAGGTCAGGACGGGAAGGCGGCCGATGAACTCGGGGATCATCCCGAACTTCACCAGGTCCTCCGGCATGACCTCCTGGAACTGGTCGCTCGCCTGGATCTCCAGCTTCGAGCGGATCGTCGCGCCGAAGCCGATGCCCTTGGCGCCGGCCCGCGACTCGATGATCTTCTCCAGACCGGAGAAGGCACCGCCCACGATGAACAGCACGTTCGTCGTGTCGATCTGGATGAACTCCTGGTGCGGGTGCTTCCGGCCGCCCTGCGGCGGTACGGAGGCGGTGGTGCCCTCCAGGATCTTCAGCAGGGCCTGCTGGACGCCCTCGCCGGAGACATCGCGGGTGATCGACGGGTTCTCGCTCTTGCGGGCGACCTTGTCGATCTCGTCGATGTAGATGATCCCGGTCTCGGCCTTCTTGACGTCGTAGTCCGCGGCCTGGATCAGCTTCAGCAGGATGTTCTCGACGTCCTCGCCGACATAGCCGGCCTCCGTCAGCGCCGTCGCGTCGGCGATGGCGAACGGGACGTTGAGCATGCGGGCCAGCGTCTGCGCGAGGAGTGTCTTGCCGGAGCCCGTGGGGCCCAGCAGCAGGATGTTGGACTTGGCGAGCTCGATGGCGTCGTCACGATTCGCGCCGCCGCCGTTCTCCCCGGCCTGGACCCGCTTGTAGTGGTTGTACACCGCGACCGAGAGGGCCTTCTTCGCGGGCTCCTGCCCGACGACGTACCCCTCGAGGAACTCGTAGATCTCGCGCGGCTTGGGAAGCTCCTCCCACCGCACCTCGGAGGTCTCCGCGAGCTCCTCCTCGATGATCTCGTTGCAGAGATCGATGCACTCGTCGCAGATGTACACACCGGGTCCTGCGATGAGCTTCTTCACCTGCTTCTGGCTCTTTCCACAGAACGAGCACTTGAGCAGGTCGCCGCCATCACCGATGCGTGCCACGAGGTGCTTCCCCTTCGCCTGGGAGCAGCCTGGTTCAGCGGCTCCTGGTGCCTCTATCCGACGGTACCTTGCCTGGCCCCCCGTTCGGGCCCCCCTTGGCACGGTTCACACGGCCGGGGCCGTGCTCATGGAATGTGCCAAGGGGAAAGACCGACGTCAGACGGACGCGCCGGCTGTGGTCTTGCGGGTGGAGACAATCTGGTCCACCAGACCGTACGCGAGTGCGTCGTCGGCGGTAAGGATCTTGTCGCGCTCGATGTCCTCGCTGATCTTCTCCAGCGGGGTGGTGGAGTGCTTGGCCAGCATCTCCTCGAGCTGGGTGCGCATCCGCAGGATCTCGTTGGCCGCGATCTCCAGGTCGGAGAGCTGCTCACGGCCGGTCTGCGAGGACGGCTGGTGGATCAGCACACGGGCGTGCGGGAGCGCCATGCGCTTACCCGGGGTGCCCGCGGCGAGCAGGACGGCGGCGGCGGAGGCCGCCTGGCCCATGCAGACCGTCTGGATGTCCGGCTTCACGAACTGCATCGTGTCGTAGATCGCGGTGAGCGCGGTGAACGAGCCGCCCGGGCTGTTGATGTAGATCGAGATGTCGCGGTCCGGGTCCATCGACTCCAGGCACAGCAGCTGCGCCATGACGTCGTTGGCCGAGGCGTCGTCGATCTGCACGCCGAGGAAGATCACGCGCTCCTCGAAGAGCTTCGCGTACGGGTCGTACTCGCGCACACCCTGCGAGGTGCGCTCCACGAAGCGCGGGACGACGTAGCGGTTGTCCACCTGCGGGCCGGTGTAGAGGCCGCTCGCGGAGGCGCCGGGGAAGTTGTTCATGTGGGTGTTCACCATCCTGGTGGCGTTCATGTGGGCTGGGAGTCTCGGCGTACGAGAGGGTGCGGCGTGGTGCCCGTCCGGGTGAACCCGGATCAGGCGCCGGTGCCGCCGCCGCCCGGGATGCCCGACGCGACCGTGATGATCTCGTCGATGAGGCCGTAGTCCTTGGCCTCCTCCGCCGTGTACCAGCGGTCGCGGTCGCCGTCGCGGATGATCGTTTCCACGGTCTGGCCGGAGTGATGGGCGGTGATCTCCGCCATCCGCGTCTTCGTGCGGAGCAGGTACTGGGCCTGGATCTTGATGTCCGAGGCGGTACCGCCGATGCCGGCCGAACCCTGGTGCATGAGGATGTCGGTGTTCGGGAGCGCGAAGCGCTTGCCCGCCGTACCACCGGTGAGCAGGAACTGGCCCATCGAGGCCGCCATGCCCATACCGATGGTGACCACGTCGTTCGGGATGTACTGCATGGTGTCGTAGACCGCCATGCCTGCCGTCACCGAGCCGCCGGGGCTGTTGATGTAGAGGTAGATGTCCTTGTCCGGGTCTGCGGCAAGGAGCAGAAGCTGTGCGGTGATCTTGTTGGCGATGTCATCGTCGACCTGCTGACCGAGGAAGATGATGCGCTCGCCGAGCAGTCGGCTGTAGACCTGGTCACCGAGGCCTCCACCGAGGGACGGCTCTCCGGCGGCGTAGGGCATCAGATTCGTCACGTATCCACCTGCTCGTCTCTGACGGCTCCGGCCGTCTCAGCGTCTTCGTACCGGGTGGGCCGGGACTGACCGACCCTTCCTCTTCATGGACCCTAACGCGCAGGTGGGACAACGCCATCCCGCTTCCCCAACTGTTCGCTGGGAGCGCAAGGTGAGCAGTCCGCACAAGGGTTCTGGGGGCGCGGGGCCGATACGCCGACGGGCTCCGGACGTGGTGCGTCCGGAGCCCGTCGTATGCGGATCAGATAAGCCGATCAGTACGAGGATCAGGCCTCGGTCTTCTCGTCGGCGGCGACCGCGTCAGCGGTGCCCTCGGCGGCCTCGACCGTCTCGATGGCCTCTTCCTCGTCGTCCTCGAGCTCGACGACCTCACCGTTGGTGTCGACGACCTTGGCGGCCTCGACAACCACGGCGAGCGCCTTGCCGCGGGCGACCTCGCCGACGAGCATCGGCACCTGGCCGCCTTCGACGACGGCCTGGGCGAACTGGTCGGGGCTCATGCCGGAGGAAGCAGCGCGCCGCATGAGGTGCTCGGTGAGCTCCTCCTGGTTGACGTTCAGCTTCTCCTTGTTGACGAGCTCGTCAAGGATGAACTGGGTCTTGATGCCCTTGATGGCCTGCTCGGAGGTCTCGGCCTCGAACTCCTCGAGCGTCTTGCCCTGGATCTCCAGGTACTTCTCGAGGTCGAGACCCATCTGGCCGAGCTGGTGGTGCTCGAGGTTGTGCTTGCGGGTCTGGACCTCGTCCGCGAGAAGCTTCTCGGGGATCGGCACCTCGGCCAGCTTCAGCAGCTCGTCGAGGACGCGCTCCTGGGCCTGGGTGGCCTGGTCGTACTGCTTGGTGTTCTCGAGGCGCTTGCGGCTGTCCTCGCGGAGCTCGGCGAGCGTGTCGAACTCGCTCGCCATCTGCGCGAAGTCATCATCCAGCTCGGGCAGTTCGCGGGAGGCGACGGTGGTGACCTTGACGGTGACCTCCGCTTCCTTGCCCTCGGCGGAGCCGCCCTTCAGCTCGGAGGTGAAGGTGGCCTCGCCACCGGCCTCCAGGCCGGTCACGGCGTCGTCGATGCCCTCGAGGAGCTCGCCGGAACCGATGGTGTACGAGACACCGGCGGCCACGCCGTCCTCCAGGACCTCTCCGTCGACCTTGGCCTCCAGGTCGATCGTGACGACGTCGCCCTCGGCGGCGGCGCGCTCGACCGGGTTGGTCGAGGCGAAGCGCTCGCGGAGCTGCTCCACGGCCTTGTCGACGTCCTCGTCGGTGACCTCGAGTGCGTCCACGGTGACCTCGATGCCGGAGTAGTCCGGAATCTCGATCTCGGGACGGACATCCACCTCGGCGGTGAAGGCCAGCAGCTCGCCGTCCTTCAGTTCGGTGATGTCAACCTCGGGCTGGCCCAGAACGTTGAGCTCACCCTCGTTGACAGCCTCGGTGTAGAACTTCGGAAGGGCGTCGTTGACGGCCTCCTCCAGCACAGCACCACGGCCGAACCGCTGGTCGATGACGCGGTTGGGGATCTTGCCCTTACGGAAGCCCTTCACCGTGACCTGCTGGTTGATCTTCTTGTACGCCGCGTCGAGGCTGTCCTTGAGCTCCTCGAAGGGCACCTCAATGCTGAGCCGAACCCGGGTCGGGTTCAGGGTCTCCACGGCGCTCTTCACGGTTCGGTCTCCTTGGTGGCTGACTTCTTGGGGTTCTGCTGGGCCGCCGAGAGGCGGCTTCGCGGATCGAGCCCGGTACATCAGACACACGGGCACGCAATTTGCATAGTAACGGCAAGCGGGATGACTCCCACAACGCGATCTTGTCCGGTGATCTTGCCGGTGGTCGGGGTGGCCGGATTCGAACCGACGACCTTCCGCTCCCAAAGCGGACGCGCTACCAAGCTGCGCCACACCCCGTCGGTGCGACACGTAGGGTACATGCCGACAGGCAGTGCGCAGCACTCTTTACGAAGCCGGTCACGGACAGTCACACCGATACAGGTGTGCGCGCACCTTCTCCGACCCGCTACGATGCTTTTCGTGCCGCGGTCCACCGGACCTGCGGTGCGGTGCTTGCGGGCGTAGCTCAATGGTAGAGCCCTAGTCTTCCAAACTAGCTACGCGGGTTCGATTCCCGTCGCCCGCTCCAATCACTCAGGGCCAGGTCAGAGGTTCATCCTCCGACCTGGCCCTGATGTGTTTCCGATCCGGCCCTCCGAGGTTGAAGACCTGCTCGACCGGTGTCGATGTAGCGTCCCCCCGAGAAGGGCGGCACGGGGGGGAACACAGCGTGAGCCGGAGACGGTATGTGGCCAGAGGGGTCCCGGGCGGCTATCGCATCTGGGACAACAGGGGGCGCCGGTGGTGGGGCGACCACTACGAACTCTGCCCCGATGATCTCCTCGCCGAACTGAACGGTGTCGCCGACCACGGGAGGATCACGGCTCTTCTCAAGCGGTACAGGGCCCTGAAGCGCTGAACCGTCGCACCCGGCACGTGCCCGGTCGTTCGGAGCCGAAGACCACGGGCGCATGGATGAGTGGGGCATTTCACGGGATGAGCTGACACGCCTCGCCACCGAACGGGAGTCACGCTCAGATGGTCCTCAACACTTTCCGTTTCCGGTTCCACGTGCACGAACGGGGTGGCAGGTTCATCTCCACGCGGGAGCATGATCGTGTCTCGCGGGCCGCTGCCATCAGGCGACGAGGGGGACGAGGGGGACGAACACGCTGGGAACAATGGACCTGGGAGTCAAGATCGGCGTAGCAGTCACGATCATCGCCGTCGCAGGTCTCGCCCCTGCCGGTCGCCAGGTGGTTCAGGGTGCAGGGACGGTGGACCGGGCGCGGCAGACCGCCAGGATCGGGTGATGTGGACGCGTCCGCCGCATGCCGGGGTTCGGCCCGACGGTTGCTCGTCGGACCGGGCCGTTCGCGTGTGCGGATCAGAAGCTGATCTGGTTGATCGTCTCGGCTATCGAGTTCATGAATCTGTTGATCGACGGCGCCATGCCCGTCGATGCCAGAAAGAAGCCGAAGAGCACGGCCACGACCGCCGGCCCGCCCTTGATGGACCCGCCGCGGATCAGCACCACCAGGATGATCCCCAACATCAGCACCACAGACAGTGAAATGGCCACGACTGATCACATCCTTGGTCGGTCCGCCTTGCCGGCCCGGCGGCGTGCAGCCCAGCACACCTCCGTTGCTTCCATCGTGCCACCAACTCCCCTGCAGGTGCTGCCAGGTGACGGATAGCACTGACCGGATCACGCCATCCTCGCGCCCGCGCGCGCCTCGGGGCGGATCGCCGCAGGGGGCGCCAGGAGTAGACGCGGCAGGGCTCTGCGGGAAATCCGTACGCCCGCTGTGTGCAAGGCAGTTCGAATATCGACTGCCGTGATCGTTTCCATACCCCCACAGTTCATTCACAGTATTGCGCCGTGCGTTCGTGCGACGAAATTCACTCTCCTCAACTTCACGCCGATATGCCCTATTTAAGGGGGATTAACCATCTGATAGCGGGCGGTTGTCGGTGGTTTCATTTTCGAATGGGCGGGAACACGCGATATCTCTTGAGAGATTTACGCATGGCAATCAACAGGTCTAAGGTGCCTTAGATGTTCCAAGCTCCGAGCGAATTCAAGAGGGCCCCGATCCCCCCGGAGACCCGGGAGTCGGAGCCCAGACACCAGCGGACGACGTCGACGGCCGTCAGGACTCCCCCGGCCGCCGAGGCCCCGGCCCCGGCCCGCTCACCGGCCGCCGAGGCCCCCGCTCCGGCCAAGCGGCGCGACGCCTACTTCGACAATGTGAAGTACCTCGCGATCGTGCTCGTCGCGGTGGCCCACGCCTGGGAACCCGTGATGGACGGCAGCCGCGCCACCCGCGCGCTGTACATGGTCGTGTACTCGTTCCACATGCCGGCCTTCATCCTCATCTCCGGTTACTTCTCACGGTCGTTCGACATGAGTCCCGCCAAGGTGAAGCGACTGGTCACCGGGGTGGCTGTGCCCTACGTGCTGTTCGAGACGGCGTATTCACTGTTCAAGCGGTACGCCGGCGGTTCGGACGACGTGCCGGTCACCCTGCTCGATCCGCTGTTCCTCACCTGGTTCCTGATCGCCCTGTTCATCTGGCGGGTCACCACTCCGTTGTGGCGCTCACTGCGCCACCCGCTGCCGGTCGCCCTCACGATCGCCGTGCTCGCGTCGGTGACTCCGGGCATCGGTGACGATCTCGATCTGCAGCGCGTCCTGCAGCTCCTGCCGTTCTTCGTGCTGGGTCTCCTGCTGAAGTCCGAGCACTTCCAGCTGGTCCGACGGCGTGAGGTACGGCTGCTGGCCCTGCCCCTGTTCGCCGGTGCCCTGCTGTTCGCCTACTGGGCGGCGCCCCGCATGCAGCTCGGCTGGTTCTACCGGAGCAGTGCCGCACAGGAACTGGGCGCTCCCTGGTGGTCGGGGGCCGTGATGTCCCTGGCGATGTTCGGATGTGCGCTGCTTCTCACGATCGGCTTCCTGGCCTGGGTGCCGCGCCGTCATATGTGGTTCACCGTGCTGGGAGCCGGGACGATCTGCGGCTATCTGCTGCACGGCTTCCTCGTGAAGGGCGCCGGATACTTCGGCCTGTTCGACCGCTACGAGTGGCTCACCGGGCCTGCCGGCCTGGTGGTCGTCTCCCTCGTCGCGGCTGCCGCCGTCACCCTGCTGTGCACCCCTCCGGTCCGGCGTGTACTGCGTTTCGCCACCGAGCCGGATCTGCAGTGGGCGTTCCGCCGGGACACCGCCAAGCGCTGAACCGGCCGGGGGCTCGTCGGCCGGGACGGGTTCCGGCCGTCGCGTGGACCGGCCCCGGACCGGTCCCGGATCAGCCTGTCGTGGGGTTGGCTTGATCCTGCTGGTCGGTGGGCAATTCGCCTCCCGGGAGCCCCAACAGCCCACGCACCTGCGCATATTTCGCTGTCAGCCGGGTACGCGTCGCCGGCTCCAGGATCGCGAGGCGGTCCGGATCCGCATTGTGCGCCAGGTCCGACTCCTTGATCAGCAGCGCGCCGGGGGTGGCGAGAATCCGCCCGGTGTACGCGAAGAGGTCCTCGCCGTCCCGCTTGGTGACGGCGAGGACCATTTCTTTGACCTGCCGCGTCAGCGGGGCCTCGTCCAGCCACTGCCGGGACAGCGCATCGTCCTCGACGGCGTCGTGCAACCAGGCGGCGGCGATCTGCTCGTCGCTCCCGCCCCGGATCCGTACGCCCTCGGCGACCGCGGCGAGGTGCTCGGCGTAGGGGCGCCCCGCCTTGTCGGTCTGGGTGCGATGGGCCTCGCGAGCGATCGACTCGACCTCGGCCAGGGTCAGATACGGGGTCGGCATGCGCCCGACTGTACGCCGTCGGGGCCGGAGTCCGAGGGGTTCATAGTTGCAGCGTCAATCGTTCGGTAAACTAATTACTGACGATTCCTTGACGCCCTCTTGACCGAACGAAGGATCAGGCTCATCGGACACGCAGACACGCTCATCGCCATGGGCGGCGCCTTCCTGGCCGCCGCCGTCCTCGCCCGCGTCGGCGGCCGGATCGGACTGCCGACCATCCCCCTGTTCATCCTGGCCGGGATCCTGCTCGGCCCGCACACACCAGGTGTCGTCATCGTCGACGACCCCCACGAGCTGGAGATGCTCTCCGCACTGGGCCTGGTACTGCTGCTCTTCTACCTGGGCCTGGAATTCCACCTCGACGACCTCAAAGCGGGCGGGCGCAAGATGGTGCTCGCCGGCACCGTCTACCTCGTCCTGAATGTCGGCGCCGGACTCGGCTTCGGCTTCGTCCTCGGCTGGGGCAACGCCGAGGCGCTGGTCCTGGCCGGCGTCATCGGGATCTCCTCATCGGCGATCGTCACGAAGATCCTGGTCGACCTGAAACGCCTCGGCAGCCCCGAGACCAAGCCGATCCTCGGCATCATCGTCGTCGACGACGTGTTCCTCGCCCTCTATCTGGCCGCCCTGCAGCCGATCCTGTCCCACTCGGACGGACTCGGCGCGGCCCTGCGGGACGGTGGCAAGGCATTCGGATTCCTGTTGCTGCTGGCCCTCGTCGCCCGCTTCGGCACGAAAGTCATCAGCAGGCTGATCGACACCCGGGACGACGAACTCCTCGTCATCTCCTTCCTCGGAGCCGCGGTCTTCGTCGCCGGCGTCTCCGACTGGTTCGGCGTCGCGGACGCGATCGGCGCCTTCATGGTGGGTCTGATGCTCGGCAGCACGACGTCGGGAGACCGCATCCTCAAACTGGTCCATCCGCTGCGGGACGCGTTCGGGGCCATCTTCTTCTTCGCATTCGGACTGTCCATCAACCCCGGGGACCTGCCGAGCGTGATGTGGCCGGTGCTGGCCGCGGTCGTACTGACGGTCGCGATGAACATCCTGTCCGGCATGTTCTCCGCCCGGGTGTACGGCTTCGGCCCGCTGGCGGCGTCGAACATCTCCACCACGCTGATGGCCCGCGGGGAGTTCGCCCTGATTCTCGCGACCATGGCTGCGGGCGCGGGGCAGGACGAACGGCTCTCCCCGTTCATCGCCGGTTATGTGCTCCTGCTCGCGGTCCTGGCACCCTTGGCGGCCGGCCGCTCGGACTGGCTGGCCCGCTTCCTGCCCGGAGGTCCGACGAAGGGCCGGGAGACCGAGAAGGCGGCGGTGCCGGTCTGACCGTCGCGTACGGGTACGGGGCCGCGTCACCGTACCCGTACCCCACCCCGGTGATCACGTTCGAGTGAAAGCGGCCAGCCGCATTGACGGTTGCACCTTTTCGGATACTTCCGTACGGTTCAGGCGCGACGGGACAGGAGCAGCAGCGCACGGTCGTCGTTGACGTCCTTCGCGCACGCCTCGATCAGGTGCCAGGCCGCGCCTTCGAAACCCGTGGCGACATAGCGGTCGGCCTCGCCGGTCAGCCGGTCGATGCCCTCGGCCATGTCCCGGTCGGACGCCTCCACCAGACCGTCCGTGAAGAGCATCAGCACGTCACCGGGCGCCAACGAGCCCTTCACCGCGTCGAACTGCGCTCCGTCGTACACACCGAGCAGCGGCCCCTCCGCGGCCTTCTCCTCCCACTGGCCACTGCCTGCGTGCAGTTGCAGCGCCGGGGGGTGGCCGGCGGACAGGAGTTCGTAGTCGCCCGACTCCAGATCCAGGACCAGATGGATCGATGTGGCGAAGCCCTCGTCCCAGTCCTGCCGCAGGAGGTACCCGTTGGCCGCGGGCAGGAAGCCGTGCGGCGGCAGTGAGCCGAGAAGACCACCGAAGGCGCCGGACAGCAGCAGAGCCCGGGAGCCCGCGTCCATGCCTTTGCCGGAGACGTCCGTGAGGACGACTTCCAGGGCGCGCCCGCCGTTGGTACGGGCCGCGACGACGAAGTCGCCGGAGAAGGACTGGCCGCCGGCCGGGCGCAGCGCCATCTCGCGGTGCCAGCCCTGGGGCAGCAGGGGCAGGGCGCTCTGGACCCGGATCCTCTCGCGCAGGTCGAAGAGCATCGTGCCGCCGCGCCTCCACGGCACACCGACTCTCGCCCGGAACTGGGCGAGGACCAGCCCGAAGAAGCCGCAGGCGGCGACGACCAGCACGGTGCCCGGAGTGACCCCGGCCGGTTCCTTCATGTACGGGCCGAGGCTGAGCGACTCGACGATGAGGGCGGCGGCCGCGGCCGCGTACAGGCTCAGCAGGCTGGCAGGCCTCAGCAGCAGTCCGCCGGCGACGATCGGCAGCGCCAGCGCGGCCGGTGAGAACCACACGGGGTTCAGCAAGGTGGCGCAGGTGATCGCCGGAATGATGAGCAGGAGGCCGACGAGCGCGATCCAGTCGGAGCCGTCACCGCGGAAGTAGTCGACGCCCGACTTGCGCAGCGCGATGCGCGCCCGGTGTGCCGATCTTCGCCACCGGGCCGGGTACGCGTCTACTCCTCTGCGACGGGCCATTGCCGGGACCCTATCCACCCGACAGCCTCCGGTGCAGGGGGACCCCTGTGACAATGCGTTCGAAATCGGGCCGACTCAGTCCGGTGCGCGTGCTCCGGGGGTGCACCGGGGCCGCTTTGTCCTCAATCGCGGGACGGACCCGATGCGGCCGCAGCCCGACTTGACGTGCCCTTCTGGCAGACCGGGCACCAGAAGAGGTTGCGCGCCGCAAGGTCCGCGGTGCGGATCCCGGTGCCGCAGATGTGGCAGGCCTGCCGTGCCCGGCGGTAGACGTAGACCTCGCCGCCGTGGTCGTCGACGCGCGGCGGGCGGCCCATCGCCTCGGGCAGGTGCTCGGGGCGGACCGTGTCGATCCGGTTGTTCCGTACGCCTTCGCGCATCAGCTCACCGAGGTCGGACCAGATCGCGTCCCACTCCTGGCGCGTGAGGTCCTTGCCGAGGCGGTACGGGTCGATGCCGTGCCGGAACAGGACCTCGGCGCGGTAGACGTTGCCGATGCCCGCGACCACCTTCTGGTCCATCAGCAGGGCAGCGACGGTGACGCGGCTCCGGGAGATCCGCTGCCAGGCCCGCTCGCCGTCCTCGCCGGTGCGCAGCGGGTCGGGGCCGAGCCGGTCGTGTATCGCCCGCTTCTCGGGTTCGGTGATCAGGGCACAGGTGGTGGGGCCGCGCAGATCGGCGTAGTGGGCGTCGTTGACCAGGCGGAGCCGGACGGTGTCGGTGGGCGGTGGCGCCGGAGTCGTACCGAAGCCGAGCTTGCCGAAGAGGCCGAGGTGGATGTGGACCCAGCCCGGCCCGTCGAAGCTGTGCCTGTCGAAGTCGTGCCCGTCGAAGCCCAGGAAGAGGTGCTTGCCGTGGGCGTCCACGCCGGTGAGGGTCCGGCCGTCCAGCAGCGCCGCACTGTCGGAGAACTTGCCCTGCGGGCTGCTCACCCGTACCGGACCGCCCGCGAACCGCTCATGGTGGTCCGCTGCGAGACGGTGGATCGTATGCCCCTCGGGCACGGCGGAACTCCTCGGTGACACGACTGTGCCGCCGGGTGCGGGACCCGGCGGCACAGGGAAGCGGGTGCGGGCCGTTCAGCCCTGCTGCGGGTGGTGGGCGGGGATCGGGGGGAGCTCGCCGGTCGCCTCGTACGCCGACAGCATCTCGATGCGGCGGGTGTGACGCTCCTCGCCCGAGTACGGGGTGCCGAGGAAGATCTCGACGAACTTGGTGGACTCCTCCACCGTGTGCATCCGGCCGCCGATGGCCACCACGTTGGCGTCGTTGTGCTCACGGCCGAGCGCGGCGGTCTGCTCGCTCCAGGCGAGTGCGGCGCGGACGCCCTTGACCTTGTTGGCGGCGATCTGCTCGCCGTTGCCGGAGCCGCCGATGACGATGCCGAGGGTTCCCTTGTCCGCTGCTGTCCGCTCCGCGGCACGCAGGCAGAACGGCGGGTAGTCGTCCTGGGCGTCATAGATGTGGGGACCACAGTCGACGGCCTCGTGGCCCTGGGCCGTGAGCCACTCGACGAGGTGGTTCTTGAGTTCGTAGCCGGCATGGTCGGAGCCGAGGTACACGCGCATGGTGCGAAGTGTGGCACGGACCGGGCGGGGTAGCCGTCAGCGGGGTCGGGACCCACCGGGGGTCGGGGTCCGGCGTCGGGGTCTGTGTGCAACGCCACTCGGGCAACGATCCGGTCAACGATCCGGAAGAGGGGGTTCCCCTTCCGGTGTCACTCGGGCTTGAATGCGTGGCCTTGCCTTCGCACCACCCCCGCAGAGGCAGGACCGACACACGTGATCAGAAAACGTAAGGATTCGATCCATGACGTCGCAGACGACTCTGGCTGAGCCGGGCCAACAGCCCGGCGAACCGGACAAGCCGGACTCCACGGGCGGGCTTCAGGCCGGCCTCAAGAACCGTCATCTCTCGATGATCGCCATCGGCGGCGTGATCGGCGCGGGCCTCTTCGTCGGCTCCGGCGCCGGTATCGCCGCCGCCGGACCGGCCATTCTCCTGTCGTACGCGCTCGTCGGCCTGATGGTCGTCTTCGTCATGCGGATGCTCGGCGAGATGGCCGTCGCCCGGCCGAGCTCCGGTTCCTTCTCCGCCTACGCGGACCGGGCCCTGGGCCGCTGGGCAGGCTTCTCGATCGGCTGGCTGTACTGGTTCTTCTGGGTCGTGGTGCTCGCCGTCGAGGCCACGGCGGGTGCCAAGATCCTGGAGGGCTGGATCCCCGGCGTTCCGCAGTGGGCCTGGGCCCTGATCGTCATGGTGGTACTCACCGCGACCAACCTGGTCTCCGTCGGTTCGTACGGTGAGTTCGAGTTCTGGTTCGCCGGGATCAAGGTCGTGGCGATCGGCGCCTTCGTCGTCGTCGGCCTGCTCGCCGTCTTCGGCCTGCTGCCGGGCTCGGACAACCCCGGGTCGGGTCTCGCCCACCTCACGGATACCGGCGGGTTCTTCCCCGAAGGTCCCGGCGCCATCCTCACAGGTGTGCTGATGGTCGTCTTCTCCTTCATGGGGAGCGAGATCGTGACCCTGGCCGCCGGTGAGTCGGAGGACCCGCAGCGCGCCGTCTCCAAGGCGACCAACAGCGTGATCTGGCGTATCGCCATCTTCTACCTGGGCTCGATCTTCATCGTCCTGACGCTCCTGCCGTGGAACGACCCGTCGATCGTCGCTGACGGTTCGTACGTGGCCGCGCTGAACGCCATCGGCATTCCGCACGCCGGCCAGGTCATGGACGTCATCGTGCTGACGGCCGTGCTGTCCTGCCTCAACTCCGGCCTCTACACGGCCTCGCGGATGGGCTTCTCGCTCGGCCAGCGGGGCGACGCCCCGAAGGCCTTCGCCCGGGTGAACAAGCGGGGCGTGCCGCAGGCGGCGATCCTCTCGTCCGTCGTGTTCGGTTTCGTGGCCGTCTTCTTCAACTACCAGTGGCCCGACACGGTGTTCCAGTTCCTGCTGAACTCCTCCGGTGCCATCGCCCTGTTCGTCTGGCTGGTGATCTGCTTCACCCAGCTGCGGATGCGCGGCATCATCCTGCGCGAGTCGCCGGAGAAGCTCGTCGTACGGATGTGGCTCTTCCCGTATCTGACCTGGGCGACGATCGCGATGATCTCGTTCGTCCTGGTCTACATGCTGACCGACGACGCCGGGCGTGAGCAGGTACTGCTCTCGCTGCTGGTCGCGGCGCTGGTCGTGGCCGTCTCGCTGGTACGTGAGGCACGCAGCCGCAAGGCGGCGGCCCCGGTCGAGTGATCGGCACCGATACCTGACGGCCGGTGTCAGGTTTACCCGGGAGGCTCTCCTTCGCCACGCAACAGCGAGCGAATGGAGAGCCTCCCTCATGACTGCCGCCCCGGCCGGCCCGGCCGCCCCCCTCAGCTTCCAGACCGGCTTCACCATCGCCCCCGATCTCCTGGTCGACGCCACCTGCCCCGCCGACGTCCGGGCCGCGGTGCGCAACGCCGCCTCACGTGGGCTGCCCGTCGCCGTCCATGCCACCGGGCACGGGCTGCCGGGCGCGGTACGGGGCGGGGTGCTGATCGGCACCCGCAGGATGAACACCGTGGAGATCGACGCCGAGCACGGGAGGGCCCGTGTCGGAGCGGGCGCTACCTGGGGGCAGGTGATCGAGGCCGCGGCACCGTACGGGCTCGCCCCGCCGAACGGGTCGTCCCCGGGGGTGGGCGCGGTCTCCTACACCCTCGGCGGCGGACTGGGCATCCTGGCCCGGGAGTTCGGCTACGCCGCCGACCTCGTCCGTTCGCTGGACGTGGTGACCGCCGACGGTGTCCTGCGCCATGTCGCCCCGGACAGCGAGCCGGAGCTCTTCTGGGCGCTGCGGGGCGGCGGGCACCGGCTCGGTGCGGTGACCGGGCTGGAGATCGGTCTGCTGCCCGTGGAGCGGCTGTACGGCGGCTCCGTCACCTTCGACGGGAGTTCGGCGGCGGAGGTGCTGGGACGCTATCTGGAGTGGACCCGGACCGTGCCGGACACCTGCACGTCCTCGGTCGCCGCGCTGCGCTACCCCGAGATCCCCCAGCTGCCGGAGCTGCTGCGGGGCCGCTATGTGATCTCGGTGCGGGTCGCGTACACCGGCAGTGCCGCGGACGGCGAACGGCTGGTCGCGCCGCTGCGGGCGATCGGGCCGGCGCTCGCGGATTCGCTGCGGGAGATGCCGTACACCGAGAGCCACACCATTCACAGCGACCCGCCGTTCCCGCACGCCTACTACGGCGACAGCGTGGTGCTCCGCGAGCTGGATGCCCGGACCGCCACGCGGATGCTGGAGCAGACCGGGCCCGCGGCACCGATGATGACGGTGGTCCAGCTCAGCCATCTGGGCGGGGCACTGGCCGCGCGGCCCTCGGACGACAACGCCGTGCCCTACCGGGAGGCGGGTTTTCTCCTGCGGCTGCTGTCGCCGCTGGACGGTACGGATGTGGCGGCGGTACGGGCGCTGTACACGGCCGTGGCCGGGGTGCCTGCGCCGTACGCCATGGGCCGTTCGCTGAACTTCTCCTTCGGCGGCGGGGACCGCACCGAGGGCTTCCACGGCCCCCGGGCACACGAGAGGCTCGCCGGTCTGGTGTCGCAGTACGACCCGGCGAGCCTCTTCGGTGGGGCCTACGGCATCAGCCGCGACGCCCGATGAGCTTCCAGGACGCGGGCAGCGCGCCCATGGCCAGCGCGGCCTTGACCGCGTCACCGATCAGGAACGGCGTGAGGCCCGCCGCGACGGCGGCGCTCATCGACATCCCGGTGGAGAGCGCCAGATACGGCACACCGACCGCGTAGATGATCACGGAGCCGACCACCATCGTGCCCGCGGTGCGCAGCACCGAGCGGTCGCCGCCGCGGCGGGCGAGGCCGCCGACGACCGTGGCGGCGAGCAACATGCCCAGCACGTAGCCGAACGAGGCACCGCCGGCACCGGAGCTGCCCTCGGAGAACCACGGCATGCCGGCCATCCCGACGAGCGCGTACAGCGCGAGGGAGAGGAAGCCGCGACGGGCGCCGAGGGCGGTGCCGATGAGCAGCGCGGCGAAGGTCTGGCCGGTGACGGGAACCGGGGAGCCGGGAACCGGGACGGCTATCTGGGCCGCGATGCCGGTGAGGGCGGCGCCGCCGAGGACCAGGGCGGTGTCCACGGCGTAGCGGTGCCGGGCTGCGGGCAGCAGGTCGGCGAGGACCGCTCCGGAACGGATGGGGGCGGCAGCAGTGCTCATCGGGACTCCGCGGGTGAGGGCAGCAGGACGGGTGGGGACGGACTGAGGGTGACGTTAGCCGACGGAATATCGCTCGATCACCATCAGCCGCCCACAAAGCGGTGGTTGAGGAGTTAGTGGGATTCACACAAAGAGCGTCATGCAATCGCTCATCGGCGTGATGCTTGTCACGGAGGCCGGGGCATGCGCGGCACCCTGTTCAGGCAGGGCCGTTGTCCCGTGAGACTGTAGGTTCCCCATAAATGATCCGAGAGTGACCCGCACCTCATGCACGACGCCCCTCCCCCCGCACACTCCCCCCTGCCGCCGGAGCCCCTGGCCCACGGTCTGAAGCAGCGCCACCTGACCATGCTCGGACTGGGCGGAGTGATCGGCGCCGGGCTTTTCGTCGGTTCGGGCGCCGGGATCGCCGTCGCGGGCCCCGCCATCGTCGTCTCGTACCTGATCGCGGGCACGCTCGCGATGCTGGTGATGCGGATGCTCGGTGAGATGTCGGCGGCGATGCCCGCGTCCGGTTCCTTCTCCGTCCATGCGGAACGCGCACTGGGCCGCTGGGCCGGTTTCGGCGTGGGCTGGCTGTACTGGTTCCTGCTGGTGGTGGTGCTCGCCGTGGAGGCGACGGCCGCCGCGCAGATCGCTCACGGGTGGGTGCCCTGCGTGGATCCGTGGCTCTGGGTGCTGGTGTTCATGGTGGTGTTCACCGTGGCCAATCTGACCGCGGTGAAGAACTTCGGCGAGTTCGAGTTCTGGTTCGCCGCGCTCAAGGTGACCGCCATCGTGGCCTTCCTGGTGCTCGGGCTGCTGGCCGTCCTCGGGATCCTCCCGGACACCGATCCGGTCGGGATGGCCAACCTCACCGGACAGGGCGGCTTTCTGCCGAACGGCTGGGACGGGGTCGTCTCCGGCGTACTCACCGTGGTCTTCGCCTTCGGCGGGCTGGAGGTACTGACGATCGCGGCCGCCGAGACCGACGATCCGGCGCGCGCGGTGGGCCGTGCGGTGCGCAGCGCGATGGTGCGGATTCTCTTCTTCTACGTCGGTTCGATGCTGATCATCGTGACGGTGCTGCCGTGGACCGCCCAGCAGGCGGGGCTCAGCCCCTATGTGAAGGTCCTGGACGCGATCGGGGTGCCGTCGGCCGGGCAGATCATGAACATCGTGGTCTTCGTGGCGCTGCTCTCGGCGCTCAACGCCAATCTGTACGGGGCATCCCGGATGATCTTCTCCCTGGCCGAGCGCGGCGAGGCTCCGCGCGGGCTGCTCAAGGTCTCGGGGAACGGCGGTGGCGGGGTGCCCCGGCGGGCCGTGCTGGCCTCGGTCGCCTTCGGCTTCGTCTCCGTACTGCTCAACCTGAAGTGGCCCGACACGGTCTTCCTCTACCTGCTCAACTCCGTCGGTGCGGTCCTGCTGTTCGTCTGGGGCCTGATCGCGGCCTCGCAGCTGCGGCTGCGCCGCCGCATCGAGCGTGAGGCCCCCCGGGCCCTGACCCTGAAGATGTGGTGCTTCCCCTATCTGACCTGGCTGACCCTGGCCGGTCTGCTGGGCGTGCTGGTGCTGATGCTCACCGATGACGCGGCCCGTTCGCAGGTCCTGTGGTCGGCAGGGGCCACCGGGCTGGTGCTGCTCGTGGCAGGTGTACGGGAGTTCCGGGCGCGCAGGGCCTGACCGAGGGTCACCTCGTATGCGGGTGTGCACCATGTGTGAGCCCGGTGACCGTATAGCGGACAACGGTTCCTTGTGGGCGGGCCTCATGCCCAGACTGTGGGCCGTCCCTCGTCCCACCCAGTGAACAGAGCCTGCCGATGTCCCGGACCTCCGCGCCGCCCCCCACGGACACCACACCCACCGCCGACTCCGCGCTCACCCACGGGCTCAAGCAGCGCCATCTGTCGATGATCGCTCTGGGCGGTGTCATCGGCGCCGGGCTGTTCGTCGGTTCCGGTGCCGGGATCGCCGCCGCCGGTCCGTCGATCGTCATCGCCTACGGCATCTCCGGGCTGCTGGTCATGTTCGTCATGCGCATGCTTGGCGAGATGTCGGCCGCCAATCCGGCGTCGGGGTCGTTCTCCGTACATGCCGACCGGGCGATCGGGCCATGGGCCGGCTTCACTGCCGGGTGGGCGTTCTGGGTGCTGCTCTGTGTCGCCGTCGGCCTCGAGGGCATCGGCGCCGCGAAGATCGTCACGGGCTGGCTGCCCGGCACGCCCGAGTGGGCCTGGGTCGCCCTGTTCATGCTGGTCTTCCTCGGCACGAACCTGGCCGCCGTGAAGAACTTCGGCGAGTTCGAGTTCTGGTTCGCGGCGCTCAAGGTCGTCGCGATCACGCTCTTCCTCGTGCTCGGCGTGCTCGCGATCCTCGGCGTGCTGCCCGGCACGGACTCCCCCGGCGGCTCGAACCTCACCGGAGAGGGCGGGTTCCTGCCGAACGGCTCCAACGGGTTCATCATCGGACTGCTCGCTTCCGTCTTCGCGTACGGCGGTCTGGAGACCGTCACCATCGCCGCGGCCGAGTCCGAGAACCCGGTGCAGGGCGTCGCCAAGGCCGTGCGCACGGCGATGTGGCGGATCGCGGTCTTCTACGTCGGCTCCATGGCGGTCATCGTCGCCCTCGTCCCGTGGGACAACCCGGCGGTCGCCGAGGTCGGCCCGTTCTACGCGGCCCTCGACCAACTCGGCATCAGCGGCGCCGCGGAGATCATGAACGTGGTCATCCTGGTCGCCCTGCTCTCCGCGATGAACGCCAACATCTACGGCGCTTCGCGCATGGCCTGCTCGCTCGTCGCACGCGGCCAGGGCCCGAAGCGCATCGGCACGATCTCGTCCGGTGTGCCGCGCAACGCCGTGCTCGTCTCCTCCGTCTTCGGCTTCCTGTGCGTGCTGCTCAGCTACTGGCGTCCCGACGATGTCTTCCCGTGGCTGCTCAACATGATCGGCGCGGTGATCCTGGTCGTCTGGGTCTTCATCGCCGTCTCCCAGCTGATCCTGCGCAGCCGGCTGGAGCGCGAGGCACCCGAGAAGCTCGTCGTGCGGATGTGGCTCTTCCCGGTCCTGACGATCGTGGCGCTGCTCGCCATGGCCGGCATCTTCTTCCTGATGCTCCGTCAGCCCGACACGCGTGACCAGCTGCTGGCGACCGGCGCGCTGACCGCGGTGCTGATCGTGACCGGTCTGGTGCGGCAGAAGCGGGCGGGGCGCGACCCGCGCGCCTGAAATTCCCGTGCCCATCGCACGGGCCTTCTGGGAGAGTGCCGGGATGAACCACGTCCCCGCCGATCCCACGGTGCTGCACCCGATGCCGGGCCAGCCCCGGGTGGTGCAGCTGAAGCCCCTGGTCACCTCGGCCCTGATCGAGGTCGGCGAGTACTCGTACTACGACGACCCCGATGACGCGACCGCGTTCGAGACCCGCAACGTGCTGTACCACTACGGTCCGGAGAAGCTCGTCATCGGCAGGTTCTGCGCGCTGGGGACCGGGGTGCGGTTCATCATGAACGGCGCCAACCACCGTATGGACGGCCCGTCCACGTTCCCGTTCCCCACCCTGGGCGGTTCCTGGGCCGACCATTTCGACCTGCTGACCGGCCTGCCGGGCCGGGGCGACACGGTGGTCGGCCACGACGTCTGGTTCGGCTACCGGGCGACGGTGATGCCGGGCGTACGGATCGGGAACGGCGCGATCATCGCCGCGGGTGCGGTGGTCACGGCCGATGTCCCGGACTACGGCATCGTCGGCGGCAACCCGGCGACGCTGATCCGTACCCGCTACGACGACGCGGACATCGCCCGGCTGGTCGCCGTCGCCTGGTGGGACTGGCCCGCCGAGCACCTCACCGAGCATGTGCGCACGATCATGTCCGGCAGCATCGACGAGCTGGAGGCGGCCGCGCCCGGGGGCTCAGCCCGGCCGGGCCGCTGAGTCGCGGCCCCGGCACCAGGGCTGCGGGGCACCTACCGGTCGTGGTCCCGTGAGGGCGTGACGCCCGGGGACATCAGCCGAGTTCGATGCGGAGCAACGGCAGTTCGCGCCCCGGGATCGAGCCCGACGGCGTCGCGCCGATACGGACGGCTCCCATGGCCACGTAGAACGGCTCGGCGTTCGGGTCGGCGTCGATGGTGAGCGCTGCGAAACCGAGCCGGCGCGCCTGCGCCATGGTGTGTTCGAACAGCATCCTGCCCACGCCCCGGCCGATCGTGTCCGGCTCCACGAACATCATGCCGAGGGCGCCTCGGGGAGGATCCCCGTCCAGGGTGGTGAAGCCCAGGATGCGCCCGTCCTCCTCCGCGACCTCCGTCCGCCGGGGGCCCACCTCCGCCGGGTGGACGGTGAGTTCGTCGCGGCAGGCGGCCAGGAACTCCTCGTCGTAGTCCCAGTGCCCCTTCGACCGCAGCGCCAGCTCGGTCAGTACCGCGGCGTCCTCGGGGCGCCCCTTTCGTACCTTCATCCGCGCCGTCCCCCTTCCGGGCCATCGGCGTTCGACGCCCGCCGACGACCCTACCCACGCCCGTACATGACGCCGCAAGCCTCTGTCCGCCCTGCCGTAACCCCTCGTGGCTTTGGTGGTTCCTCCGCCTACTTCCGGCCCGCACGAGGAGCTCGCATGTCCCAGCACCCGAGACGCCGTTCGATCCTCCTGGCCACGGCCGCGGTGTCGGCCGCCGCCGCAACCCCGGCCGTCGCCTCGTCCGGCCCCGGGCGTCCCCGGGGGCCCGTCGTCATCGGCCACCGCGGCGCCGCCGGCTGGCGGCCCGAGCACACGGCCGCCGCTTACACCTTCGGGGTGCGGGCCGGAGCCGACTGGATCGAGCCCGACCTCGTTGCGACCAAGGACCATGTCCTGGTCGTGCGCCACGAGAACGAGATCTCCGGCACGACGGATGTGGCCGGGCACCCGGAGTTCGCCGGCCGCCGCACCACCAGGACGGTCGACGGCAGGGCCGTCACCGGCTGGTTCACCGAGGACTTCACCCTCGCGGAGCTGAAGACGCTGCGCGCCGTGGAGCGGCTGCCGCTGATCCGTAACCGCAATACGGTCTTCGACGGCCGCGAGCAGGTGATGACGTTCCAGGAGGTCGTCGACCTGGCCCGCACCCTGTCCAAGGAGCACGGCCGCCGGATCGCGGTCTTTCCCGAGACGAAGCACCCGACGTACTTCCGCTCGATCGGCCTTCCGCTGGAACCGGAGCTGATACGGGTGATCCGGCGCAACCGTCTCACCGCCCGCGACTGCGTCGTCCAGTCCTTCGAGCCGTCCAGCCTGCACCGGGTGGCCGAGGCCCGGCTCGGTCTCCCGCTCTGGCAGGCGCTGGGCACGAGCGGCGGTCCGTACGGCCACGCGGCCACGTACAAGGAGATGATGACGCCGGCCGGGCTGCGCGAGATCGCCTCGTACGCGCAGTGGATCGGCCCGGACAAGTCCTCGCTCATCCCGCCCCTCACCTTGCTGGCCGACGCCCACGCGGCGGGGCTGAAGGTCGGCGCGTACACCTTCCGCGCGGAGAACCAGTACCTCCCTGCCCAGTACCGCAGGGGCACGGCACCCAACGACTTCGGTGACGCGTTCGCCGAGTACGCCTTCCACTTCGGACAGGGCGTGGACGCGGTCGTGACCGACTTCCCGGACCTTGCGGCGACCGCACGCGACGGGCTCCGGTCCTAGGACCAGGGGCTGATCACTTTCGGGCCCTCCTCCTGCTAGCCTGCAATTGCGAACGACTTGCAATAACAACAGGACAGCAGTTGGAGGGTTCGAACCCATGGCCACGTATACGCTTCCGGAACTCCCGTACGACTACGCGGCGCTCGAACCGGTCATCAACCCGCAGATCATCGAGCTCCACCACGACAAGCACCACGCCGCGTACGTCAAGGGCGCGAACGACACCCTGGAGCAGCTGGAAGAGGCCCGCGACAAGGAGGCCTGGGGTGCGATCAACGGCCTCCAGAAGAACCTCGCGTTTCATCTCTCCGGCCACATCCTGCACTCGATCTACTGGCACAACATGACCGGCGACGGCGGCGGCGAGCCCCTCGCGGCGGACGGTGCGGGCGACCTCGCCGATGCGATCACCGAGTCCTTCGGCTCGTACGCCGGCTTCAAGTCCCAGCTGACGAAGGCCGCGGCCACCACGCAGGGATCCGGCTGGGGCGTCCTCGCGTACGAGCCGGTCAGCGGCCGGCTGATCGTCGAGCAGGTCTACGACCACCAGGGCAACGTCGGCCAGGGCTCCGTCCCGATCCTGGTCTTCGACGCCTGGGAGCACGCCTTCTACCTCCAGTACAGGAACCAGAAGGTGGACTTCATCGAGGCGATGTGGCGCGTCGTCAACTGGCAGGACGTGGCGAAGCGGTACGCCGCCGCCAAGGAGCGCGGGGACGTGCTCCTGCTCGCTCCCTGACGGTGTGCAGACGTCCTGCCTCGTGATCGTCTTCTCAGCCTTCACCCGGCAGGCGGATCAACGAGGAACCCCCGCGAGGACATGACTCGCGGGGGTTCTTCCATGAGGCCGGGCCGTGCGACGTCCGGGCCGGGCGGACGTGCCGTCCGCTCGCCGTCGTCAGTCGAAGGACGGGCCCTGCGTGCGGGTCCGCTTGATCTCGTAGAAGCCGGGGACCGACGCGACCAGCAGCGTGCCGTCCCAGAGCTTCGCCGCGTCCTCGCCCTTCGGGGCGGGGGTCACGACCGGGCCGAAGAAGGCGATCTGCTCGCCGTCGGCACCCGGTACGGCTATGACCGGCGTGCCGACGTCCTGGCCGACCTTGTCGATGCCCTCCTTGTGGGAGGCGCGCAGCTCCTTGTCGTACGTGTCGGAGTCGGCGTACTCCGCGAGCTCCACCGGCAGGCCGACATCTTCGAGGGCACCCACGACGGCCTCGCGGGTCGGGCCCTCGCCCTTGTTGTGGAAGCGGGTCCCGAGCGCCGTGTAAAGGGGACCGACGACGTCGTCGCCATGCTTCTGCTGGGCGGCGACAACGACCCGGACCGGGCCCCACGCCTTGTTCGCCAGCATGTCCCGGTACTCCTCGGGCAGCTCGTCCAGCTTGTCCTCGTTGAGCACGGCCAGGCTCATCACATGCCAGCGGACCTCGACGTCGCGGACCTTCTCCACTTCCAGCATCCAGCGGGAGGTCATCCAGGCCCAGGGGCAGAGCGGGTCGAACCAGAAGTCTGCCGGGGTCTTGCCGTTCGACGTGCTGTTCTCGGGCATGTCTCTCCTCATGAGGTCGTCTCGCACCTGAGGTCCAGAACGCCGCGGGGCGCTCCGGCCATTCCCGGGTGCCGGGGTCTTCGGCCGCATGCGAGGATCAAAGCTGTTCGAATGAGACACAAAGGAGTGTTCCGTGCCCGGTGAAAACCTGTCCCGCGACGAGGCCCGTGAACGGGCCGAGCTGCTGACCGTCGACGGTTACGAGGTCGCCCTCGACCTGCGTTCCGCCGTCGGTGAGTCCGACGGGGGGTCCGGTCCGCGCACTTTCCGCTCGCTGACCACGATCCGCTTCCGCGCCGCGCGCCCGGGGGCCTCGACCTTCGCCGACCTGGTGGCCCAGGCCGTGAGCGCGGTGACGCTGAACGGGAAGGCCCTGGACCCGGCGGCCGTCTTCGACGGAACCCGGCTGGCACTGGACGGCCTCGCCGAGGGGGAGAACGTCCTGGTGGTCGACGCGCAGTGCGCGTACAGCCGGACAGGCGAGGGCATGCACCGCTTCGTCGACCCGGAGGACGGCGAGGTCTACCTCTACACGCAGTACGAGCCGGCCGACGCCCGGCGCGTCTTCGCGAACTTCGAGCAGCCCGACCTGAAGGCCCCCTACCGCTTCGCGGTGACGGCACCCGAGGGCTGGACGGTCCGGTCCAACGGCGCCGAGGAGTTCCACGAGGGCGAGGAGTGGCGGTTCGCCGAGACGAAGCCCATCTCGACGTACATCACGGTGGTCGTCGCCGGTCCGTACCACTGCGAGAGCGACCTCTACACCCGTACCTTCGACGACGGTTCGAAGCTGGAGATCCCGCTGGGCGCCATGTGCCGCAAGGGGCTCGCGCGGCACTTCGACGCGGACGACATCTTCCTGATCACCAAGCAGGGCCTGGACTTCTTCCACGACCACTTCGACTACCCGTACCCGTTCGGGAAGTACGACCAGGCCTTCGTGCCCGAGTACAACCTCGGCGCCATGGAGAACCCGGGCTGTGTCACCTTCCGCGAGGAGTACATCTACCGCGGCAAGGTCACCTCCGCCTCCTACGAGCGGCGCGCCAACGTCATCCTGCACGAGATGGCGCACATGTGGTTCGGCGACCTGGTCACCATGCAGTGGTGGGACGACCTGTGGCTGAAGGAGTCGTTCGCCGACTTCATGGGGTCGTTCTCGATGGTGGAGGCCACCCGCTTCACCAACGGCTGGATCACCTTCGCCAACAACCGCAAGGCCTGGGCGTACCGCGCCGACCAGCTGCCGTCCACGCACCCGATCACGGCCGACATCCGTGACCTGGAGGACGCCAAGCTGAACTTCGACGGCATCACGTACGCCAAGGGCGCCTCGGTGCTCAAGCAGCTGGTGGCGTACGTGGGACGGGACGCGTTCCTGGAGGGTGCGCGCCGCTACTTCAAGCAGCACGCGTACGGCAACACCCAGCTGGGCGACCTGCTCTCGGTGCTGGCCGAGACGTCCGGGCGCGACATGACGGCATGGTCCCGCTCCTGGCTGCAGACGGCGGGCGTCAACGTCCTGACGCCGGCGGTGACGTACGACGCGGCGGACCGGATCACGGAGCTGGTGGTGCTCCAGGGGGCCGCCGCCTCCCACCCGGAGCTGCGCCCGCACCGGGTCGCGGTGGGCCTGTACCGCCGCACCCCCGAGGGTGCCCTGGTGCGGTACGCCCGCGCCGAGGTGGATGTCGCCGGGCCGCACACCGTGGTCACGGAGCTGGCCGGCGCCGAGAAGCCGGACCTGGTCCTGGTCAACGACGACGACCTCACGTACTGCAAGGTCCGCTTCGACGAGGGGTCCCTGGCCACCCTGCGGGACCACCTGGGCGACATCACCGACCCGCTGGCCCGCGCGCTGTGCTGGTCCGCGCTGTGGAACCTGACCCGGGACGCGCTGCTGCCTGCCCGCGACTTCGTCTCCCTGGTCCTGGCGTTCGCCGGCCGGGAGTCGGACATCGGCGTGCTCCAGATGCTGCACGCCTGGGCCCAGTCCGCTCTCGTGCACTACGCCGCGCCGGCGTGGCGCGAGGAGGGCGGCCGGGCACTGGCCGAGAGTGCGCTGCGGGAGCTGCGCCTCGCGGAGCCGGGCGGTCAGCACCAGCTGACATGGGCGCGGTTCTTCGCGGCGGTCGCCGTCTCGGAGGCGGACTTCCAGCTGCTGAGCGGTCTGCTGGACGGCTCGGCCGTGATCGAGGGCCTGGACGTCGAGACGGAGCTGCGCTGGGCGTTCCTGTCCCAGCTGGCCTCGCACGGGGTGGCCGACGAGTCGGCCGTCGACGCCGAGCTGGCCCTCGACGACACGGCGTCCGGCAAGCGCCACCATGTGCGGTGCCTGGCCTCGCGCCCTTCGGCCGAGGTCAAGGCCCAGGCATGGGCGGCGGTCGTGGAGTCGGACAAGCTGTCCAACGCGCTCGTCGGGGCGACGATCGCGGGCTTCGTGCAGCCCTCGCAGCGGGAGCTGCTGGCGCCGTACACGGCCTCGTACTTCGAGGCGATCGAGCGGGTCTGGGCCGAGCGGTCCATCCAGATCGGCATGGACGTGGTCAAGGGCCTGTTCCCGGGGCTGCAGGACGACCCGGCGACGCTGGCGGCGACGGACGCGTGGCTGACCTCCCACCCGGACGCGGCCCCGGCGCTGCGGCGGCTGGTCCTGGAGGCTCGGGACGATCTGGCACGGGCGCTGCGGGGCCAGGAGTGCGACGCCGCAGCCTGACACGGCGACACGGCCGCCCCGTACGTGTGTGCGGGGCGGCCACCGCACAATCCCTGGCGCGACCACTCTTTTCGGCAGTCGAACTCCCGTACTTTAGGACGGCGTTGTCCTGATATGCCGACGGGTTCGTAACAGGGGTTAGCGCCCCCGAGACGTGCGGGAACCTCCGGGGCATGACCCAGAACACCCCGCTGTCCCCCCGCCCCCTTCACGATGCGCGGCAACGCGTGCAGTCCGCCGCACAGTTGCGCGCCCAGGGCGTGACCGCCGCGCAGACCGCCGCGCACTGCCTGCCGGGCGGGCCGTGGCAGCAGTTGCTGCCCGGCGTGTACCTCCTGCACCCGGGCCCGCCCACGAGCCAGGAGCGCGTGCACGGCGCCCTGTTGTACGGGGGCCGGCCACCGGCAGGCGCGCGGCGGACCGTACCGGCCCAGCCCGGGCAGGGGTACGGCGAAGCGATGATCACCGGGCTGGCGGCGCTGGCTCTCCACGGCTTCGCGTCCGCGCCGCCGATGATCGCTCTCCACCGGATCGATGTGCTGGTCCCACGCACGAGGCGACTGCGTTCCACCCGGTTCGTCGACGTGAAGCGGGCGGCCTCGCTGCCCGCGCCCGAACGGCGGCTCGGGGTGCCCGTGGCCCCGGTGGAGCGGGCCCTGGCGGATGCCGTGGCCGGGCTCACGGATGCCCCCACGGTGCGCCGGATGCTGACGGAGGCGGTCCGGGGCGGGCACTGCGAGCCCGCCCCGGTCGTACGGGAGCTGAGTGCGGCCAAGCTGCTGGGCAGGTCCCATGTGGTGGAGGCCGTCGAGGCGTTGCTCATGGAGGGCAGGGCGGTGGCGGAGGCCCGGCTGTACGAGATGGTGCGCAGCTACGGACTGCCGGAGCCGTTGTGGAATGTGGATCTGTGGCTGCAGGGCGGCACGTTCCTGGGCGGCGTGGACGCGTACTGGCCCGAGCAGGCCGTCGCGCTCGAGCTCGGCAGTCGCGGCCCCCGTCAGGAGCACGTCACATACACCGCAGAACGGGAGCATCTGGAACGGCTCGGGGTGACCGCCGTCCGCGTCACGGCGAAGAAGCTGCGCGAGACGATGGCGCAGCAGGCGGTGGTGGTACGTACGGCACTGATGGCGGCCGACGACCGTGAACCGGCCGCGTATGTGGTGGTCCTGCCGCGATGAGCCGCAGCTTTGGCCCCTTTCGTCCCGCATGACGCATTGGCACCGGTGGCGAATCTACGCCATGTCCAGTACTCGCCTCTTCCAAGTCTCCACAAACCCCTGCCATTTACGTAAGGCTGACCGGTCATCGGGTACCGAATTCCGGACTCTCTCTTTCTTTCACCTACAGGGATGCTGATGACCAAGGAATCCCCCAGCTCCATACCCGGGGCGAGACGCGCGGCGCGCATTGCCGCCGCTGCCGGCCTGGTGGCCGCACTGGCCACCTCCGGCGCCGCCCCGGTCTTCGCCGCCGACGACCCGGCGACCACGCCGGTGAAGTCTGCCGCCGCCAGCAACAAGGGCGACAAGCTCGGTGAGGCCGACGCCGATGTGCTGGCGAAGGCCGAGGCCAAGGGCGAGAAGAACATCACGATGATGGTCGCCACCGCCCCCGGTGCGACCGAGCAGGTCACCGAGCAACTGGACGCCGTCAAGGGGTCCGTGCTGGGGCAGACGTACGACAAGCTCGGCTATGTCCGGGCGACCGTGCCGACCGCGACGGCCGAGGCCACCATCAAGGCGGCTCAGAAGCTGTCGTCCGTCCACGGCATCGATCTCGAGCAGGAGATCAAGCTCGACGACCCGACGCCCTCGGGCGACCGGGCCGCCGGGGCGAAGCAGACGAAGTCCACGGGCAGTTACCCGGCGCCGGGCAAGAACACGCCGGCGAAGAACCCGTACAACCCGTCCTTCGAGACGGGTGCGGTCGACTTCGTCAAGCAGCACCCGAAGGCCGACGGCCGCGGTATCACCATCGGTGTCCTGGACTCCGGTGTCGACATCGCCCACCCGGCGCTGCAGAAGACCACCACCGGCGAGCGCAAGATCGTCGACTGGGTGACGGCCACCGACCCCGTGAACGACGGCGACCGTACCTGGCTGCGGATGACCGCGGCCGTCGCGGGCCCGACGTTCACCATCGCCGGCCGCACCTACTCGGCGCCGGAGGGGTCCTACAAGATCCAGCTCTTCTCCGAGGCCGCCACCAAGGGTGGCGACATGGCCGGGGACCTGAACCGGGACGGCGACACCACCGACGTCTGGGCCGTGCTCTACGACCCGACCGCCGGCACCGTCCGCGTCGACCTGAACAACGACGCGGACTTCGGCAACGACGCCGCGCTCACGCCGTACAAGGACAAGCACCAGGTCGGCTACTTCGGCACGGACAACCCGGCGACCCAGATCGTCGAGCGCATCCCGTTCGTCGTCGAGACCCGCAAGAACGTCGTCTTCGACGCGGCGGGCACCACGGCCGACTACGTCAACATCGGCGTCATCGAGAGCGAGCACGGCACGCACGTCGCGGGCATCACCGCGGCCAACGGCCTGTTCGGCGGCGAGATGAACGGCGCGGCGCCCGGCGCCAAGATCGTCTCCTCGCGTGCCTGCACCTGGTCCGGCGGCTGCACCAACATCGCACTGACCGAGGGCATGATCGACCTCGTCGTGAACCGCGGTGTCGACGTCGTCAACATGTCGATCGGCGGCCTGCCGCCGCTCAACGACGGCAACAACGCGCGCGCCGAGCTCTACAAGCGGCTCATCGACATCTACGGCGTCCAGCTGGTCATCTCGGCCGGCAACGACGGCCCGGGTGTCAACACGATCGGTGACCCCGGCCTCGCCGACCACGTCATCTCGGTCGGCGCGTCCATCTCCAAGGAGACCTGGGCCGCGAACTACGGCTCGAACGTCTCCAAGAAGTACGACATGCTGCCCTTCTCCTCGCGCGGTCCGCGTGAGGACGGCGGCTTCGCGCCGATCCTGACGGCGCCGGGTGCGTCGATCAACACCACCCAGACCTGGTTCCCCGGCGGTCCGGTCAAGGAGGCGGGCTACACGCTCCCCGCCGGCTACTCCATGCTGCAGGGCACCTCGATGTCCTCGCCGCAGGCCGCCGGCGCCACGGCGCTGCTCCTGTCCGCCGCGAAGCAGAAGAACATCGAGCTGCCCCCGGCCGATCTGCGCACCGCGCTGACCAGCACCGCCACCCACATCGACGGCGTGCCCGCGCACGCCCAGGGTTCCGGTCTGATCAACATCATCGGTGCCTGGAAGCAGATCGAGAAGAAGGGCGCCCCGGCGCACGAGTACACCGTGAAGGCCCCGGTCGACACGGCGATCGACTTCGCGCTGAAGGACCCGGGCTTCGGCACGGGTCTGTACGACCGTGAGGGCGGCCTGAAGGCCGGCCAGACGAAGTCGTACGACGTCACCGTCACCCGCACCACGGGTCCGGACCGCAACGTCGCGCACAAGCTGTCGTGGAAGAACAACGACGGCACCTTCAAGCTGACCGGTTCGAGCACCGTCTCGCTGCCGCTCGGCAAGCCGGTGACCGTCAAGGTCGAGGCGAAGCCCCGCACCGCGGGTGTGCACAGCGCGATCCTGCAGGTGGACGACAGCAAGACCGTCGGCGTGGACCAGCAGATCCTGTCCACCGTCGTCGTCGCCAAGGACCTGGTGAAGCCGGGTTACGCGTTCTCGACGACCGGCTCGGTGCAGCGCAACAGCACCACGTCGTACTTCCTGAACGTCCCGGAGGGCGCGGAGACGCTCGAGGTCGCGCTGAGCGCCCTGCGCTCGGGCAGCCAGACGCGGTTCATCTCCATCCACCCCTACGGGGTCTCGGTGGAGGACAGCTCCACGATCTTCTGCTACCCGAACTACGAGAACGCGGCCAACACCTGCCGTCCGGACACGCGGTCCTACAAGGCCCCGCAGCCCGGCGTCTGGGAGATCGAGGTCGAGTCGCGCCGTACGTCGCCGCTGCTGGACAACCCGTACAAGCTGGATGTCTCGCTGCTCGGCGCGTCCTTCGACCCGGCGGTGAAGACCATCGCCGAGGCGAAGATCGGCACCCCGGCCGCGGTGGACTGGAAGGTCACGAACAACGCGGGCGACCTGGAGGGCAAGCTCAAGGGCGGCTCGCTGGGTTCGGCCAAGGTCGAGCGTCCGTCGATCTCCACGGGTGAGACGTACGAGACCACGGTCACCATCGGCGAGGGCGTCGAGAAGCTCGACTTCGCCATCGGTGGCACCTCGGACGCCAACGCGGACATCGACCTGTATGTCTACAACGGCGACACGGAGGTCGGTGCGTCCACGACGGCCGGTTCCGAGGAGTCGGTCAGCCTGGTGAAGCCCGCAGCCGGTACGTACACCGTCGTCGTCGACGGCTACTCGGTCCCGGCCGGGACCACCGAGTACGACTACCGCGATGTGTACTACTCCCCGTCGCTCGGCGCGATCAACGTCGACGAGTCGAAGGCCGTGAACCTGGCCAACGGCGCCTCGGCCCAGCTCGGCGCCGAGGTCGTGGTCGCCGGAGCCGCCCCCGAGGGACGTCAGTTCTTCGGTGAGGTCCAGCTGGTGAACGTCCGCGGCACCGCGGCGGGCACCGGCAGCGTCGTGATCGAGAAGGTCACGCCGTAACGACCGGCAGTACGTGAGCAGCGGGGCGGGCGCTCTTCCGGGAGCTCCCGCCCCGCTGTGCGTCATCCCCGCCCTGGGCATTCCATGGAGCGCGAGGCGGGCAGGGCAGCCGTCATCCACTGCCAGGCGGCGGCCCGGTCCCCACCGGTGAAGGACATGACCCCCTCGTCGGGGAAGCGCGAGATGCCCACAACCATGGGCGTGCCGGGCCGGAAGTAGTCCTCCTCCCCGGCCGGGACGACGAACGAGGTCTCCCGCGGTCCCCGGTCCGGCTTGAGGTACCGGTCGACCCGCAGCACGACCCGTACGCGGGTACCGGCCCGTTCCGTACGGCTGATCGTGCCGTCCGCGACGACCCGGGCGCAGGCCATGAGTCCCTCCTCGGTCAGTTTGGCGCTGCCGCCCTCCTCCGACGGCTGGGCGACAGACCAGAGGATTCCGGTCCCGGCCAGGCATGCGGCGATCACCGCCGAGGCGGCAAGCGCGAGTGGCCCCTTCCGGGCCCACCGGGGACGCGAGGGCGTGAGGGTGCCCGGTGCGCCGTCCGTGGTGGCCAGGCGGTCCCCGATGAGGTGCAGCTGCTCGCGGAGCGCCGTCATGTCACGCCTCGCGGCGTCGTACCGGGCAACGGCGGGCGCGTCGCCCGGGTCGGACGCCGACTGCCCCAGCAGGACGGCCATCAGCTCGTCGGACTCATCCGTGTCCATCGTCACACCACCTCGTCCGCGTGAACCCGCGCGAGCCGCTCGCGCATCGCTCGGGCCGCCGCGTGCAGGCGGCTCTTGACCGTTCCCTCCGGGATGCCAAGCTCCGCCGCGATCTGCCGTACCGAGAGGTCCGCGTAGAACCGCAGGACCAGGGCCTGGCGCTGCGGTGCCGGCAGTTCGTCCAGCCCCTCGGCCACCGTGAGAGCCAGCAGGCGGGCCTCCTGACCGTCCTCGGTGCCCGGGTCGGCCGGGCTCAGCGCGGCGAGCCGGGCGCCGACCCGCGCCTGTCGGTTCCTGCTCCGGTGCCAGTCGGCGGCCAGGTTCGAGGCGACCACGGCCGCCCAGGCGCCGATCTCGCGGGGGGCTTCCCGGCCGCTCGCCGAGCGCTCCAGGAGGCGCAGCCGTATCTGCTGCACACCGTCCTGCAGGTCGGAGTGCGGAACTCCGCCCAGTGAAAGAACCGCCCTGACGCGGTTCACCTGTGCCGGGCCCAGAGGATCGTCCCCCGCACCGGCCGACTTCCTTCCCAGCAAGGAATGCCTCCCCTGAATGTGTTTCCCCTCTGACGCGGGAGTGCGGCAGAACGTTCGCCCGCCGCGGGCGTCGCCGTCCGAGGAACGGACAATGGATTGGACAAGGTGGGCGGGGACATACGCATCATGGAGTGGCAACCGTGCCCGTTCGTACGTTTGAAGGAGTCCCTGTGAAGGTCGGAATCGTCGGCGCCACCGGTCAGGTCGGCACAGTCATGCGCAGGATCCTGGCCGAGCGGAAGTTCCCCGTCGCCGAGCTGCGGCTCTTCGCCTCCGCCCGCTCCGCGGGCTCCACGATCACGTACGAGGGCACGGACATCACCGTCGAGGACGCCTCCACGGCCGATTACACGGGTCTGGACATCGTGCTGTTCTCCGCGGGCGGCGCGACGTCGAAGGCCCTGGCCGAGAAGGTCGCCGCCCAGGGCGCTGTCGTGATCGACAACTCCTCCGCCTGGCGCAAGGACCCCGAGGTCCCGCTGGTGGTCTCCGAGGTCAACGCGCACGCGATCGCCGACCGCCCCAAGGGCATCATCGCCAACCCGAACTGCACGACGATGGCCGCCATGCCCGTGCTGCGCCCGCTGCACGACGAGGCGGGCCTGGAGACGCTGACCGTCGCCACCTACCAGGCGGTGTCGGGTTCCGGTGTCGCCGGTGTCGCGGAGCTGCACGGCCAGGTGTCCAAGGTCGTCGCCGACGCGGACAAGCTCACGCACGACGGCAGCGCGGTCGACTTCCCCGAGCCGGGTGTCTACAAGCGTCCGATCGCCTTCAACGTACTGCCGCTCGCCGGCTCGATCGTCGACGACGGTTCGTTCGAGACGGACGAGGAGCAGAAGCTCCGCAACGAGTCCCGCAAGATCCTTGAGATCCCGGGCCTGAAGGTGTCCGGCACCTGCGTCCGCGTGCCGGTGTTCTCGGGCCACTCGCTGCAGATCAACGCCCGCTTCGCGCGTCCGATCAGCGTCGAGCGCGCCTACGAGCTGCTGAAGGACGCCGAGGGCGTCGAGCTCTCCGAGATCCCGACCCCGCTCCAGGCGGCCGGCCAGGACGCCTCGTACGTGGGCCGTATCCGGGTCGACGAGACCGTCGAGAACGGCCTGGCGCTGTTCGTCTCCAACGACAACCTGCGCAAGGGCGCGGCGCTGAACGCGGTGCAGATCGCGGAGCTGGTGGCGGCGGAGCTCAAGGGCTGACCCCTCGCACCCCTCACCCACGAAAGGGCGGCCCCCGATGTCCGGGGGCCGCCCTTTTCGCGACGTCAGAGGGCGAGGTGCCGCCGCAGGGCCGCGTCGATCTCGGTCATGCGCTGACGCGGGACGGTGCCCACCTGCCGCACGAACCGCTCCTGGGCCATGGCGCGTACCTGCTCGCACTGCACCTTGGAGTCTCTCGCCAGACCGGTCTCCCCAGCCCGCAGGAGCACCTGGAAGGGGTAGACGCGAGCAACGTTCGAGGTCAGCGGTACGACGGTGACGACCCCTCGCCCCGTTCGCGCCACAACGGCGTTCGCTCCATCGTTGGAGATGATCACCGAAGGGCGGGCCTTGTTCGCCTCACTGCCACGCACGGGCTCGTAGTCGACCAAATAGATGTCACCGCGTTTCATCAGGGATCCCGTCCCCCGAGAAGCGGTCCCAGAACGCGGCGTCCTCGCTCGCGTCCCATTCGGCGAAAGCCGCCTCGTAGTCCGCCTCCAGGTGGGCGGAGCGCAGCAACTCGATGGCGGCGTGGATCACCGCCGACCGGGAATCCGCCTCGGTCTTCGCGGCGTACTCGTCGACGAAGGCGACATCCTCCTGCGGCAAGCTCACACTGATCTTCATGCCACCTATCCTACCGTGGGTAGGAAAGCACTGGCTACCCGAGTACTACCGCCCGGGCCGGTTCGCTCGCACCTCGAAGTGGAAGCAGCCGTACTCCACGGCCCGCACGTGCACCAGCGCCACCTCCGGATCCGCGAACGCCTCCGCGAAGGCCGCGTCGAAGCCCTGCGAGGGGTCGGCGGGGATCTCCATCAGGCTGCCGCCGACGATGTGGCCGTCAGCGTTGTAGCGGCGGACCGTGCGCAGCGCACCGGGCCGGGCGAACGGGTAGCCGTCCCGGTCCGCCGCCGGCCCCTCGCACTCCTCGGCGTGGATGAAGACGGGGCCCTGCTCGTCGTACGCCCCCGGCCGGGCCCAGGTCTCCGCGGCCCAGCGGCGCAGCGGCGCGTAGGAGACGAGGGCGATCCGCTCCCCGGGCCCGCTCCCCCGCAGGCAGCAGCGCAGCGGATCGCCGCCCTCCTCGGCCTTGTACGGGACGCAGGGCCGGCCCGCGTCGTCCGTCGTGCGGAGGTCGTCGAGGGCGGTGGGGGCGATCGGGCGTGCTTCGTAGGTGGTCATGATCCGAGGGTGGCCCGAACGTCTTTGCCGGTCCGGCGGAAAACGGACATCGCGTTGCGCGTACCCCACGTGGAAGGATGGCCAAAAACGTCGCATATCAAGGAGATGACCGCGTGCCTGGCACGAATCTGACCCGCGAAGAGGCACAGGAGCGGGCGCGCCTGCTGACCGTGGACGCGTACGAGATCGATCTCGACCTCTCCGGAGCGCTGGAGGGCGGCACCTACCGGTCCGTCACCACCGTGCGCTTCGACTCCGCCGAAGCCGGTGCGGAGACCTTCATCGACCTGGTCGCCCCGGCCGTGCACGATGTCGTACTGAACGGCAAGGCGCTGGACGTCGCCGCCGTCTTCCGCGACGCCCGGATCACGCTGAAGCACCTGCAGTCGGGTGCCAACGAGTTGAAGGTCGTCGCCGACTGCTCGTACACGAACACGGGTGAGGGCCTTCACCGGTTCGTCGACCCGGTGGACGAGCAGGCCTACCTCTACACCCAGTTCGAGGTGCCGGATGCCCGCCGGGTGTTCGCCAGCTTCGAGCAGCCGGACCTGAAGGCGAGCTTCCGGTTCACCGTGAAGGCGCCGACCGGCTGGACCGTGATCTCCAACTCGCCGACGCCGGAGCCCAAGGACGACGTCTGGTCGTTCGAGCCGACGCCGCGTATCTCCACGTACATCACGGCCCTGATCGCCGGCCCGTACCACGCGGTGCACAGCAGTTACGAGAAGGACGGCCAGTCGGTGCCGCTCGGCATCTACTGCCGCCCGTCGCTCGCCGAGTATCTCGACGCGGACGAGATCTTCGCGGTCACGCGGCAGGGCTTCGAGTGGTTCCAGGAGAAGTTCGACTACGCGTACCCGTTCGCCAAGTACGACCAGCTCTTCGTCCCGGAGTTCAACGCGGGCGCCATGGAGAACGCGGGTGCGGTCACCATCCGCGACCAGTACGTGTTCCGTTCGAAGGTCACGGACGCCGCGTACGAGACGCGGGCCGAGACCATCCTCCACGAGCTGGCCCACATGTGGTTCGGCGACCTGGTCACCATGGAGTGGTGGAACGACCTCTGGCTGAACGAGTCGTTCGCCACGTACACCTCGATCGCGTGCCAGGCGTACGCCGAGGGCTCGAAGTGGCCGCACTCCTGGACCACGTTCGCCAACTCCATGAAGACGTGGGCGTACCGTCAGGACCAGCTGCCCTCGACGCACCCGATCATGGCGGACATCCGCGACCTCGACGACGTCCTGGTGAACTTCGACGGCATCACGTACGCGAAGGGCGCCTCGGTCCTGAAGCAGCTCGTGGCGTACGTCGGCATGGACGAGTTCTTCAAGGGCGTGCAGGCGTACTTCAAGGCGCACGCCTTCGGCAACACCCGCCTGTCCGACCTGCTGGGCGCACTGGAGGAGACCTCCGGCCGTGACCTGAAGACCTGGTCGAAGGCGTGGCTGGAGACGGCCGGCATCAACATCCTGCGGCCGGAGATCGAGACGGACGCGAACGGCCATGTCTCCTCGTTCACCGTCCTCCAGGAGGCTCCCGCGCTTCCCGCCGGGGCGAAGGGCGAGCCGACACTGCGTCCGCACCGGATCGCGATCGGCTGCTACGACCTCGACGCGGCCGGGAAGCTGGTCCGTACGAACCGGATCGAGCTGGACGTGGACGGCGAGCGCACGGCCGTGCCGTACCCGGCGGGCACGGCACGCCCGGCGGTCGTCCTGCTCAACGACGACGACCTCTCGTACGCGAAGGTCCGCCTCGACGAGGAGTCGCTGGCCGTCGTCACGGAGCACCTGGGCGACTTCGCCGAGTCCCTCCCCCGCGCCCTGAGCTGGGCCTCCGCCTGGGACATGACGCGGGACGGCGAACTGGCGACGCGCGACTACCTGGCGCTGGTCCTCTCCGGGATCAGCAAGGAGTCGGACATCGGCGTCGTCCAGTCACTGCACCGCCAGGTGAAGCTGGCACTGGACCTGTACGCGGCACCCGAGTGGCGCGAGGCGGGTCTGACCCAGTGGACCGAGGCGACGCTCGCGCACCTGCGGGCGGCGGCGCCGGGCAGCGACCACCAGCTGGCCTGGGCCCGTGCCTTCGCGGCGACGGCCCGCACCCCCCTCCAGCTGGACCTGCTGCGGGCACTGCTGGACGGCACGGAGGTCATCGAGGGGCTGGCCGTCGACACGGAGCTGCGCTGGGCGTTCGTACAGCGGCTTGCCGCGACGGGTCTCCTGGACGAGGAGGAGATCGGCTCCGAGTACGAGCGCGACAGGACGGCTGCGGGCGAGCGTCACGCGGCGTCCGCACGTGCGGCGCAGCCGTCCGCCGAGGCGAAGGCTCAGGCGTGGGCCTCGGTGGTCGAGTCCGACAAGCTGCCGAACTCCCTCCAGGAGGCGGTCATCGGCGGTTTCGTCCAGACCGACCAGCGTGAGCTGCTCGCCCCGTACACGGGGAAGTTCTTCGGGGCGGTCAAGGACGTCTGGGACTCGCGCAGCCACGAGATGGCCCAGCAGATCGCGGTCGGCCTGTACCCGGCCCTCCAGGTCTCGCAGGCCACGCTGGACGCGACGGACGCCTGGCTGGCCTCGGCGGAGCCGAGTGCGGCGCTGCGCAGGCTGATGTCGGAGTCCAGGGCGGGCGTGGAGCGCGCACTGACGGCGCAGGCGGCGGACGCGGCGGCAGCGACCGCATAGCGGTCCCTCCGTACGGACGAGGGGGCGCCTCCCTTGGGGGCGCCCCCTTCGTCGTGCTCGGCTGTGGAAACCCGCCCGGCGGGCAGGCGCTGGTGCGCAGCCGTCCGCCGGGCGGGAGCGGGGGGGATTACGAGGCCGACTCCTGGTAGCGGCGGGCCAGTTCGGCCGCGCCCGTCTCCGTCAGGGAGCCGTGCAGGCGCATCCGGGCCACTCCGCCGTCGGGGAAGGTGTCGAGACGGACATGGGTGACCACGGTCCCGGCGTCCAGGGCGAAGCGGTGCAGGGTGTCGGGCTGGAGCCCGGTGCGGGGAATGATCTCGAACCACTCGCCGGTGTCACCGTCACGGCCGTGGAGGCTGATCCAGCCGGCCGCGTTGCCCTTGAGGCAGGCCGTGTCGATCTCGACGGCGCGCACCGCACCCTGGGCGGGCAGCCGGAAGCGTACCCAGTCGTTCGTGTCGCGGACCCGGCGGCGGCGGTTCTCCCAGCCGTCGTCCATCTTGCGGGAGGTCCCGGGCAGGATGATCTGGGCCGGCGAGGAGTAGAAGCGGTCCGAGGCGTCCTCGTACGTACCGCCGTTGAGGATCGAGATCAGGTCGACCGTGCCCAGCGCCGCGAGCCAGGCCGGGTCGGGGACGACCTCGCCGTGGACACGGAGGCGGGCGATGCCGCCGTCCGGGTGCTGGCAGAGACGGACGTGGGTGTGGCGCCGGTCGCCGGTGACCTCGAAGGCGTTGGCCGCGTGGCCGCGCACGGGGGTCTGCGGGACGATCTCCTCCCACTTCACGTCGTCGGCGAGGAGCTGCTCGGGGCTCGGGGTGCCTTCCACGGCCGTTGCCTGGACCGAGACGCGCTGCGGGTAGTTGCCTCGGAAGTGGGCCGTGTCGACGACGATGCCGCGGATGATGCCGGGGGCGCCGAGGCGGACGATCGCCCAGTCGTGGTCCCCGGGGGCAGGGAAGGGGCAGGCCGCGTCCGCGCCGCGGCGGCGGCGGGTCTCCCAGCCGTCCATGATCTTGCCCTTGTGGCCGAAACGCTCGGGGTCGAAGACGGCGGGTTCGCGGATCAGGAGGTTCTCGCGCTCGGCGAAGAACTCGTCGTTGGCGGCGATCACACCCGCGCCGAGGCGGCGGTCCGCGAGGTCGACGAGGTCGGTGAACGCGAGGCCGGTAGCGGTGCGGTAGTCGGCGTACGGGTCGCCGCCGCTGTAGGGGGCCGCGTCGTTGGCGTGGGGGTCGGTGTCCTGGAGTGTGCTCTCGTTCGCGTCGAAGGTCATGCGACGACTCTCGTACCGAGAGACCCATCAGGTCCATCGAAAGTTTTCGCACAGTCCGTTCAGTTCTGCTTAACGGCGACCTGCTCCAGCGCTGCCAGCACCCGTGCCACCGCCGGACCCCGCTCGGCCCCCTGCCGTACCGCCGCCACCACATGGCGGCGCGGCCGGTCGGCGTCCAGGACCCTCATGGCCACACCGTCGCGCGGCCGGTCGGCGCCCGACGCCATCCGGGGAATCAGCGCGACACCCATGCCCGCCTCCACCATGGCGAGGATCGCGGTCCAGCCGGACGCGCTGTGGGCCTGCTCGGGGACGAAGCCGGCGGCTTCGCAGGCGGCCGTCGTGATCTGCGACCAGGGGCCCGAGTTGCCGAAGATCCAGGGCTCGGCGGCGAGGTCGGCCAGTCGCAGGCCCGGGGTCCGGACGAGAGGGTGGTCCGCGGGCAGCGCCACGTCCAGGGGGTCGGCCAGGAGCGGCAGGAGGGTGAAACGGGGGTCGCGGGCGGTCGGGGCGTGCGCCGCCAGGGAGAGCGCGAGGTCCACCTCCCCGGCCGAGAGCAGCTCGTACGCCCGGGCCGCCTCCGCCTCCCGTACGCGCACCTGGGGGCCGGGCCGACTGTCCGCCCTCAGGAGCCGGACAGCCGGTACGACGAGGGCCGGGACGGCCGTCGAGAAGGCACCGACCCGCACCTGTCCCGCCTCACCGCGCAGATAGCCCGTCAGCTCGGCGTCGGCCCGCTCCAGCTGGGCGAAGACCGCCTCGGCATGGCGCAGCACGAGGTGCGCGGCGTCGGTGAGCCGGACGCGGCGGCCCTGTGCCTCCAGCAGGGGGACGCCGAGCTGCTTGGCCAGGTTCGTGAGCTGCTGCGAGACGGCCGACGGGGTCATCATCAGGGCCTCGGCCGTCGCGGTCACCGTGCCCCGGTCGCGCAGGGTGCGCAGAATGCGGAGCTTCTTGACGTCCCACTCGGTCATGGCCGCAACCTACCGGTGTCCGGACATGCGGATGCGCCGCGCGGTACGGGGTACCGGCGGCGCATCCGTGAAGAGCTTCTAGGCCTGCTTCTTGGACTTGTCGAGGACCATGACCAGCCCGACGATCACCAGGAAGAGGACGATCGGCAGCGCGACGTAGAGACCGAGGGTCTCCATCACGTTCAGTCCCTGACCCGGGTCGTCACCGTCGTCGCGGGTGAGAGCGAGCGCGGGGGACGACATGAGCAGCATCATCAGCGTCGTACCGGCCGCGACGGCGCCGGCGCGCATAGCGTTCTTCTTGTCCACGGTGCAAACGTAGCGAACGCCTAGGAGCGGCGCGCGCCCGGGGGTGCCGTACGGGACTCCGCCGGCTGCGTGTGGGGCCTCAGAACGTCCATCAGCCTGTGCAGTCGGGGCGATGCGGCAATCTCCTCCAGGCTGACCGGGTGGCCTTCCCCGTCGGCGATGGGCAGGCGCCAGTTGGGGTACTGGTCCCAGGTGCCCGGAAGATTCTGCGGGCGGCGGTCACCGACGGTGTCCGGGAGCCAGACCCCGGCCATCCGGGCCGGGGTGCGCAGCAGGAAGCGGTGGACGGCGCGCACGGCGGCCTCCTCGTCGCCGTCGCCCTCGGGCAGCAGTCGGAGCCGGGCCAGGTAGGAGAGCCACTCGGCGGTGTCGGTGGCGTCCTCGGCAAGTTCCTGCTCCAGGGGCCGGCTGAGCAGCCCCAGCCGGTGTCGCAGCGTCACATGCTCGCCCGTCAGCCGGGCGGCGGTGGACGGGAGGTCGTGGGTGGTGGCGGTGGCCACGCATTCCCGGCGCCAGCTCTCGGGGGGCAGCGGGCGCCTCGTGCCGTCCCAGTCGCGCTCGAACCAGAGCACGGACGTGCCGAGCACCCCGCGCCGGGCGAGCGCCTCGCGTACGCCGGGCTCGACGGTGCCCAGGTCCTCCCCTATGACGACGGCACCCGCACGGTGCGCCTCCAGGACGAGAACGGCGAGCATCGCCTCGGCGTCCTGGCTGACATAGGTTCCCTCGGTGGGCGGGCTGCCCTCGGGCACCCACCAGAGGCGGAAGAGGCCCATGACGTGGTCGATGCGCAGGGCGCCCGCATGGGCGAGGAGGCCGCGCAGGAGGCCGCGGTAGGGGGCGTAGCCGGACGCGGCGAGCGCGTCCGGGCGCCAGGGCGGCAGCCCCCAGTCCTGGCCGTGTGCGTTGAAGGCGTCCGGGGGCGCTCCGACGGACATACCGTGCGCGAAGGCGTCCTGCTGGGCCCAGGCGTCGGCCCCGTCCGGGTGGACGCCGACCGCGAGGTCGTGGACGATCCCGACGGCCATCCCGGAGTCCCGCGCGGCGCTCTGGGCGGCGGCGAGCTGGGTGTCCGTCAGCCAGGCGAGCCGGCAGTGGAAGTCGACCCGGTCCAGGAGCTCGGTGCGGGCGCGGGCGCTCTGCGGGGAGCGCGGATCACGGAGCCCCTCGGGCCAGCCGCGCCACTCGGAGCCGTGCACCTCGGCCAGGGCGCACCACAGGGCGTGGTCCTCCAGCGCCTGCCCCTGCCCGGCCAGGAAGTCGCAGTAGGCGGCACGGCGGCCGGGGGTCAGCGGGACCTGGGCGATGAGCTCCAGGGCCTGCTTCTTGAGCTCCCAGACGGCGTCCCGGTCGATCAGCGCCCCCTTGTTCAGGACGGCCTCGCCGAGTGACGCGGCGTCCTGGCGCAGGTCGTCCAGCGCGGCCCTGTCGGATACGTGCCCGTACTCCGGGACCGACTCGATGTGCAGATGTACGGGGTCGGGGAAGCGCCGCGATGAGGGGCGGTAGGGGGACGGGTCGGTGGGCCTGCCGGGCACGGCGGCGTGCAGCGGGTTGACCTGGACGAAGCCGGCCTGCAGGGTCCGTCCGGACCAGGCGGCGAGGTCGGCCAGGTCCCCCAGGTCGCCCATGCCCCAGGAGCGGGCGGAGAGCAGCGAGTAGAGCTGGACGAGGAAACCGTGCGTGCGGGCGGGTGGCTGGGGTACGCGGTCCGGTGCGACGACGAGCGTGGCCGTGGCGTAGCGGTGGTCCGGGGCACGGACGGTCAGCCGGTGGACGCCCAGGGGCGGTTCGTTCCACCAGGAGGGTGTGCGCGGCGCACTCCCGGCCGGGGGTGTCGCGCCGGCCATCGGGACCTGCATCCGCAACGGTGTCGGCGCCTCGGTGCTTCCCGGCTCGTTCTCGGGCTCGACTGAAAGTGTCGCGCCGGGCGGCAGGGCGGTCAGGGCGGGCGGCAGCGGCTCTCCGGCCCAGGTCACCACCGTCGGCGGGAGCAGGCGGGAGGCCGCTGCCGATTCGGCGGCGGCGAGCGATCTCCCCACCTCCGCGGGGGTGGCGGCGTCCACGCCCAGCGCGGCGAGCACGGCCTTGACCGTGTCGTCGGGGACGGACACCGTGACATCCGTGGACGGGGAGAAGGAGGTGGCGACGCCGTGCAGTGCGGCGAGCCGGAACAAGCCCATTCAGACTCCTGGGGACTCCATGCCCCCCGCGGTGCCGGGTGCTGTCGGCTCGCTGGTCAGAGGGGCGACGACGGCGAGCGGTGGCTCGCTCGTGAGTGGGGTGGCATCGGCGAGCGGAGGCTCGCTGGTCAGCGGGGCGGCGTCGGCGAACCCGTGCTCGCCCGTGAGGTGGGAGACGTCGGCGAGCGGCAGCTCGCTGATCATGAGGGGCGCGACATCGGTCAGGGGCGGTTCACTGGTCAGCGGATCACTGGTCAGCGGGTCAGGACCCGTGGGGCTCGGTACCTGTTTGGAAAGGGCGGAGAGCAGAAGCTGCGCGGAAGCGGGCACGGTGGCCTCCTGGCCGTGGACAACAGGACACAGCAGGCCTACCCAGCGGGCACGGGAGCAGGCGTAGGCGTGACACAGGCGTTATGACAACGAGCCCAACGTGCCGTGGGTCACAAACCGTTCCCGTGCACGTCGGGTATGGGTGGTTTTCGGCCACTCGCTGCCTGCCCGGTCGCGCACACGAACCACATCGTGCGACACATCGGGCATATCCGTCACAACAGCCACGCGCATTGACACCCTCGCGCCCGGGTGGTGGGCTCGGAGCCCACTGGCAGGACGAAGGGAGAACGGCGTGCAGCTCGGGCGCAGAAGGCGTGCGACGGCCGTCGCCGTCGCCGTGATCGGCGGACTGCTCGGCTCGGTCGCACCGGCAGCGGTCGCGGCCCCCGTCGTCCCCGGCACACCCGCCGCGACCACGCCCGACCGCGCCGACGGAACGCAGCTGCCCTCCGTCTGGCCGCGGCCCCAGGCGATCAAGGCGTCCGGGCAGGCCGTACCCCTCGGCACGGAGGTCACCCTCCTCGCCGACACGGATGCCGACCGCCATGCCGTGGCCGAGCTCAGGGCGGTCCTGGGCGACGCCGGGGTACGGACCGTGCACGACGCCTTGCCGGGCCGCGGCCCGGTGATCAGGATGGGCGGTACGGGCGCCGGTCAGGCGCTGCGGGCCCTCCGCGCACCCGAGCGCGCCGACCTTCCGTCCGGCGGCTACCGGATCGCCGTGGGCCTGTTCCAGGGCCGGTCCACCGTCGCCCTGGACGGCATCGGCGAGGACGGCCTCTTCCACGGCGTCCAGACCCTGCGCCAGCTCATCAGCAACGGCACCGTCGCCGGCGCCGTGGTCCGCGACTGGCCGGGCACCGCCGTGCGCGGCATGGCCGAGGGGTTCTACGGACAGCCGTGGACCCGCGAGGAGCGGCTCGCCCAGATCGGCTTCATGGGGCGTACGAAGCAGAACCGCTACCTCTACGCGGCCGGCGACGACCCCTACCGGCAGGCCCGCTGGCGCGACCCGTATCCGGCCGAGCGGCGAGCCGATTTCCGGGCTCTGGCCGAGAAGGCGGGCACCGAGCACGTGACGCTCGGCTGGGCCGTCTCTCCCGGACAGGCGATGTGCATGGCGTCCGACGCGGACGTCAAGGCGCTGACGCGGAAGATCGACGCGATGTGGGCGCTGGGCGTCCGGGTCTTCCAGCTGCAGTTCCAGGACGTGAGCTACAGCGAGTGGCACTGCGACAAGGACGCGCAGACGTTCGGCAGCGGCCCCGAGGCGGCGGCCAGGGCCCAGGCCCGGGTCGCGAGCGCGGTCGCCCGGCATCTGGCGGAGCGCCACCCGGGCGCGGAGCCGCTGTCGGTGATGCCGACCGAGTACTACCAGGACGGTGCCACCGACTACCGCACCGCGCTCGCCGCCGAGCTGGACGACCGGGTGCAGGTGGCCTGGACCGGCGTCGGCGTCGTACCGAAGACCATCACCGGGCGTGAGCTGGCCGGTGCGCGGGCCACCTTCCGCCATCCGCTGGTCACCATGGACAACTACCCGGTCAACGACTACGCACAGGACCGGATCTTCCTCGGTCCGTACACCGGCCGGGACCCGGCCGTGGCCATCGGCTCGGCGGCGCTGCTGGCCAACGCGATGGAGCAGTCGTCGGCTTCCCGCATTCCGCTCTTCACGGCCGCGGACTTCGCCTGGAACCCGAAGGGGTACCGGCCGCAGGAGTCCTGGCAGGCGGCGATAGACGACCTGGCGGGCGGCGACGCCGATACCCGGGCGGCGCTGCGTGCGCTGGCCGGCAACAGCGCCACGTCGGTGCTCGGGGGCGACGAGTCCGCCTATCTGCAACCGCTGTTCGCCGCGTTCTGGACGTCCCGCGCGACGGCGAACGCGACGGCCCGTGACGACGCGGCGCGTGACCTGCGGGCGGCGTTCTCCGTGATGCGCCGGGCCCCGCAGCAGCTGAAGACCCCGGCGGACGGGCGGCTGGACAACGAGGTGCGGCCGTGGACCGAGCAGCTGGCCCGGTACGGCCGCGCGGGCGAGCTCGCCGTCGATCTCCTCCAGGCGCAGACGCGCGGCGACGGAGCGGCCGCCTGGAAGGCCCAGCTGGCGCTGGAGCCGCTGCGCAAGGAGATAGAGGCGAGCGGCGCGACGGTCGGCAAGGGCGTGCTCGGCCCGTTCCTGGACCGGGTCCGCAAGGAGTCCGACGGCTGGAACGGCACCGACCGCGATGCGGGCACGGTGAGCCGGGACACGAACAGCTATACGGTCCGCCTGGACCGTGCCCGCCCGGTCCAGGCCGTCACCACGATGGCCGAGCCGGGCAGCGGGGCCGCGGACGCGGTCCTGGAGGCCCATGTGCCGGGCGAGGGCTGGCGCGGCCTCGGCCCGCTGTCGACGGCCGGCTGGACGCATATGTCGGTGAAGGACCTGCGTGCGGACGCGCTCCGGGTCACCGTCCCGGCTGCCCGCCCCTTCCTCACCCGGCCGTCGGCACCGGGTGTCACGGGCGCGCCCTCGGTCGTCACCGGTGCGGGCCGCAGCTCCGCGGCGGTGCGTGCGCTGGTGCCGTGGTTCGGTGACGAGCCGGCGGCCCGGCTCGACCTCGTACGCGGCGAGACGGATGCCGTGATCGGAGGCGGTACGCAGCGTGTCGAGGCGCGGCTGGCCGGCCGGCGCCCCGCCGAGGTAAGGGGTTCCCTGACCGCGAAGGCGCCCAAGGGCATCAAGGTGACGGTGCCGAAGCAGACGACGGTGCCGCGCGGGTCCCGTACGGATGTCCCGGTGGACATCACCGTCCCGGCGGACACTCCGGCCGGCGAGTACGAGGTGCCGCTGAGCTTCGGCGGCGAGGAGAGCACGCTGACCGTGCGGGCCTACCCGCGCACCGGGGGCCCCGATCTGGCGCGTACGGCCACGGCGTCCTCGTCCGGCGACGAGACTCCGGACTTCCCGGCCGCCGCGGCCTCGGACGGCGATCCCGGGACGCGCTGGTCCTCGCCCGTCGAGGACGGCGCCTGGTGGCAGACCGAACTGCCCCGGCCCGTCAGGCTGGGCCAGGTGGTGCTGCACTGGCAGGACGCGTACGCCTCCCGCTATCGCGTCCAGGTCTCCGCGGACGGCCGTACCTGGCGTACGGCGGCGACCGTGCGGGAGGGCGGGGGCGGGCGCGAATCGGTCCGGATGGACGCGAAGGACACCCGCTTCATCAGGGTGCAGGGCGACGGGCGGGCCACGCAGTACGGCTACTCGCTCTGGTCGGTGGAGGCCTACGCCGTCGCCGAGTAGCACCGCGGGGCCCGTGGCGAGCCCGGGAGCCTTGTCCCGGGACGACAGAGGCCCGGGTTCTCAGGCGGAAACGCCATCGATCCGGGCCATCACGTCGTCCGCGCCGAACGGTTGCAAGTACGGCAGCCAGCGCGGATCGCGGTGTCCTGTCCCGATGATCCGCCAGGCCAGACCGCTGGGCGGGGCGGGCTGATGGCGCAGCCGCCAGCCGAGCTCGGGCAGATGACGGTCGGCCTTGACATGGTTGCAGCGGCGGCAGGCTGCCACCACGTTGTCCCATGCGTGCTGTCCGCCGCGGCTGCGCGGAATGACGTGGTCGACGCTGGTCGCGGCGGCACCGCAGTACATACAGCGCCCGCCGTCCCTGGCGAAGAGCGCCCGGCGGGTCAGTGGAACGGGCCCCCTGTAGGGGACCCGTACGAACCGCTTGAGGCGGACGACGCTGGGCGCCGGCACAGCACGGGTGGCACTGTGCATGAAGGCGCCGGACTCCTCGAGGCAGATGGCCTTGTTCTCGAGGACGAGGACGAGCGCGCGGCGGAGCGGTACGACGCCGAGCGGCTCGTACGACGCATTGAGAACCAGGACATGCGGCACGGTGGATGCCTCCTTGTACGCCGGCGGCGCGTGGCTCGCGCCGGGACGATCCGATCTCAGTCTCTCCTCATGCCTGGTCGAAGCGCCACCACGTCCGGGTAACGGGCCGGAGGGATTTTTCTCACTCCCGGCCGGACGCACCGCCGGGAAGCAGCGGAACAGGCGCTTCACCACGGCAGCCGGTCGCACTGTGCGATCGGCCACACCCTCTGTATCCCCGGGTGAGACGTGTCTCTCCCCTTCCAGCGGCAACGAACCACTCCCCCGGCTTCGTTACTGTGGTTGGTCTGCTGTCGCCCCACCTGGAGGTCCCCGCCGTGTTCCTGTCCGCCCTCCTGGCCGCAGCCCCGTCACCAGCGCCGGCCGGCTCGCTGGACGAAGCCGCCGAACGGGCCGGGAACGCCGCCGGATGGGTCGAGGAGAACTGGTCCACCTGGCTCAACACCGGTCTGCGCATCGTGCTCATCGCGGCGATCGCGCTCGTACTGCGGTACGTGATCCGGCGGGCCCTGACCAATCTCATCGACCGGATGAACCGCAGCGCCCAGGCGGTGGAAGGCACCGCCCTCGGCGGCCTGCTGGTCAACGCGGAACGCCGCCGTCAGCGCTCGGAGGCCATCGGTTCCGTACTCCGTTCGGTTACGTCGTTCCTGATCCTTGGCACTGCTGCCCTGATGATCCTGGGCGCGTTCCAGATCAATCTGGCCCCCTTGCTGGCCTCCGCAGGCGTCGCAGGTGTGGCCCTGGGCTTCGGCGCCCGCAACCTCGTCACCGACTTCCTGTCCGGCGTCTTCATGATCCTTGAGGACCAGTACGGGGTCGGCGACCAGATCGATGCGGGTGTCGCCTCCGGCGAGGTCATCGAGGTGGGTCTGCGCGTCACCAAGCTGCGCGGCGACAACGGCGAGATCTGGTACGTCCGCAACGGCGAGGTGAAGCGGATCGGCAACCTCAGCCAGGGCTGGTCCACGGCCGGTGTCGATGTCACGGTCCGCCCGACCGAGGACCTGGACCGGGTCCGTAAGGCGATCGCCGAGGCCGCCGACTCCATGACCAAGGAAGAGCCGTGGTCGGAGCGCCTGTGGGGCCCGGTGGAGGTCCTCGGCCTGGACGCGGTCCTGCTCGACTCGATGACCGTCCGGGTCACGGCGAAGACGATGCCGGGCAAGTCGCTGGGCGTGGAGCGCGAGCTGCGCTGGCGGATCAAGCAGGCGCTCGACTCGGCCGGCATCCGCATGGTCGGCGCCGTCCCCCTCCAGTCGGAGGGGGAGTCCGCCCCGGACCTGACGGCAGGCGTGTCCGCCCCGTCGGCGTACGCGTCGGCGACCTCGCCGCAGTCGCTCGCCACCAACCCGATACCGCCTCCGAACCTGACGAAGTAGCACCGGCCCGGGTACGGGCGAAGGGGCGCCGCGCGGACTGCGCGCGGCGCCCCTTCGCTGTCCGCCCGGCTTCAGGTAACGCTTTGATTGCCGCAAGGGTGGACACCATTGACGTGCCGGTGACGTGCGCCATACGTTCCTCCCACCGAATAGGAAACTTTCCTAACAGAGGCAGGTGCATCCGTCATGGCGGGAACCACTCCGGGCACGCCGGGTACACCGCGCGTCCTTCGCGCCATGAACGACCGGGCCGCCCTGGACCTGCTGCTGGAGCACGGCCCCCTCTCCCGTACGAGGATCGGGAAGCTGACGGGCCTGTCCAAGCCCACCGCGTCCCAGCTCCTCGCCCGGCTGGAGGCGGCCGGACTCGTCGTGGCCACCGGTACGAGCGAGGGGCGGCCGGGCCCCAGCGCACAGCTGTACGCGGTGAACGCGCGGGCCGCGCACGTGGCCGGGCTCGATGTGACCGCGCATCGGATCGTCGCGGCGGTCGCCGATGTGACCGGCCGGACAGTCGGTGAGTACGAGCTGGGCACCCCGGGGCGGCGCACCGACAGCGTGGTGCGGCAGGTGACGGACGCCCTGGACGGCGCGGTCAAGGAGGCCGGGCTCGCCCGCGCCGATGTCCACCGTGTCGTCATCGGCACCCCGGGCGCCTTCGATCCCGGTACGGGACGGCTCCGCTACGCCTCGCACCTGCCCGGCTGGCACTCCCCCACGCTGCTGGACGAGCTGGCCGCGTCCCTGCCCATGCCGGTGGAGTACGAGAACGACGTGAACCTGGTCGCGGTGGCCGAGCAGCGGCTCGGAGCGGCCCGGGGACACGAGGATTTCGTCCTGCTGTGGAACGAGGAGGGCCTCGGCGCCGCCCTCGTCATCAACGGCCGGCTGCACCGCGGCTTCACCGGCGGTGCGGGCGAGGTCGGGTTCCTGCCGGTGCCGGGCACCCCCCTCGTACGCCAGGTCGTGAAGGCCAACGCCGGCGGCTTCCAGGAGCTGGCCGGTGCCCAGGCGGTCCCCCGGCTCGCCACCTCGCTCGGCATCGACACCCCGCACCAGCCGTACGCGGAGGTCGCGGCCGGGCTGCTCGCCCGGGCCGCCGCCGCGTACGAACAGGACCCGGCACTGACCGAGCTGCTGCGGCAGTACGCCCAGCGGCTCGCCACCGGTCTCGCGTCCGTCACCGCCGTGCTCGACCCCGGCCTGATCGTGCTCTCCGGCGAGCTGATCGCCTCGGGCGGCGAGCTGCTGCGCTCCCTGATCCAGTCCGAGCTCGCCGAGCTCGCGGCGTCCCGGCCCCGTCTCGCACTCGGCGGGATCAGCCGGCATCCGGTCCTGCGGGGTGCCCTGGAACGGGCCCTCGCGGACACCCGCGACGAAGTGTTCGACACCTCTCGCTGACCCCCGTCCCCCTCCTGCCTTCTCCTCTTCCACCTGTCACTGGGAGCTTTGCCATGCGCAGAAGCCGACTGACCACCACCGCAGCTGTCGCCGTCGCCGCTATCTCGGTCCTCGCCACCGCCTGTACGGGCCAGGCCGAGTCCGGTGCCGACGACGACCCGAACGCGAGGACCACGATCAATTTCTGGCACGGCTGGAGCGCGCCCTCCGAGGTGAAGGCCGTGCAGGACAACGTCGACCGGTTCGAGAAGACCCACCCGAACATCAAGGTCGACGTCGTCGGCAACATCAATGACGACAAGCTCAACCAGTCGCTGCGCACGGGGAGTTCGAACGGCCCCGACGTGGTGTCGTCGTTCACCACCTCCAACGTCGGCAAGTTCTGCTCGTCCGGTGCCTTCGCCGATCTGAAGCCCTTCATAGAGAAGTCGAAGCTGGACCTGGAGAAGACCTTCCCCAAGGTCCTGCTCGACTACACCCAGTTCGAGGGCAAGCGCTGCGCCCTGCCGCTGCTCGCGGACGCCTACGGCCTCTACTACAACAAGGACGCCTTCGAGAAGGCCGGTGTCACCGCACCGCCGAAGACCATGTCCGAGCTGGCCTCGGTCGCGAAGAAGCTGACGGTCACCAAGGGCGACAGCTACGAGCAGCTCGGCTTCATGCCGACCTACCACGGCTACGAGACGGTTGCCGAGCACTACCAGCCCTCGTGGGACCACACGTACTTCGACGCCGACGGCAAGTCCAACATCGCCAAGGACCCGGCCTTCGCCAAGATGTTCACGTACCAGAAGAAGCTGGTCGAGGACCTCGGCGGTTACGGGAAGCTGGAGAAGTACCGCGGCACCTTCGGTGACGAGTGGGGCGCCAAGCACCCGTTCCACACCGGCCAGGTCGCGATGCAGCTGGACGGCGAGTGGCGGCTGGGGATGGCCACGGACGCCGAGGTGCCCTTCGAGATCGGTGTGGCGCCGATGCCGGTGGCCGACGACGAGGCCGACAGCTACGGCAAGGGCTTCCTGGCCGGCACGATCATGGGCATCGCCCCGGCCAGCAAGAAGCAGAACGCGGCCTGGGAGCTCGTGAAGTTCATGACGAGCGACACGCAGGCCGTGGTCGACTTCGCGAACGGCATCCACAACGTGCCCTCCACCTTCGCGGCGCTGAAGTCCCCGGACCTGAAGTTCGACCCCCGGTTCAAGACCTTCCTGGACATCGCCCAGCACCCGAAGTCCAGCACCCCCGACGGGGCGGTCAACGGGTCGACGTACCAGCAGACCATCCAGGACTTCGGCTTCCAGTACGAGAAGGGGGCGGTGAAGGACCTGAAGGCCGGTCTGGAGAAGACCGCCGCGCAGATCGACACCGACATCGCCAAGGCGAAGTAGACCCCGATGACCACGCACACACTCCGCTCCAAGCACCGCAGGTCGGCGCTGCGGACGGCTGCCTTCATGTCGCCGTGGCTGATCGGGTTCACCGTCTTCTTCGCGTACCCGATGGTCTCGACCGTGTACTTCTCGTTCATGAAGTACGACGGCTTCGGGGTGCCGTCCTTCAACGGGCTGACGAACTGGACGTACGTCTTCAGCGACTACCCGATGTTCTGGCCGTCGCTGCGCAACACGCTCTGGCTGGTACTCGTCATGGTCACCTGCCGGGTCGTGTTCGGCCTCGGGATCGGCATGCTGATCACGAAGATCAGGACGGGGACGGGGCTCTTCCGCACCTTCTTCTACCTGCCCTACCTGGCACCGCCGGTCGCTGCGACATTGGCCTTCGTCTTCCTGCTCAACCCGGGGACGGGGCCCGTCAATTCGCTCCTCGGCGATCTGGGTCTGCCGACACCGGGCTGGTTCAACGACGCCACCTTCTCGAAGCCGGCGCTCACGATGCTCGCGGTGTGGGGCATCGGCGACCTGATGGTGATCTTCATGGCCGCACTGCTCGACGTGCCGAAGGAGCAGTACGAGGCGGCCGAGCTGGACGGCGCGTCCGCCTGGCAGAGATTCCGCTTCGTCACGCTGCCGAACATCTCGCCGATCGTGCTGTTCGCCGTGGTGACCGGGGTGATCCAGGCGATGCAGTACTACACGCAGCCGCTGGTGGCGGGGAAGGTCGCCTCGGGTGTGATCGGCGGATCCGGGCAGCAGTTCGAACCGGGCTACCCGGACAAGTCGACTCTGACGCTTCCCCAGCTCGTCTACAACCTCGGCTTCCAGCGCTTCGACTACGGCTCCGCCTGTGTCGTCGCCCTCGTCCTGTTCGCCCTGGCCATGACCTTCACCGCACTGCTGATGCGGGGCCGCAACAACCTGATCCAGGCCGGTGACTGAGCCATGACCCAACTCCTCGACACGCCCCGCCCGGTGCCGGCCGCCGACACCTCCACGCCCGCTCTGCACGCCGCTCGCCGCAAGGCCCTGCTGCACTGGACAGCCGTCCACTCGCTGGGCATCGCGGCCGCCCTGTTCTTCGTGCTCCCGTTCGTCTTCGTCGTCCTGACGTCGCTGATGAGCGACCAGCAGGCGCTGACCCGGGACCTCACCCCCAACACCTGGGAATGGGACAACTACCAGCGGGTCTTCGACACCCCCGGCTTTCTCACCTGGTGGCGCAACACCCTGCTGTACGCGGGGGTGGGCACCGTCCTGACCGTCGTGTCCTCGGTGCCCGTCGCGTACGCGCTGGCGAAATTCCGCTTCCGGGGCCGCAAGCTCTCGCTGATGCTCGTCATCTCGATGATGATGCTGCCGCCGCAGGTCGTCATCATCCCGATGTACCTGTTCTGGGCGAAGCAGCTGGACCTGTCCGGGACGCTCTGGCCGCTGATCATCCCGATGGCCTTCGGCGACGCGTTCTCCATCTTCCTGCTGCGCCAGTTCCTCCTCACCATCCCGGACGAGTACCTGGACGCGGCGAAGGTCGACGGATGCGGCGAATTCCGCACGCTGATCAGGGTCGTCCTGCCGATGGCGAAGCCCGGCATCGCGGCGATCGCCCTGTTCCAGTTCTTCGCCGCCTGGAACGACTACTTCGGACCGCAGATCTACGCCTCCGAGAACCCGGCGGCCTGGACACTCAGTTACGGCCTGGAATCCTTCAAGGGCGCACACCACACCGACTGGAACCTGACCATGGCCGCGACCGTTCTGGTCATGGCCCCCGTGATCGCCGTCTTCTTCTTCGCCCAGAAGGCATTCGTCGAGGGCGTCACACTGACCGGAGTAAAGGGCTGATTGATGAAGCTCGCAGTAGTGGGTGGCGGGTCCACCTACACGCCTGAACTGATCGACGGTTTCGCACGGTTGCGGGACACCCTGCCGGTCGAGGAGCTGGTGCTCGTCGACCCGGCGGCCGACCGGCTGGAGCTCGTCGGCGGCCTGGCCCGGCGGATCTTCGCCAAGCAGGCCCACGCCGGACGGATCACCACCACGTCCGACCTGGACGCCGGGGTGGAGGGCGCCGACGCGGTCCTGCTCCAGCTGCGCGTCGGCGGACAGGCCGCCCGCGGCCAGGACGAGACGTGGCCGCTGGAGTGCGGCTGCGTCGGCCAGGAGACCACCGGGGCCGGCGGCCTTGCCAAGGCACTTCGTACGGTGCCGGTCGTGCTCGACATCGCCGAGCGGGTCCGACGCACGAATCCCGACGCCTGGATCATCGACTTCACCAACCCCGTCGGCATCGTGACCAGGGCGCTCCTGCAGGCCGGGCACAAGGCCGTCGGCCTGTGCAACGTGGCGATCGGCTTCCAGCGGAAGTTCGCAGCTCTGCTCGACGTCACCCCCGCCGAGGTGCACCTGGACCATGTCGGGCTCAACCACCTGTCGTGGGAGCTCGGGGTCCGGCTCGGCGGTCCGGACGGCGAGAACGTCCTGCCGAAGCTGCTCGCCGAGCACGGCGACGCGATCGCCGACGACCTGCGCATGCCCCGGCAGATCGTCGACCGGCTCGGTGTCGTCCCCTCGTACTACCTGCGGTACTTCTACGCGCACGACGAGGTCGTCCGTGAGCTCGGCACGAAGCCGTCGCGGGCGGCCGAGGTCGCCGCGATGGAGAAGGAACTCCTGGCCATGTACGGCGACCCGGCGCTGGACGAGAAGCCGGCGCTGCTCGGCAAGCGTGGCGGCGCCTTCTACTCGGAGGCGGCCGTGGACCTGGCGGCCGCCCTGCTCGGCGGGGGCGGCTCCGCGGTGCAGGTGGTCAACACGTACAACAACGGGACACTGCCGTTCCTGCCGGACGACGCCGTGATCGAGGTGCAGGCCCGGGTCGACGGCACGGGTGCCACGCCGCTCGCGGTCCCGGCGCTCGACCCGCTCTACGCGGGACTGATCGCCAATGTGACGGCGTACGAGGACCTCGCCCTGGAAGCCGCGCTCCGGGGCGGCCGGGACCGCGTCTTCAAGGCCTTGCTCTCGCACCCGCTCATCGGCCAGTACGAGTACGCCGAGGCGCTCACCGACCGGCTGATCGCGCACAACCGGGAGCACCTCGCGTGGGCGTGAATGCTTCGGTCGTCGCCATCGATGCGGGGAACAGCAAGACCGATGTGGCACTGATCGGCGAGGACGGCACGGTCCTGTCCACGGCCCGCGGAGGAGGCTTCCAGCCGTCGGCGGTCGGTGTGGAGGCCGCGGTGGACGTGCTGGCCTCGGTGCTCGGCCAGGCGCTGGAGACGGCCGGCGAGCGCGTCGGGAGCATCGGGCACGTGTCGGCGTGTCTGGCCAACGCCGACCTCCCGGTGGAGGAGGAGGAGCTCACGCAGGCTCTGGTGGAGCGTGCGTGGGGCGCCACGGTGGAGGTGCGCAACGACACCTTCGCGGTCCTGCGGGCCGGGGTCGACGAGCCGCGCGGTGTGGCCGTCGTCTGCGGCGCCGGGATCAACTGCGTGGGCATGGTGCCCGACGGGCGTACCGCGCGCTTCCCCGCCATCGGCCGGATATCCGGTGACTGGGGCGGCGGTTCGGGGCTCGCCGAGGAGGCCATGTGGTTCGCGTCCCGGGCCGAGGACGGCCGGGGTGAGCCGACGGAGCTGGTCCGTACGCTGCCGGGACACTTCGGGTTCGGCTCGATGTACGAGCTGATCGAGGCACTGCACCGGGGGCGGATCGCGTACGAGCGCCGGCATGAGCTGACCCCGGTGCTGTTCACCACGAGCGCGGCCGGGGATCCGGTGGCGCGTGCCCTGGTGGACCGGCTGGCCGATGAGGTCGTCGCCCTGGCGTCGGTCGCGCTGGGCCGTCTGGAACTGCTGGACGAGAAGGTACCGGTGGTGCTGGGCGGCAGTGTGCTCGCCGCTCGGCACACACGGCTGGACGACCGGATCGCCGGACTCCTGGCCGACCGCGCCCCGAAGGCGGTGGTCCGGGTGGTCTCGCAGCCCCCGGTGCTGGGGGCCGGTCTGCTGGGTCTGGACCGCATCGGGGCGGCGCCGGAGGTGCACAGCAGGCTGCGCACGCACTACAACTGACACACGGTCGCACCGGAGGGGGCGTCTCGAGGCTCCGGCGCCGCGAGACGCCCCCTCCGCACGGGAACCGATCAGATGTCCCGAACGTGTTCATGGTGGGGAGATCGATCCGCTTCGGGGGATCCATCGGGAATTGCGCGGGGGGCTTGTCTTGATCGGCCGCGTCCGTCCTGATCGAATGCTCCTGATCGACTACGGGGATCGACGCGGGATCCAGGCATTCCTGGTGGATGCCGTTCCCTGCGGCCATACTTCTGGCCGGGTACCAGTCCTCCGATCGGCCGGGGGGCAGGGCCACCGCCAGTGACCGAGGGGGAGGTCAAGTGACATACCCGCCGAACGGGGACTCGCAGGAGCGCGCGCCGGATTCGGCGGCCGCGCCCACGACCGTACCCGCGCAGCGTCGTGGTGCCGGGGCGGTGGCCGCCGAGCGGCTACGGGCCGCGGCGACGACCGAACCGGGCAGGCTGCAGATCATCGGTGCCGTACTGGCGCTGCTGGTCGTGGCGTTCGGGGTGGTCACGGCCCTGGAGATCTCCGGGCGGGCCTCGGCCGCCGACGACGTGGTGACCCGCAGTCAGCCGCTCAGCGCGGACGCGGCGAGCATCTACCGGTCGCTGGCCGACGCGGACACGATGGCGGCGAGCGGCTTCCTCGCGGGTGCGCAGGAGCCCAGGGACGTCCACGAGCAGTACGAGAAGGACATCAGTGAGGCCTCCCGGCTCCTGGTGAAGGCCGCGGCGAGCACCGATGCGTCGTCATCGTCGTGGCACGAGATCACCACGCTCAACGAACTGCTTCCCGAGTACACGGGCCTGGTCGAGCGCGCCCGCGCCAACAACCGCCAGGGACTGCCTCTCGGCGGCGCCTATCTCCGGTACGCGAACCAGAAGATGACGAACGAACTCCTCCCGGCAGCCGAGCGGTTGTACGCGGCGGAGACCGGCCGGCTCGGCACCGACTCGACCGATGCCCGGCAGTGGCCGTTCTTCTCCCTGGGTGCCGGGATCGTGGCACTGTCCGCGCTGGTGTGGATGCAGCGGCGCAACCACCGCAGGACGAACCGTGTCTTCAACCACGGGCTGCTCGCGGCGACGGCCGCGGCGGCGGCGGTGCTGCTGTGGCTGGCCGTGGGACACACGGTGGCGCGGGCCGAACTGCGTGAGGCGATGGCCCACGGGCAGGAGTCACTCGATGTCCTCAACAACGCGCGGATCAACTCGCTGAAGGCGCGCGCCAATGAGAACCTCACCCTGGTGGCCCGTGGCGCGGTGCTGACCGCGGACGGCGAGCAGGACAAGTACGAGACCGACTACAGCACGGGCATGAAGTCCCTCGGCGCACAGCTCAGGAGCGCCGAGAAGCTCGCCGATGACCTCCGGGGGAGCGAGCCGGTGGCGAAGGCCATCACCAGCGTGTCCGAGTGGCAGGACCGCCACAAGAAGGCCCGTGCGACGGACGACCAGGGCGACTACGAAGGTGCCTTGGAGCAGATCATCGGTTCGAAGGGCTCCACGGGCGAGTGCTTCGAGCAGGTGGACCGGGCGCTGCAGAAGGCGCTCACCCATGAACAGGGCGAGTTCACCGCGGCGGCGAAGGACGGGCGCGGGGCGCTGGGCGGGATGCCGATCGGGGCAGCCGTCCTCGCCGTAGTGGGTGCGGTAGCGGCGATTGCCGGGGTCAACCGCAGGCTCTCGGAGTACCGGTGAGAGGGGGAGCGATGACCAGGGCCAAGGTCTGGGCCGCCTGCGGCAGGCTGCGTGGCTGGGGGGGTGTGACAGGCATGGCGGTGGCCTGTGCCATCACTGCCTCACTCACTCTGCTTCCGCTGACGCACGGCGGGGGCTCCTCGGGCAAGGAGAGCACGGGGCAGAGCGCGACGTCGGCCGTGGCCTCCGAGGCCGACGCGTGCACGGATCCGGAGGCGAGCCTGCAGCGGTCGAGCGCGGACGGTCCGAGCATCAAGAAGATCCAGGAGCGCGGAAAGCTGATCGCGGGTGTCGACCAGAACAGCTTCCGCTGGGGCTACCGCAACCCGGAGGCGGAGACCAGCACGCTCGAAGGCTTCGACATCGATCTGGTGCGGGCCATCGCGAAGAACATCCTCGGCGACCCCGACGCGGTGATCTTCCGCGCCATACCCACCAACCAGCGCATCGCCGCCCTGGAACACGACAGGGTCGACGTCGTCGTACGGACGATGACGATCAACTGCAAGCGCCTCGAGCAGGTCTCGTTCTCCACCGCCTATTTCCAGGCCGGTCAGCAGGTGCTGGCCCCCAAGGAATCGGAGATCACGGGGTACGACAAGTCGCTCGCGGGCAAGCGGGTCTGCACCGCCGAGGGCTCCACCGCGTACGAGGCGCTGGAGAAGGAGTCGTACGGTGCGACCTTCCGGGACGAGAACGACGGCACCGAGCAGGACCTGGACCAGCTGACCGTCCCCAACCAGCTGGACTGCCTGGTGCGGCTGCAGCTCGGCGAGGTGGACGCAGTGGTCACGGACAACGCGCTGGCGGCCGGCCAGGCCGCTCAGGACCCGGCAGTGGAGCTCAAGGGCGACAAGCCGTTCACCACCGAGTACTACGGCGTCGCGGCGAAGCTCGGAGCCGACGATCTCGTGGCCCGGGTCAACCAGGTGCTGCACGACTACCGCCAGGGCGGTGCCGACAGCCCCTGGATGGTGTCGTACCGCAAGTGGCTGGCGACCGGACTGCCCGGGATCACGGCGCCGCCGGCGCCCAAGTACCGGACCAACTGAACCCGCCGGGCCCCGGCCCGGCAGAAGAGCGGAGAGGTGATCGATGAGCGTCGCGGGATCCTTCCCCGGCTTCGCGGGGAGGCCCCCCGGCCCGGTCATGGACCGGGACGAGGCGGACCGTGCGCTGGCCCGGCTCGGTGCGGAGCACGAGGCGATCGAGACCTCGCTCCTCGCCCTGCAGGACCATGCCGGCCGCCGGCTCCTGGAGGGCGCCGATCTGACCGGTGCCACCAAGGAACGCTGGGCCTCCACCGAGCAGTCCATCACCCTGCTGTGGGGGTACTTCGACGCCTATGCGGGGGCGCTCCGCGCGGCCCGCGGGATCCGGTCCAGGCGCCGCTACCCCAGCAAGGACGACCTGGTGGCCCTCACCGAGCTGCTGCGCGGCGACGGTGTGACCGTGGCGAACCCGGCGGCGGTCAGCCCCGAGCCCGGACTCACGGGCCCGGCCAGGCTCTCCGAGCGGTTCACGCTGGAGGAACTCGTCGCCCGGATGAACGATCTGTACGCGCGCTCGCTGGACATGGTCGTCGCCTCGGACTCCGTATGGTCGGCGCTGCCCGCCCGGATAGACCTGCTCGCCGCCGAGCTGCGCCGCACCCGCTCGCTGGCGCACTCCGTCGGTGTGCGGCCCGGGGAGCATCCGGCGGGCGACGACCTGGAGTCGATCACTGAGGAGCTCACCACACTTCGGGTGCAGGTGATCTCCGATCCGCTGGCGTTCTGGCTGCCGGGTCCCGGCAGCGCGGCGCCCGGAGGCGGGCGCCCCGACACCCTGCGCTACGACCGGGCGGCCCGCGCCCTGGAGGACGTGCGGCGGGAGATCGAGGCGGTGCTCGCGGTGCGTCAGGACGCCGAGCAGCGCCTCGTCCGGCTGCGTGACGTGCTGTCGCGCGCGGACCGCACGCTCGCCGAGGCACGTTCGGCGCGCGGCGAGGTACTGGCAAAGATCGCCGCCTCGGAGGTACCCGCGGTCAGCGGTCCGGCGACCGCGTTGCAGGAGCGGCTGGCAGCGGCGTCGGAGTACCGCAGGCACGCGCAGTGGAACCGCCTCTCGCCGCTGCTCGACTCGCTGGAGCGGGAGGCCGAGGACGAACTGCTGCGCGCGCGGGAGTCGCTGACGTCCGTCACGGCGCCGCTCGCGGTCCGTGCGGAACTACGGGGCAGGCTCGACGCGTACAAGGCGAAGGTTGCCCGGCACGGTCTGGCGGAGGACCCGGTGCTGATCGAGCGGTACGACGCGGCGCGCCGGGTGCTGTGGAGTGCGCCGTGCGATCTGCGCGTCGCCGAACAGACGGTGCTGCGCTATCAGCAGGCGGCCGCGGATCTGTTGACGCCGCGCAGCCGGGACGGACAGGACCGGGGCGATCAGGGGAGGACATCATGAGTACGCAGTGCCGGCGCCCCGGGTGCGGGGGCAGCTACGAGGACATGGGCGGCGGTGAGCTGTACTGCGACACCTGCGGCCTCGCTCCGGTCGCGTCGCCACCGGAGCGAGACCCCATGAGTACGCAGTGCCGGCGCCCCGGGTGCGGGGGCAGCTACGAGGACATGGGCGGCGGTGAGCTGTACTGCGACACCTGCGGTCTGGCGCCGGTCGTGTCGACGGGCATGCTGAGCTCGCCGCCCACCGGTATGGCGGGCGGCGGCAAGGGAAGCAGCAGCACCTCGCAGCGGTCGAGTTCGCGCGCGTCCTCGCGGTCCTCGTCCCGCTCGTCGACCTCGCGGCGTTCGGTCTCCGGGCGGCTCTCCCGCTCGTTGTCGGGCACTTCGGTCTCCCGTTCGGTGTCGGTGCGCTCCTCGGGCACCTCGACGGGTGTCTCCGGCCGCGGCAGGCTCGGTGCCGGTCTGGTGCTCGTTCCGGATGTACCGCGGCCCGATCCGCGGACCGCGGTCATGGAGAACCCCGAGGTCCCCGAGCGGAAGCGGTTCTGCTCCCGTTCCGACTGCGGCGCCCCGGTGGGCCGGGCTCGCGGCGAACGGCCGGGCCGCACCGAGGGATTCTGCACCAAGTGCGGTCACCCCTACTCCTTCGTGCCGAAGCTGCAGAGCGGCGACATCGTCCACGGGCAGTACGAGGTCGCGGGCTGTCTGGCGCACGGCGGGCTCGGCTGGGTCTATCTCGCCGTGGACCGTGCCGTCTCCGACCGCTGGGTGGTCCTCAAGGGCCTGCTGGACACCGGTGACCAGGACGCGATGGCTGCGGCCATCTCCGAGCGGCGCTTCCTCGCGGAGATCGAGCACTCCAACATCGTCCGCATCTACAACTTCGTGGAGCACCTGGACCAGCGGACCGGTTCGCTCGACGGTTACATCGTGATGGAGTACGTCGGCGGCAAGGCGCTCAAGGAGATCGCCAACGAACGCCGCACACCGGCCGGAAAGCGGGATCCGCTGCCGGTCGAGCAGGCGTGTGCGTACGGCATCGAGGCGCTGGAGGCGCTCGGCCATCTGCACAGCCGCAACCTCCTGTACTGCGACTTCAAGGTCGACAACGCGATCCAGACCGAGGACCAGCTCAAGCTGATCGACATGGGCGCGGTGCGGAGGATGGACGACGACGAGTCGGCCATCTACGGCACGGTCGGCTACCAGGCACCGGAGGTGGCCGAGATCGGCCCGTCCGTCGCCTCCGACCTGTACACCGTCGCACGGACGCTGGCGGTGCTCACCTTCGATTTCCAGGGGTACACGAACATCTTCGTGGACTCGCTGCCCGACCCGGACAACATCGAGGTGTTCCGACGGTACGAGTCGTTCTACCGGCTGCTCGTGCGGGCCACGGACCCGGATCCGGCGCGGCGGTTCGCCTCGGCCACGGAGATGGCCGAGCAGCTGACGGGCGTGCTGCGGGAGGTGGTGGCCCTGCAGACGGGGCGTCCGCGTCCGTCGCTCTCGACGCTCTTCGGTACGGAACTGCGGGTTACGGACTCGGCGTTGTTCGCCGAGCTGACGGACGAGGTGTCACGGCTCGGCGTCCGGGCGGCTCCGGCCGGCGGCCGGCGCTTCGGGCGGCGACGGAACGGCGCGGCTGTGCCCGTTGCGCAGGGTGCGGTGGCGACCGCTGTGGCCGCTGCACTGCCGGTCGGCGGCCTGCCCGGGGGCGGCATGCCCGCGGGGCCACCGGCCGTGGGGCCACCGGCCACCACCGCGTACAGCGCTCCGGGCGCCGGTGCGCTGTACGCACCCGACACCCACGTCCGGGGCAGCGGGAGCGGCACGTCGGGTGGCGGCAGCGCGCTCGCGTACGCCCCGACGCAGGCGCCCGTTCCGGCCCCGCGCGCGGCGGTCGCGGATCCCGGCACCCTCTCGGGGGCGTACACCGGCCGCGTCGGCCCCCGGCTCGCGGTGTTCGACGCGCGGGCGACCTCGCTCGCCCTGCCGGTCCCCCGGGTCGACGCGAACGATCCCAACGCCGGTTTCCTCGCGGGAGTGATGACGTCGGCGCCCGCCGAACTGATCGCCGCGCTGCAGACCGTGCCCGCCGCCTCGCTGGAGACCCGGCTGCGCGAGCTGCGCGCACGCCTGGAGATGAGCGAACTCGACGCCGGTGCCCGGGCACTGGCGGCCCTGGAGGCCGAGCACCCGGACGACTGGCGGGTGGTCTGGTATCGCGGTGTCACCTCCCTGGTGACCGGCGACAACGAGGTCGCGGCGCTGTCCTTCGACGCGGTCTACGACGCGTTCCCCGGCGAGCCCGCGCCGAAGCTGGCCCTGGGGATCTGTGCGGAGGTGCTGGGCCAACTGGACAACGCCGCTGAGTACTACCGCCTGGTGTGGGCGACCGACCCGAGCTTCGTCAGCGCCGCATTCGGCCTCGCCCGGGTACAGATCGCCGCCGGCGACCGGGTCGGGGCGGTGCGGACCCTGGAGTCCGTACCGGAGTCGTCGATCCACTACACGGCGGCACGGGTGGCCGCGGTGCGGGCGCGGCTGCGCGAGCGGGTCCCCGACGAGCCGCTGATCAGCGATCTCCTCGCCGCGGCGGACCAGGTGACGGCGCTGAAGGGCTACGGTCTGGACGCGGTCCGCCGCGAGCAGTTGTCGACCGAGGTGCTGGGGACGGCACTTGACTGGGTACTCTCCGGTAGTCCCACAGCTCAGTCGCCGGCCACGGCCTCCCCCGCAACCGCGGGACCGAGGACGCTGCTGGACAGTGAGCTGGACGAGCGAGGCCTCAGGTTCGGCCTGGAACGCTCGTACCGGATGCTTGCCCGGCTCGCGCAGCGGGGCGACGAGAGGATCGAACTGGTGGAGCGGGCCAACCGTTTCCGCCCCCGGACCTGGGTGTGAAGATGTCACAGATCCACCAGCAGGCCTCCTTGCCGGGGTGCCCCAGCTGCGAGGAACCGCTGGAGTCGGGCGACCTGTTCTGCGGAGCGTGCGGGTACGACCTCTCCGTCGTGCCCGTCCCGCCGGGCGACCGTCCGACGGTCGCCATCACCGTCCCCGCACCGAGCGCGGGCGCCGGTTCGGTGCAATGGCCGCCCGCGTCCGAGGTCGACAGCTCGGACGTGCCCGCGCCCACGCACCGTCCGGCCGACCTTCCGGGCCTGGACTCGGGCGGAAAGCCCCTTTCCGGCGCAGCGCCTTCGGCCGTCCGCTTCGACGAACCGGACAGTCCTGCCACAGAACATCCGGACGCGAACCGCGCCTACCCGGATCGCCCGGACGCGAACCACCCCGACGCTCCCTCGGGCGACTTCGAGCTGGCGGCTCCCGGGACAGCGGCGCCCGATCCCCGTACCGCGGAGCACTCCGGGGCCGGTGCCCCGGCCGGCGCCAAGGTCTGTGTGGCCTGCCGCTCCGGCCACGTGGACACCGACGGCTACTGCGAGAACTGTGGTCACGCCCAGCCCCGCGAGCGCGACCACATGGAGCAGGAGCTCGGCTCCGTGGCCGCGGTGAGCGACCGCGGCCTGCGCCACCACCGCAACGAGGACTCGTTCGCGGTGTCCTGCACCGCGCTGCCGGACGGATCACCGGCCGTCGTGGCCATCGTGTGCGACGGTGTCTCGTCGGCGAGCCGGCCGGACGAGGCCTCGGCCGCGGCCGCGAGCGCCGCCAACGAGACGCTGCTGGAGTCGCTTCCGCGCGGCACGCATCCGCAGCAGGCGATGCACGACGCGATTCTCGCCGCCTCCGAGGCGGTCAACTCCCTGGCGCAGGAGCCCGGTCAGGCGATGGAACACGATCAGCACCGCCACCAGAACGCCCCGGCCTGCACGCTGGTCGGCGCGATCATGGCGGGCGGACTGCTGGTCATCGGCTGGGTCGGCGACAGCCGTGTCTACTGGGTACCCGAGGACCGCACGAATCCGCCCGCCCGGCTCACGGAGGACGACTCCTGGGCCGCGCAGATGGTGGCCACGGGCCTGATGAACGAGGCGGAGGCGTACGCCGACGAGCGCGCGCACGCCATCACGGGCTGGCTCGGCGCCGACGCGTACGAACTGGAGCCGCACACCGCTTCCTTCAAACCGGACCGGCCCGGTCTGGTGGTGGTGTGCACCGACGGACTGTGGAACTACGCCGAGTCAGCCGTGGACATGGCCACAGCTGTGCCGTCCGACGCGTACGAACGGCCGCTGCACGGCGCCCAGGTGCTGGTCGGTCATGCGCTCGACGGCGGGGGCCACGACAACGTAACAGTGGCCCTGCTCCCGTTCGCCGTGCCGACGCAAGGGGCAGGATCGGCCTACAGCACCGCCTGACCGCGTTCGCTCCGCCCGTCCGCCGGTCCACCCGCTTTCCGTACCGCCGGCTGCCTTCCGCCCTCCTCCGCCCTCTCCTGCCCTTCCTGCCCTTCCTGCCCTTCCTGCCCTTCCTGCCCTGAACTCTGTCCGCATATCTGTCTTCATCTGACATACGTGGAGCCTCAAGGAGCCGATCAGATGGCCAACTTCTCCAAGTCGAACGTGCCGCAGTTCTCCGTCGAGGTGTACCAGAACGAATATCTGCCCGAGGGCGGGCGTGAGGTCAATGCGATCGTCACCGTCACCTCGACGGGCGGTGGCACCACCGGCGGTGTGCCGCTGACCGGTGCGTCCGTGACGCCCGCACGCCCCCCGGGGCAGGCACCGAACGCCGCCGTGGTGCTCATGGTCGACTGTTCCGGCTCGATGGAGTACCCGCCGACCAAGATGCGCAACGCCCGCGACGCGACGGCGGCAGCCATCGACACCCTGCGCGACGGCACGCAGTTCGCGGTGGTCGCCGGAACCCATGTGGCCAAGGATGTGTACCCGGGGGACGGACGGCTCGCGACCGCCGACGCGCAGACGAAGGCCCAGGCGAAGGACGCCCTGCGCAGGCTGAGCTCGGGTGGCGGCACGGCGATCGGTACATGGCTGCGGCTGGCCGACCGGCTGCTGGGTGCGGCCGATGTGGACATCAGGCACGGCATCCTGCTCACCGACGGCCGCAACGAACACGAGTCGCCGGAGGATCTGCGGGCTGCTCTGGACGCGTGCGCGGGCCGTTTCACCTGCGACGCGCGTGGTGTCGGCACCGACTGGGAAGTGAAAGAGGTCACAGCCATCGCCTCCGCGCTGCTCGGCACGGCGGACATCGTCGCCGATCCGGCGGGCCTCGCGGCGGACTTCATGCAGATGATGGAGAACGCGATGGGCAAGGAGGTCGCAGACGTGGCACTGCGGCTCTGGACGCCCGTCGGTGTCGAGATCGTGTTCGTCAAGCAGGTGGCGCCCACGGTCGCCGAACTGACCGACCGCCGCACCACGGCGGGACCGCGCGCCGGGGACTATCCGACGGGCTCCTGGGGCGACGAGTCCCGGGATTATCACGTGTGCGTACGGGTTCCCGAGGCCGGCATCGGCCAGGAGATGCTGGCGGCCCGAGTCTCGCTGATCCTTCCCGCCCCCTCGGACGGCGATGCCCCGCAGACCCTGTCCCAGGGACTCGTACGGGCGGTCTGGACGGACGACATGGCTGCGTCCACGTCCATCAACCCGCAGGTTGCTCACTACACAGGCCAGGCGGAACTGGCACAAGTCATCCAACAGGGCCTGGATGCGCGTAAATCGGGAGACTTGGACGGCGCGACCGCGAAACTCGGCCGTGCGGTGCAGCTCGCGTCCGCCTCCGGAAACGCGGATACTGCGAAACTGCTTTCGAAGGTGGTCGACGTTGTCGATGCGGCGACCGGTACTGTGCGACTGAAAGCAAGAGTGGCGGAAGCGGACGAGATGACACTCGAAACACGCTCCACCAAGACCGTTCGCGTCAAGAAATAACTGTACGGACGACAGCGGAACAGCCGTGCGGAAGGCCACCCGGCCGGACGGACGGCGCACCTACAAGCATGACGGCCTCCGGGCCGGACAAGGAGAGGGGGAAGCGCCGACATGCCGACCTGCCCGAACGGACACCAGTCGGGTTCCGAGGACTGGTGCGAGGTCTGCGGACATCGCATGGCCGGGGCGGGCGCGCCCGCGGGCGCAGTTCCCCCGCCGCCTCCCCCGCCACCCGCGCCCGGTTACGGCTATCCGCAGGGCCCCGGCCCCGGGGAGCCGACCGCGCAGGCCGAGCTCTGCCCGCAGTGCCGCACCCCGCGTGAGCCGATGGCACCGTTCTGCGAGGAATGCCGCTGGAACTTCCTCACGAACACGGCGACGTCGTACACCCCGCTCGCCCCGCAGGGTGGCGTCGGCGGCCCGGTGCCCGGCCTGAACCTGCCGCCCGGCTTCCAGGCCCAGCAGGGACCGCCGCAGCCCCCGCAGCAGCGCGACCCGTTCGAGTACCAGAGCTCGCGGCCCTCGCAGATGAACCGGCCCGCCGAGCCGCTCTCGCCGGAGCAGGGAGGCCGGCCGGGCCCTCCGCCGCCCCCGTCGTTCCAGCAGGGCCCGCCGCCGCCGCCCTCCTTCCAGCAGCAGTCGTCGTCCCCCTTCGAGCGGCAGGGACAGCCGTCGCCGTTCGAGCCGCAGGGACAGCCCGGACAGCCGTCGCCGTTCGAGCCGCAGGGACAGCCGGGCCCCCAGGCCCAGCAGGGCCATCCCTCACCGTTCGAACCGCAGGGACAGCCGGGACAGCCGGGGCCCCAGGCCCAGCAAGGTCACCCCTCACCGTTCGAGCCGCAGCGCCAGGGCCCGCCACCGCCTCCGTCGTTCCAGCAGCAGTCCGCGCCGCCGCAGCCGCAGGCTCCGCAGACCGGCGCGGACGACTGGATGCTGCCGCCGCCCTCGCAGCAGCAGCCGCCGCAGGCCTTCCAGCAGGGACCGCAGACGCCTCAGGCCCCGCAGGCCCCGCAGGCCCCGCAGCAGCACTTCCCCGGCCCCGGCCACGGCCAGAGTCAGCAGCCGGTCGGCTGGACGGCCGTGATCGCCCCGGACCGCGCGTACTTCCTGGCGATGATGCAGCGCAGCGGCCCCGAGGCCACCGGGCTCAACCTGCCCGCGTACTCCCCCGAGCAGCACCTTCCGCTCACCGGCAACCAGATCACGATCGGCCGCCGGCGCCACAGCACCGGCGAATCCCCCGACATCGATCTCGCGGTGCCGCCGGAGGACCCGGGCGTCTCGCACCAGCACGCCGTGCTGGTGCAGCAGCCGGACGGCAGCTGGGCCGTCGTCGACCAGAACTCCACCAACGGCACCACGCTCAATGGCGCCGAGGATCCGATCCAGCCCTATGTCCCCGTCCCGCTCCAGGACGGCGACCAGGTACATGTCGGCGCCTGGACAACGATCACGGTGCGCCGCGACTGACCCGGTACGTGCCGGCCGAGTACCGGGGTCCTAGGACCCCGGTACTCGGCCGGTGCGTCTGCGACGATGGACGAGTGACAGAGATTCCGCGCGACACGCTTCAGGAGCAGACCTTCTACGAGCAGGTCGGCGGCGAGGAGACCTTCCGGCGCCTGGTCCACCGCTTCTACCAGGGAGTAGCGGACGATCCGCTGCTGCGGCCGATGTACCCGGAGGAGGATCTGGGGCCGGCCGAGGAACGTTTCACCCTGTTCCTCATCCAGTACTGGGGCGGCCCGCGCACCTACAGCGACCAGCGGGGACACCCCCGGCTGCGGATGCGGCACATCCCCTTCCGGGTTGACCGGGCAGCGCATGACGCCTGGCTCGGCCATATGCGAGTGGCGCTCGACGAGCTCGGGCTGCCTGCCGCACATGAGCGGCAGCTGTGGGACTACCTCACGTACGCCGCCGCGTCGATGATCAACACCGCGGACTGATCCTTCTCCGGAGTGCGGCCGGACGTTCCGAAGGAGCAGCGGCCGCGCTTCGGGCGAAGGCGCCTCAGGGGGCTCCGACGGTCACCGCGAGGGTGCCGAGTCCGCCGCCCGCGCCCCTCAGGGCGACCGAGCCGAACGGGGTGCGCAGCCGCAGCCACGATCCGGCCGTGAGCAGCGCGACGGGGAAGTCCGGGGCCGGCCTCAGGAAGCCCAGGGACTGGGCGGCATGGACGGCGCGCAGCGGAAGTTCGGTGTCGCCCACTGTGCGGGACCAGATGTCGCGGCCGATCAGATCGCGTTCCGCCCGGGTACGGCGGACCTCGGGCAGCGCCTCGTCGCGCGCCCGGAATTCGGCGACGGCCTGTGTGAGCGCGGTGCGCAGGGCCAACGGCCCCGGCAGTCCGGACTGTTCCTCCCAGCCGCCGCGCGGCGGCAGTACTCCGGTCCACGGCGGACCGGTCACGGGTGCGGGCAGGGCGTCCACCCCGGCGCACTCGCCGGTGTCCAGCGATTCGAGGAGCTCACCGGCCGAGACGGTGGTGTCGAAGTCATGCGTGCCGGACAGCCGGGCCGTACGGATCGCGAGGACCTCGAACGACGGCGGCCGGCCGAACACCGCCAGCGCGCCGCCGCCCGCCTGGAGGCGGACAGCGGCGGCCCGGTCGTAGTGGAGCAGCCGGCCGAGGAAGGCGGCGAGATCCGCCGCCTCCGTCGCGTCGGCGAACTGCATCGACCGTACGGGCACCGTCATACGGCGGCAGGCTCCTGATCCAGGTATTCCTGGAGGAAGAGCTTCTCCTCGGCGGTGATCCGCCGGGGACGCTCCTCTGCCAGGTTGTAGGGCACGACTATCGTCGACGCCCGTACGTAGACCTGTTCCGGGTCCTTGATCTCGTAGGCGATCGTCAGCGACGCGGCACCGATCTTCGTCACCCATGACTCGACGGTCACCGGCGCATGCCGGTGGACCAGCGGCCGCACGTAGTCGATCTCGTGCCGGGCCACGACGGACCCGCCGGCGAAGGACGGCGAACCGTCCCCCGGCGCCAGCCGGAACATGAAGTCGATGCGCGCTTCCTCCAGGTAGCGGAGGAAGACCACGTTGTTCACGTGGCCGAAGGCATCCATGTCCGACCAGCGCAGCGGGCAGCTGTAGATATGACGAGCCACGATCAGCCTCGCGTGAGCTTCTTGTACGTGGCGCGGTGCGGGCGGGTCGCGTCCGCCCCCAGGCGCTCGACCTTGTTCTTCTCGTACGACTCGAAGTTGCCCTCGAACCAGTACCACTTGGAGTCGCCCTCGTACGCCAGGATGTGCGTGGCGACGCGGTCCAGGAACCAACGGTCGTGGGAAATGACCACGGCCGCACCGGGGAACTCCAGCAGCGCGTTCTCGAGCGAGGACAGGGTCTCGACGTCGAGGTCGTTGGTGGGCTCGTCGAGGAGCAGCAGGTTGCCGCCCTCCTTGAGCGTCAGCGCCAGGTTGAGGCGGTTGCGCTCACCACCGGACAGGACACCGGCCGGCTTCTGCTGGTCCGGACCCTTGAAGCCGAACGCGGAGACGTACGCCCGCGAGGGCATCTCGACCTGGCCGACGTTGATGTAGTCCAGCTCGTCCGACACGACGGCCCAGAGGGTCTTCTTCGGGTCGATGTTGGCGCGGGACTGGTCGACGTAGGAGATCTTGACCGTGTCGCCGACCTTGATGGCGCCGGAGTCCGGCGTCTCCAGGCCCTGGATCATCTTGAACAGCGTGGTCTTGCCCGCACCGTTCGGACCGATGATGCCGACGATGCCGTTGCGCGGCAGCGTGAACGACAGGTCGTCGATGAGGACCTTGTCGCCGAAGGCCTTCGAGAGGTTCTCGACCTCGACGACGATGGAACCGAGCCGCGGGCCCGGCGGAATCTGGATCTCCTCGAAGTCCAGCTTCCGCATCTTGTCCGCCTCGGCCGCCATCTCCTCGTAACGGGCGAGACGTGCCTTGGACTTGGTCTGGCGGCCCTTGGCGTTGGAGCGCACCCACTCCAGCTCTTCCTTGAGCCGCTTCTGGCGCTTCTCGTCCTTGCGGCCCTCGACCTTGAGACGGGTGGCCTTCTTCTCCAGGTACGTGGAGTAGTTGCCCTCGTAGGGGAGTGCGCGGCCGCGGTCCAGCTCAAGGATCCACTCGGCGACGTTGTTCAGGAAGTACCGGTCGTGAGTGACGGCGACGACGGCGCCCGCGTACTTCGAGAGGTGCTGCTCCAGCCAGTTCACCGACTCGGCGTCGAGGTGGTTGGTGGGCTCGTCGAGGAGGAGCAGGTCCGGGGCCTCGATAAGCAGCTTGCAGAGCGCCACACGACGCTTCTCGCCACCGGAGAGGTTGGTGACGGGCCAGTCGCCGGGCGGGCAGCCCAGGGCGTCCATGGCCTGCTCCAGCTGAGCGTCCAGGTCCCACGCGTTTGCGTGGTCCAGGTCCTCCTGGAGCTTGCCCATCTCGTCCATGAGCGCGTCGGAGTAGTCGGTCGCCATGAGCTCGGCGACCTCGTTGAAGCGATTGAGCTTGCCCATGATCTCGGCGGCGCCGTCCTGGACGTTCTCCAGAACGGTCTTCGACTCGTCGAGCTTCGGCTCCTGCATGAGGATGCCGACGCTGAATCCGGGCGACAGGTACGCGTCACCGTTGGACGGCTGCTCCAGGCCCGCCATGATCTTCAGTACCGTGGACTTACCGGCACCGTTGGGCCCCACGACACCGATCTTCGCGCCGGGCAGGAAGTTCAGGGTGACGTCATCGAGAATCACCTTGTCGCCGTGCGCCTTGCGCGTCTTGCGCATGGTGTAGATGAACTCAGCCAAGAGAAACCGTCCGGCAGCAATAGAGGTGTGGGCAGATACACCCATCTTGCCTGACGTCCGCACCCGGACGGAAACCAGTCCGCTCCCCGGTACGTGCTGTCCCGTGGCCCGGGACACAGCGGGCCCGTCGCCCGGGACGCAGCGGGCCCGGTACGCGCCTGCGTACCGGGCCTGCCACCGGCGCATCGTCACGATGCACTACGGATCACTCACTCACCGTTGCTACCGTCGCCGGCCGGCTTCTTCTTGCGGAGCAGGAAGACCGCGCCGCCGCCGAGGACGACCAGGCCGATGGCGATGCCCGCGATGAGCGGCGTCGCACTGGACCCGCCCGTCTCGGCGAGGTCCCCCTCGATGCCGGTGGAGCTGGTGCCGGTCGAGGCGGGCACGGGCTGCTTGGCGCTCTGCGTGCCGACACCGTCACCCATCCCGGTGCTGCCCGCGGTCGCGCAGTCCAGGACGCCCTTGAAGTTCTTGCGGAAGCCGCCGAGCCCGGTGATGGTGAAGTCGTACGCCTGGTCCTCGGCGACCGGAATCGTCACCGTCCTGGTCTCCCCCGCCTCGATGGTGTGCTCGAAGCCGGCGAGCTCGAAGGTGAACGGCGCGTCCCCCTTGTTGCCCGCGGTGATGTCCACGCCGCCCTTGGCGCAGTTCTTCTTCGCCGTGAGCGCGGGCACGGCGCCCGTCTCTGCCCAGGTCGCGGTCGCCGTCGCCGAGACCGTGGACTCACTGGAGCCGGCCAGGATCTGCGTCTGGCTCCTGGTCACCCCGGCGAACGCCCGGCCGACCGGTACGGAGGTGGTCGTCTGGACGGCCAGAGAGGCGGAGCCGTCGGCGGCGTCCTCGGGTACGTCGAAGTACAGGCCGGTACCGTCGACCGCCTCCGTTATGGGCTTGCCGGCCTTGTCGGTGACGGTGATCCCGCTGGCCGCGGCGTCGGCGGGCGGCGCGACGGAGACCTGGCCCGCGTCCGTGCGGACCGTGACCGGTCCGAGCCGCTCACCGGCCCGCCCGGAGACCGCGGCCGGGTCCAGGGCGAGGGACGCCTTGGGCTCCCCCATGTTGACGGCCTCGCCCTCCAGCCAGTCGGCGAGCTTCTCGGCCTGCTTGTCGGCGGCCTCGACCTCGGCGTTGTCCGAGTAGCGCCAGATGGCGACCTGGGTGCCCGCGGCAGCTGTCCGCTCGCTGAGCGGCCCGGTGCCGGCCTTGTCGGCGAGCACCGCGAGGTCGTCGACCTGGGGGTAGGAGTGCTGCAGGATCCAGCGGATCTTCCCGGCGTTCCTGTTGGCGCCGAGCGAGGTCTGGTCCCAGGGGGTCTCGAGGTACTTCGCCTGGTCCTGGGTGGGGTTGTGGATGTCGATGCAGTAGGTCTTGAGTCTGCCGCCGCCGTCGACGGTCATCTCGAACAGCCCTGCGGGAAGCTCCTGCGTCGTGCGCGCCTTGCCGCCCTCGCCGCCGGTGTGGAGCAGCGCACGGTCGAAGGTCTTCAGTCCGTCCAGGACGGCGGTCGCGCCTCCCTGGTGCTGGCCCGTCTCCTCCGCTGCCGCCGCCGTCGCACCGGTGAGGGTGCCGGCCGCGACGAGACCGGACGCCAGCACCGCGGCGGCCAGCCGGGCGAGCCCGCGTCCTCGGCCGGCTCTCCGGCTCCGGCCCGGCTCCCGGCCGTGAATCCGACCCCGGCTCCGTGCGGAGTGCTCCGTCGTCACTGTGGACGGCGAAGCAGACGCTGCGGACGCAGAAAACACAGAAAACACAGAATTCCCCTCCGGGCGAGGCCTTCACGCGTGGTGCGTGTGTGGGGATTGCCTCGCCAGCAGACTCAAGTGCCGCATGAGTACTGAGGAATCGTAAGGAGCGGGCGAGGGGCAGTCCCCCGTCATGCCGTCGGATAACCATTCCGACTCGTAATCGTTATCGCTTCCTCCGGCGCGTCCTGCATATTTCAGGACACCGACACCATCTCCGTGGGCTGTTTCTGACGATGTGCCGATTCTTCCTGGACCCTGTCCGCCTCGCCGGAGTCCGGACTCCCCGGTGGACGCGGCCTGCGGGCGGTCAACGAGGGCTCGCCCCTCACCACACGCCGGAACGCGGCCGTCCCCCGGGTCAGATCGTGTCCCACCGCCACGGCCTCGATGTCCACGAAGGTCTTCCAGGTCCCGTCCCGCTCCTCCTCACGCACTTTCAGACGGCCGTGCACGACGAGTGGTTCTCCGACGGAAACGGAACCCGCCAGATTCGACGCGAGTGTCCGCCATGCCCACACCGTGTAGAAGCTGGTGTGCCCGTCCGCCCAGAGCTGCTTCTCGCGGTCCCATCGCCGCGGAGTCGCCGCCATCCGGAATCGCGCCATTCCCCCCGTGGCCGTCTCCCGGAACTCCACTCCGGTCGCGGCATTTCCCACCAGCGTCACCAAGGTCTCGTTCATTTCATCCCCCGTAGCCGTCCTGCACCGGTCCGGTCGGATCCGGTGTGATCCCATGCTGGACGGAAATCGAGGATGCTGCGGGCGCCTGTGGACTACCGGCCGGTTGTGGAAAACTCCGTCACCGCCACGTACCGCTCCCGCACCTCGCGATAGCGCGCCAGTTCCGCCGCGACCGGGTCGAGGACCCTGGCCCGGCCGCATCCGGACGCCGCCTCGCGCAGGCGCCTTTCCGCCTCCTGCCCGTACCGCCGCGCGGGGCCGCGTGCGGCAGCCGCGCAGGACCACTCCACGAGCGGCCCGCCGACGACCCCGGCCAGCATGAGCAGCGCGGGGGCGACCAGGCCCGGTTCGAGTACGCCGACGATCTGGCCGAGCAGCCACAGCCCGCCGAAGATCTGAAGCAGCGTCATCGAGACCTGCGCCAGCACCGCAGCGGGCCACCACGCGGGCCGCGGAGGCCTGACGGGCCGGCCGCCGAGCGCTCCCGCGGCGGGAGCGACGGACCTGCCCGGAGACCCGGAACCGAGAGCCCCGGAACCGAGAGATCCTGAGCCCGACGCCCCCGAACCGGCCGGCCCGCCCGGCATCCCCGAACCCGGCGCCCCCGAGACGGCCGCGCCCGGACCCGCGGCACCGGCGTGCCCGCCGCCCCCCGCACGGCCCCGACTGCTCGTTCCCGCCCCGGCCTGGGCGTTCCGTGCGAGCTCGTCCAGCGCCTCCGGCAGCCCCTTCGCCCCGCTCACCGCCGCCTCGCGCACAGCCTGGGCCCAGGGTGCGGGCAGCCCGACGACGGCGTCGTCCGCCAGCGTGCGGACCGCCTGCTCCACCCGCTGCCGGGCGGTGAGTTCCTCCTCCGGCGGCGCGAGCGCCTGCGCCATCAGGTCCAGGCCGCCGAGCTGCCGGGTGGATTCGTACCAGCGCCACAGCCGCAGCCACGGCGTCCCGCAGGCCCGCCCGGCGTTCCTGCGCCACTCGCGCTCCGCCGCCTGTCCCGCAGCGGCCGCGCCGACGGCTTCCGCCAGCCGGTCGGCGAATTCCTCACGCGTCCGTTCGCCGAGTCCGGGCCGCCCCTCGGCGACGTACACGGGCCTGAGCCGCGCGGCTGCCGCGGCCACATCGGCGGAGAGCCTGGCCGCCGCCGCCGTACGGTCCTGGACGAACCGGCCCAGCAGCTCGCGCAGGTCCCCCACCCCCTCACCGGTGAGCGCAGACAGCGGCATGACGGTGGCGCCGGGTTCACCGTGCTCCCCCACCGCCATGCCGTCCTCGTCGAGCAGCCTGCGCAGATCGTCCAGGACCAGGTCGGCGGCCTCTCCGGGGAGCCGGTCGATCTGGTTGAGCACGACGAAGGTGACCTCCGCGTGCCCGGCGAGCGGTCGCAGATAGCGTTCATGCAGGGCCGCGTCGGCGTACTTCTCCGGGTCGACGACCCAGATCACCGCGTCGACCAGCGCCAGTACCCGGTCCACCTGATCCCGGTGGCCGGTCGCGGCCGAGTCGTGGTCGGGCAGGTCCACCAGCACGAGCCCTTGCAGCGCCTCGTCGGTGTCCATGACTCCCTGCACAGGCCTGCGCCGCAGCCGGCCGGGAATGGCCAGCCGGTCCAGCAGCCCGGCGGCTCCGTCGGTCCAGCTGCAGGCGATCGGCGCGGACGTGGTCGGCCTGCGCAGCCCGGTTTCGGAGATCTGCGAGCACGCGAGCGCGTTGAAGAGGGTCGACTTCCCGCTGCCGGTGGCCCCGGCGATGGCGACGACCGTGTGCCTGGAGGAGAGCCGCTGCCGGGCCGACGCCTCGTCCAGGACGCGCCCCGCCTCGGCGAGGGTGTCCCCGTCGAGCCTGGCGCGGGAGAGTCCGACCAGCTCGCGCAGCGCGTCGAGCCGCGGGCGCAGAGGGCTGCCCGGCAGCCCGTACGCCTCGACCTGGGGCCGTACGTCGTCGTCGTCCGGCGGACGCTCCCCCGCAACGCCCTCCTCCAGCGCGTCTGCGGCTCGTCGCGCGATGAGCCCGTCGTCCCAGCGCCGGCCCTCTGCCCCTTCCGCCCCTTCGGCCCCGTCGACCCCTTCGTGCTCGGGGCCCTGCCCCCGGTCCCGGCCCTGGTCAGTGACGGCAGTCATCGCTGCCACCTCTCCTTCTGCAGTACGGACAGCGCGGCAATCAGTTCGGCCTGCGGCTCCGGGGCCACTTCGAGCGCATCGAGCGGGGCGAGCCGCCGGTCGCGTTCGCCGTGCAGTACTTGGTCCAGATAGCTGGTGAGCAGCGCCCCTCCCTTGTCGCGCAGCCTCAGTGCGCCCTGGGCGCCGATCCGTTCGGCGAGCTGTTCCCCGGCGCCCCTGGCGCGGCGACCGCCGAGCAGGGCGGCCGCCAGCAGCGCCGCCACCGTCTCGGCGTCGGGTGCGGCATTGCGTTCCAGCAACCGCGCCTCCTCCTCGGCCAGTTCCTCCAGGACCCGCCGCCAGCGCCGTACGGCCATGGCGATCCGGCCCTGGATGTCCTCGGCCGGTCCCCACCCACCGGCTTCCCGGCCGGCGTCCTCGCACCTGAAGTCCCCTGCCGCGGGCTCGCGCTGCCAGGTCGTGCGGATCTGCTCGTCGGCGGCCGCAACCGCGCACTGGAGCAGGGCTGCGAGGCTCTCCACGAGTGCGTCCAGGAGCTCTCCTGCGGTGCTGTACAGCGGATACCCGCGCCACCGGGTGCGCGCGTCACCGGCGAGCACAGCACCGTTCTGGAGCCGCCGACGGACGCGCGACGACTCCGTCCCGTACGCCTCCTCGACCACGCCGGTCAGCCGCACCGCCGCCGCGTACTGCGCGGCAACCGCTCCGGCCAGTTCGGGCATCCGTACGTTGAGCGAGTCGATGACCCCGGACGCCGTGCGCCCCACGGCCTGCTGACGAGCCGCCGGATCCTGTGCCCGGTGAGTGAGCCAGGCGCGCAGCGGCGCGACGGCGGTGGTGGGCAGCAGTCCGCTGCCGCCGCCCGCGGACTCGGGCAGCTCCGGGATGGTGAAGCGGGGCACCTCTCCCAGTCCGGCCCGGGTGAGCAGCGCCGCGTACTGCCGGGACACTTCGGCGATCACCTGGTGCGGCACTCGGTCCAGGACGGTGACCAGGGAGGCGTCGTACTCCTTGGCGGTACGCAGCAGATGCCACGGCACCGCGTCGGCGTACCGGGACGCGGTGGTCACCATGACCCACACGTCGGCGGCGCAGATGAGTTCGGCGGCCAGGACCCGGTTCCGTACGACGAGCGAGTCGATGTCCGGGGCGTCCAGCAGCGCGAGTCCCCGGGGCAGGGTCGCCGAGGTCTCCACGCGCAGCACGGTGTCGTCCTCGCCCTCCGGGCCGAGGTGGTCGAGCCCGTCCGGGTCAGGGGACTGCCCCGGTGGCAGCCACACCCGTGTGAGCTGCGGCAGCACACGTACCCCCGCGAACCAGTGGTGATCGTCCGGGTGGCAGACGAGTACCGGGGTGCGGGTGGTCGGCCGCAGCACACCGGCCTCGCTGACCCGGCATCCCACGAGCGAGTTGACGAGCGTCGACTTACCGGCTCCGGTGGATCCCCCGATGACCACGAGCAGCGGCGCCTCGGGATCCTTGAGCCTGGGCACCAGGTAGTCGTCGAGCTGGGCGAGCAGTTCGGTCCTCGTCTGCCGGGCGCGTGCGGCCCCCGGCAGCGGGAGTGGAAGACGCACGGCAGCGACACGGTCGCGCAGGGCGGAAAGTGCGTCGATGAGCTGAGGCCGTACGTCCATGGTTACCACATGTGAAGAATGCCCAATTTTGACGCCTTTTTGAAGCGTATAGGCCCCCTCTGCGCGGCGGATCCACCTTGGGGACAGAGGGGACGAGTGGGGCGCAGGCATAACGAGTGCACAACACCCGGGGCGTGAGGCGTCAAAAGCGGTGCATGAATCGCACCCACCTGCGATTATCGGTTCGCTTCACTGAACCTCCACATCGTGCCACGCAGGTGAAGCAACCGGGACGAGGCGATCTGAGCCCTATCCTTGTCCCGGCAAGGTCACGGATGGCTTGATTCAGCGCTCTCCGGACCGTCGAGGCCGACACCGGCCCCCGTAGCTCAGTGGATAGAGCAGGCGCCTTCTAAGCGCTTGGCCGCAGGTTCGAGTCCTGCCGGGGGCACACATCCCGTACGACGTCAGGCCCTCCCTCGGGAGGGCCGCCTTTTTGCAGGTCACAGCACCGTAGCGAGAGCGCCGTAGCGACCGCGTAAGCGCCGGACCGCCCCCAGGTCACGGCGGGGAGGGTCCGGCGCTTTCCGGCTGTCACCGGGTTTCTACAGGTGGCCACGGTGGATGCGCGGTGGCGCTCCCAGGTCGACGAGCTCACGGGGTCTACGAAACACCTCGCGCGGCATCGTCGCCCTGGCTCTTCCGCTGCAAGCCCCTCCGGCGGCACCGAGCGCACCTTCTACGAGTCCACGGCAGTGGGCTCACGCCTGAAGGACCCGATCCCGGCGCGGTAAGACTTTCTCTACGTCATCAAGGCGCCGCGCTCCGCTCGTCGCGCGCTCCCCGGCTACGCCGGGGCCCTGCGCTCCTGTCTCCGCCCCGCTCTGGGCCCCGGCTACGCCGGTCGCGCAACTAGAGCGAGAGAGCCTGACTGAGGGGAACCGTCGGGCACGAGACATGCCTCCGGCGGGGGCGCTCAGACTCCGGGATGGGAGGGGCGCCGTTCGCGAGTGCCGGCGGATTCGTGGTGAGCGTTGTGGGCTTCCATCCCGACCACCTTCGACCCAGGCAGAGCCGAGCAGTCGCGGCCCAGGGCGTCAAGGTCGTTCGTACAGTGGCGCGCTCCACCTTGACGCCCTGAACCACGCCCGCTCCACGGTGTGTGGGTCGAAGGCGGACGGGATGGGAGCCGGGGTGAGTGGTGGGTTGAGAGGCTGTGATCGCTCGTCGTGTGGCAGCTCCAGCCCAAAGCCGCTCCACCGAGCGCGTGGCATGCAAATGCCCAGGGATCCTCATCAGGATGTCGTTTGGCCCGTCGGGCAGACCTCAGCGGGCGCCATCGCATGCGGTGTGGCGTGCTCCAACCTGAGCATGAGCTGCCAGACGACGACGATCGATAGCGCAGCGGCACAGATGTCCAGACCATCGTTGAACATGATCTGGCGCAGGGCATGGCGAGCCTGACTAGCGGTGTCCGCCTCCTTCAGTGCCTTGGGGGCATCGTTGTATGCGTTCGCCGCGACGAGGACGGACAGCCACCATGCCGTGAGCAGGGGATGTCCGCGACGGCGCTGCGATTCCGGCCGACTGGCAGCCCACAGGTCGTTGACGAACATCTTGGGTATGAAGAGCTGCCCCAGCGGAATCATCCAGCCGAAGACCAGCCACGCCCTGTGCCGGCGCTGTCCCTGGCGCCAGAGCACATCGGCGAGGTCGCGCATGTTGGCGAGCCAGATACTGAACTGGAACAGGGCAGCGAGGAGCAGGCCCGTCCGCCAGCCCATCAGGTTTCTGAAATACGTGTCGACCTCGACCAATGGGTTGTCGACGTACGGCCCTGGCGCCAGCGGTCCCGCCAGCAGTTGGTACTTGTGCCACGCTGCCAGCCCGGCCGCGACAGTCACCAGCGCGAACGCGGCAAGCGCGCCGCAGGCAAACCGGGCCTGCCCGCGCGGCACCCTGACTGCTCCAGCCACTTCACACCCCCTGGAAGCCGCCCATTCGGACTTCCCGCAGGTCGGCAGCGGATCTTAACTCTCAGGGAGCTGATGCCACAGCGTCTCGCCAGGTCAAGGCCACTACGGTGGGCTGACATCAGCGGCTGACACCAACAAGCGCGAACAGCGGCGGCCGACCCCAGATCTCAGCAGACGATCGATCGAAGGAGGATGAGGGGGGCGGGGATCTACGGCCTGCAACATAGTCCCGAGGTGGCTCCCGGGGACCTTTATGCCCACCCCCCTTGACCGCGGACCTCGAAGGTTCTCTGACCGGTCTCTATCCACCAGGCAATCTAGCAAGTGGCACTGACAACGGTCCGGCTCCAGGAGGAGCGACGGTGCCTCGCTCCTGTACAGCAGCGGAGTACCGCAACCAGAGCAACCGTCTTCTGACGGCAACGACGGCACACAGCCACGCGTGATCGCCAACCGCGATCGGAGTTGGAGGCCGTCGGCGCTCCTCCTAGCGTGGTGCCCGATCCCACGGATCAGAAGGTCCCTGACATCCACAGCTGACATCAACGACGCCGGACAGAGGCGTATCTCAGCGTCCCTGTCCGACGGTCCTGTCAGCAAGTGACGGCTGCCGGAGCGGGCTGCGATCGAACTTACAAGTCAGGTGTCAGCCAGCCCGCCCAGGCTCGATCGGGCCCCCTGTCGAAGCATGCAAAATGAAGCCATCCGCCTGGTTGGAGAGGTGCACCGGTGCGGCCCGCTCGTGATTCCCAATCTTCAGAGCATCCGTCCCCGCGGCATTCCTCCTGTCGATCCAACAGGGGCTCGGGGGTGCGGGTTTGAGGTACCCGGGAGGTGCCTAGAATTGCAAGCATGAGTAGCTGGGGGGAACTGGCGGCCCAAACAGCCAGTGCGCTCATAGGGACGTTGGCCGGCGGCGCCATCACAGTGCGAGTCGCCCGATGGCAAACCGCAAGAACCATCGCGGCCCAAGCCGAGTTGGCTGCCTCACAGGAAGCGGCCAACAGCGCATTAGCGCGACGACAGTGGGTGCTGCAGCGTTCCGCAGAGGCAGCGCAGCGGCTCTTGGAACGGCTCGCAGAGCTTTACGCGTGGCTACCATCGCTGCCAGACCTGTTGCTGGAGGAGCCTCAGTTGAGCCTGCAGGCTCGAGAGCGTTGCGCGGCGGCCCTCGGTTCAGTCCGTCAAGGCATGCAGACTGACCTTCTCTCCGTGGGAGACGATCACGTTCGCGCCCGATACAGGACTCTAGTCAGGCTGTGCTTCGACGTCGGGTGGTACGGCATCGGCCAGGACAACCGCGAGCGCCAGATTCGCGACGTGCGCGGGTACCTGCGCTATGTCCAGTCCACGCTTGAGGCCGTGATCGACGCCGCCCCCTTGCCGGATGACTGTGAGGCTCCAGTCCTTGAGCGGAGTGGCGAGGCGCCTTGGCTTCCTCCAGCGCTGCCGTGGCATTGGCAAGACCCGGCCGACGGCAGTTGAAGAGTGGTCGACGACGTCTCGCGTGCCAGGTTCGTGCCAGAACTAAGGTCAGTCGCGGTCATTTGAAGAACCAGAAGGCGCATGCAGCAGGTGGACGGTTCGGCACCGCCATAGGGTGGCTGGCCTGGAAAGACCGGTCTGTGGTCGGCACCAGGCTTACAAAGCGGTAGTACCAACAGGCACCGCCTCGCACCCTGCCCACATGTGCCCGCTATGGGATGACCTAGAAACTCTGCCGGCCTCACGTCGCCGCGAGAGCTGAGTACGCCTGTGAACAGACCGGAACAGGGCACCTCGCGACAGGGTTTGCTGTAGCGTGCTCGACTTACAAGATCAAATGAGCCGTCTCAGAGCTGCGGCACCCTGGTCGGGAATCTGCCACAGCAGCACAAGCGAACGGCACAGTGGCCAAGAGACTTTCCGGGGGACTTTAATGAAAGACTGGATACCGCTACTACAAAGCCTAATCTGGCCAGTACTTATAGCAATGATAGCGTACAGGTTCCGTGCCCCGCTCCGTCAGTTCCTCAATACCGTCAACAAGCGCGTCGAACAAGGCGATGGCTTTGAGTATGAAGGCCCAGGGGGCGTCATAAGACTCCCCCCGTCGTCACCGCAGGGCCCTTCCGGCCCCGAACCGCAACCCGGCGCGCAGCCTTTGCTGGAGACGGAACTAGTGCCAGCCGATTCTCAGCCGAATCCCACCAGTACCGAGGCCGCTCCCCAGATCTACGTCGCTCACACGTCGCGTCGTGACAGGTCATTGGACAAAGGAAGCTACAGATATCATCGTATGCGCATTTTCCTCGAAGGGAATGATAGAGATCTCGATCGCGTCACGAGAGTCGTTTATCATCTTCACCCGACTTTCTATCAGCGGGATCGCACCGTCACGGACCGGACAGCGAACTTTGAACTGAATACGTCAGCATGGGGAATGTTCAACCTCACAGCCGATGTCCACATGACAGGCCAGCAGAAACCTTTGAAGCTTGGGCGGTATCTCAACTTCTGACGCTATATCAGGAACGGGTACTCACATAGTTCGGTGCTCAGACGTCCGTGCTAGGCCCGTGCCAGATCCTGCGGGGAAGCACGGGGAACACCGGGGAACAGGTCGACCGCCCCCAAGCAGCAGCACCCCTCGGCAACAGGTCAGCAGTGCTCTCGCCCCTCGATCACCTCAGCTTCCCAAGCTGAGAGCTTCGGAAGCGCAGAACCCCTCACTGTTGCAGCTGGGGCATCTCCGTGTCCGTGTCGCCAAGTAGCCTGCGAGAAGTGCGCCTTCAGTTTCAGCCAGGAGGTTCCATGGACGCTACCGCCCTAACCCATCCTGAACCACTGTGGTCGGCGCAACAGGTCTTGCTGCGACCTAGCCCAGTGCCGGCCGCAGCTGGGGTCTACGGGTGGCACTTCAAGGAGTCGCCGCACCCAGCTCTGGCCGCAGGACGACTGCTCTACGTAGGCATTGCTCCGCGCCACATGTCGAGCCGGACCAGCGGGCAGAACCTGCGAAAGCGCATCCGATACCACTACCGGGGCAATGCCGCGGGATCAACGCTTCGCCTCACACTCGGCTGCCTGCTTGGGCTGGAGCTGCGGCGCGTAGGCAGCGGGAGCCGCCTGACCTTCGGAAAGGACGGAGAAGCCGCGCTCAGTCAATGGATGGCCGCCACAGCGCAAGTCTGCTGGTTGGAGCATGACGAACCGTGGATCATGGAGTCTGAGCTCATATCTCGACTCGACCTGCCGCTTAACCTGGACCAGAACCGCCACAACAGCTTCCATGGCCAGCTCAAGGAGCTACGCGCCAAGGCGCGCGAACGGGCAAGGGCACTGCCCATCGGCGCCTAGACCTGCGGGCTGACATCACCAGCTGACATCAACGACGCTGAACGAGTCCGGACAACGGCAGGCTAAGGGCTGTCCCGTAATCCCTGGCGGGCGCACGACGACAGCTACGACACCTCGCCGCGTTGTGGGAACGCCCGAATACGTTCCTGGGCCGTCTTTGGGCCGTCCGAGGTCGCTCAAGGGCACCCGATGACGACCAATGGCGACCGCACACCTGGGATCGATCAGCTTCCCCAACTGCGAAAACCCTGGTCGCCGAGATCTACCGCAAGACCCAGGGCAAGAAGACAAAGCCCAGGACCAGACATCCTCGCGGCTAGACGCCCATCCGCTGACGACGGCGCAGAGCGCCATGTGGAGAGTGCCGAACAGGCCGGCCTGGGCGGCGACGGACCAGCCCGCTGCGGGGTCGATGAACTGCGGGAACAGCGAGAAGTACAGCAGCAGCGCCTTGGGGTTGAGGCCGCTGATCCCCGCACCCTTCAGCGCTACTCTCCGGCGGGAGGAGTCCAGTCTCCGTTGACGCGCTCAGGCCGGCCGGCTGTTTCAGGACGTTCCAGCCGAGCCACACCAGGTAGGCGGCTCCCAGGACGGTCAGTGCGGTGAGCAGGCTCGCCGAGCTTGCGACGATCATCACCAGGCCGGCCACGGCGAGCAGGGTGTACCCGCCGTATCCGGCTATCAGCCCGGCGACCGCGGGGACCACCGACCGCTCCCGCAGTCCCGCAGCGATCGCATAGGCCCAGTCCGCGCCGGGGGTGAGCACCAGCAGAAGGTCCACCGCCAGGAAGGCCGCCAGCGTGGTCGTGTCCATGGAGCGTTCCCCTCTCACGTTCTTGTTGCGAGAGAAAGATTAGGACCGTTCTGTCCGAATGTGTTCCTAACTTTGCCCCATGATCGCGATATATGAGGGAGAATCTTCTCCATGGACGCCTTGGATCGGAAGATTCTTACCGAGCTACAGATGGACGGCCGGCTGACAGTGACCGAGCTGGCCGCCCGCGTGAAGCTGAGCGTCTCCCCCTGCCACCGGCGCGTGCGCGATCTCGAACGAGAGGGAGCGATCCGCGGCTACCGCGCCGTCGTGGACCCGGCCGCTGTCGGCCTGAACTTCGAAGCCCTGGTCTTCGCCACCCTGCGCTGGGAGGACCGCGACACCGTCACCACGTTCGAAGAGGCCGTGGCCGCCGTCCCGCACGTGATCCAGGCCCAGCGCCTGTTCGGCGAACCCGACTACCTCCTACGGGTGGCCACCGCCGACCTGGCCGCCTTCCAGCAGCTCTACGACCAGCAGTTGGCCACCCTGCCAGGTGTCCAGCGTCTGACGTCAACCCTGGTCATGAAGCACGTCGTCGACGACCGGCCGCTGCCTGAGTAGCCGTTTTCACGGCGCGTTACGCGCCTGCATCGGAGCAACCCAGCGAACGCGTGGGCGCCGGGTGGCCGTGATCACTCCTCCTCCTCCGGCGGCGGCGGCGTCGCGGAAGAGGCCCCGGGGATGCCCAGGCCGACAAGGAGGAGCCCGAACAGCTCTTCCGCGAACGTGGCGGACCCGGTGAGCGCCTGTCGGACGACTTCCGCTTCGGACGTAAGACCGGCGGTGGCCGACCACGCAAGTGCGCCCGCTACGGCAGGCTCCACCGGGAAATCGTCCAGCGGTATCTCGTAGCTCTCCGCCGTATCGCGGTTGAGGAGTCCTTTCCAAGCGCCGCCGTCCGGCGTCATGGCCTCGATGAACCCCACATCGCTGTCCAGGAAAGACACCATGACCGCCGGTGCCCCAGCCTTCTCCACGAGTTCGGACAGGCTGCGCTGCCGCGCGTCGGCGAATGCCGACACCTGCCAGCCCTCCGCCAACATGTCCGTGTCCTCAAGACCGGTGAAGCCCGCCGCCGTCAACAGACCGCCCAGCTCTGCCGTGGATCTGATCGCAACTGAACCGCCCGAATTTCCCATGCCCCGCAGATTAGGCAGCACCACTGACAACGCCCCGCCGCAGGTCCTTCAGCGGCGGGCCGGAGGGTCCGGCGCCGTGACTACGAGAGCGGTGTGGCCCTCGTCGTCACGAGCGCGTGCGCTGTTCGCCGTCGTCCCGGCCTCTGTTCACGCCCTGTCCCGGCCTCTGTTCACGCCCTGTTCGGTTCGGTCTCCGAGACTCGGCCATCGCCCCCCAGCGCGGTTGAACGAGAGGCTCACTGTGAAGGACAAGAAGAACTCCGAAGACCCCGAGGCCACGGCGCTCTCACGGCGCCGTCTGGTCAAGTACGCGGGGGTCGGGGCGACTCTGGCGGCCGCGAGCCCGCTGGTGGGCGGTGGCACCGCGCTTGCCGACGGTCGCGACGACCGAGGCCAAAAGTCCCGCAACTCCCGTAACCGGGTGTGGCGCGCCGGAGATCACCACGTGCACTCGGAGTACAGCGGAGCGTTCGACACGACGAAGAATCCGCCGGTGTTCCGCAAGGGGGCCGACGCGGTCTACCCGATCGTCACCAACGCGATCATGGCCAAGCATTTCGGGCTCGACTGGGTGATGTGCACGGACCACGGCGGACCGACGCACTCGAAGGTCAACCTCGAGCAGGCCTACCCCGATCTCCTGCGCTCGCGTGCACTCGTGCCCGAGGTCCTCCAGTTCTGGGGAATGGAGTTCGACGCCCCGGCCATGGACCACCACACGCTGATGATCCCGCACCACCGGGACGAGGCACAGCAGTTGTTCGAGCTGGAGAGCCGCTTCGCCAAGTACGACCCGTTTCCCGCCGATGCCGGCCGGGACACCGAGTCCAAGATGGTCGAATTCCTCAAGGCCGCGAAGGACATGCGGCGCAAGCCCATCGTGATCGCGCACCACGCCTCGCGGTCGGCGACCGGCCTCGGCGTCTACGGGCAGGACACCCCCAGGGAGTTCCGCAACGGCAACAACGCGGCACCGGAGATCTACATCGGCTTCGAGGGCGCTCCCGGCCACCAGGCGGGCCCGCTCAACGGCAGCGCCCGCGGCGGATACGGCAGCTACCCGACCCATGGCGGCTTCGACCAGATGACGGCTCTCGTCGGTGGGCTGTGGGACTCGCTGCTCGGCGAAGGCCGCCGCTGGTGGATCACCGCGACCTCGGACTCGCACGTCCACTGGACGCGCGGTGGCTCCGACTTCTGGCCGGGCGAGTACAGCAAGACCCACGTGCTGGCCAGGCAGGACTACGCGGACATCATGGACGGACTCCGCAACGGCCGGATCTGGGTCGGAACGGGTGATCTGATCACCGGTCTCGGCCTCACGGCGAGCAACCGCGGCCGCGTCGCCGCCATGGGCGAGACGCTCACCGTGAGCCCCCGCAACCGCACGGACGTCGACATCGAGATCAGGTTCCGGCCGCTCGACGGCAAGAACGCCCACGGTGACCGTCCGGAGGTCCGGCGCGTCGACCTGATCGTCGGCAAGGTCACCGGCCCGGCCGCGAGCCTCGACACGGACACCAACCCGACGACGAAGGTCGTGGCGCGGTTCGGTCCGGGTGACTGGCACCGGCAGAAGGACGAGTACGTCGTCCGGCACACCCTGCGCAATGTGGAAGGCGACCTGTACGCCCGGGTGCGCGGCACCAGCACCGACGAGGCGGAGCCGCTCGCCGACGGGCTGGAGAGCCCCTGGGACGACCTGTGGTTCTACTCGAATCCCGTCTTCGTCGAGGTCCGCTGAGCAGCCCCCGGCCCCGCCCCGTGCTCACGTGCAGGGCGGGGCGGTACGACGCCGAGCGGCCGGGCGACCCGGTGGCCGCGTGGACGGGTGGCCGGTCCCGTACTAGCGCCCCAGCCGTTCCACCAGCGCGGGCACATCCGCGAAGGAGTCGAGGACATGGTCGGGGGCGCCGTCTGCTGCCGCATGGGTCTCGGGCAGGTACTTGCCCGTCCTGACCAGTACACCGGTGATTCCGCTGCGCTGGGCCGCCAGCACGTCCGACTCGATGTCGTCGCCCACCATCAGCGTCCCGGACGGGGCGGCGCCGAGGTGGGCGAGGGCCGCGGCGAAGAACGCCTCGGCGGGCTTGCCGGTGATCTCCGCCTCCGTGCCGGCCGCCCGTTCCAGGCCGTCGAGGAACGCCCCGGTGTCGAGGGCGAGCCCGTCGGCGGTGCGCCAGTACAGGTTCCGGTGCATGGCCACGAGCCGGGCGCCCTGGTGGACGTGGCGGAAGGCCCGGTTGAGTGTCGCGTACGTGAACGCGGAACCGGCTCCACCGAGGACGACGACGTCCGGTACGGCGCCCTCGCTGTCCTCCTCCTCGACCAGCGTCACGCCGGACAGGTCGTCCCGTACATCGCCGGTGTTGATCAGCAGGCAGCGGGCCTCCGGGTGGTGTTCGCGCAGATAGACGGCGGTCACCGCGGGGGCCGTGAGGATGTCGTCGGCGCCGACGGGGAAGCCCGACCCGGCCAGCTGTTCGGCGATCGCCGCGCGCGTTCGTGAGGTGTTGTTGGTGACCAGTGCCAGAGGGATTTCCGCGGCCCTCAGCTGCTCCATCGCCTCCACTGCACCGGGCAACGGCTTCCAGGACACAGTGAGTACGCCGTCGATATCGATCAGGACCGCTCCGATTCGTTCCATACGATCGACCGTCCCCGACTTGCCGAACGGGTGCAAATGGGATTGTTTCGAAGGTGGGGGTGTGTGTTCGTAGTTCCGGTCCTCCCTCCTTGGAGGTGAACCACCGTGCTGTTCACCGACCGCACGGACGCCGGGCGGCGACTCGCCCAGGCACTCGGGCACCTGGAGAGGCGCCGGCCCGTCGTCCTCGGACTGCCCCGTGGTGGAGTCCCTGTGGCGTTCGAGGTGGCGCAGTCCCTCGGCGCTCCGCTCGATGTGATCGTGGTCCGCAAACTGGGGGTCCCCTACCACCCGGAGCTGGGCTTCGGTGCCATCGGCGAGGGCGGGGTCCGTGTCATCAGCGACGAGATAGTCCGGCACGCCGGGGTCCGGGAGAAGGACCTCGTTTCGGTCGAGCGCGCCGAGGAGGCGGAGCTCGTACGGCGGGCGCGGACGTACCGGGACGGCCGGCCGCGCCTCCCGATCGAGGGCCGGACGGTGATCGTGGTGGACGACGGGGTCGCCACCGGCGCGACCGCCAGGGCGGCGTGCCAGGTGGTACGGGCACAGGGCGCCGCCCATGTCGTACTGGCCGTTCCCGTGGCATCGCCGGATGTGGCCCGCCGGCTGCGCTCCGAGGTGGACGAGGTCGTGTGCCTGTCCACGCCTCAGCTCTTCTCCGCTGTCGGTGAGTGGTACCGGGACTTCTCCCAGACCTCCGACGAGGAGGTCGTCTCCCTGCTGGCACGGGCCCCCCAGGGCCGCGGCACCGCCTCCGAGCAGGTCGAGGTGGACGCGGGCGGCATCGGGCTCGCCGGGGACCTCGTACTCCCGGAGGGCAGCGCGGCGGTCGTCGTGTTCGCCCACGGCTCCGGCAGCAGCCGCCACAGTCCACGCAACCGCTCCGTGGCCACGGCCCTGAACCGGGCGGGCCTCGGCACCCTGCTCTTCGACCTCCTCACGCCGGGGGAGGAAACGTACCGGGCCAATGTCTTCGACATCGGGCTGCTGGCCGGGAGGCTGGCGGGCGCCACCCAGTGGCTGCGGCACCGGGTGTCCCTGCCGGTCGGCTCCTTCGGAGCGAGCACCGGGGCCGCGGCGGCCCTGCGGGCCGCTGCCGCGGCCGACTCCGGCATCGGTGCCGTGGTCTCCCGCGGCGGGCGCCCCGACCTCGCCGGGGCGGACCTCTCCGGGGTAAGGGCGCCGACGCTGTTCATCGTGGGCGGCAACGACACCACGGTGATCGACCTGAACCGGCAGGCGCAGGCGGCGCTGTCCTGCGAGAACCGTCTGGAGATCGTCCCGGGCGCCACGCACCTGTTCGAGGAGCCGGGCGCCCTGGGCCAGGTCGCGGATCTGGCCCAGGAATGGTTCACCACACATCTGGTGCCGCAGGACGGTTAGGCCGGGCCCCGCCGGTGCCGGACGGGGATCACCCGCAGCGGCGCGCCCTGTTCCCGGCCGGCACGGCCTGTCCGGCCCGACGGTGCGGACGGCATGTCCGGCCGACGTGTGTACCGGCGCGGTGCCGGGGCAATGAAACCGTGCGCCCGACAACGATGCCATCCGCGAGCCGCCACCGGGTGCGACGTGCAGTCGGAACACCTGGTGCACGCGCGCAGGAGGAGCGACGCGTGACCGCTATGTGAATCGATTCAGAGTCACGGAACTTAGCCGTTGACCTCGAAGACTGTCAAGAGTTCTCCCCATTCACCCTATTCGGGCCGCACATCGCCCCTCACGCATGAATTTCTCGCCATCAACCCATTGACTGTGCCCGCAATCCCCGTTTAGCTTCCGAGCAAACCTCATTGAAACCTTTCACGGCGAGTGGAGCGACACAGTCCCACCGCTGGAGGAGCTCCCATGAACCAGTCCGCCCCGGACCCGGCCCCGGTCCTGGCCCTGAAGGGCGTGAGCAAGTCCTTCGGTGCCGTACGGGCCCTGCAGGACGTGTCCCTGCAGTTGTTCCCCGGCGAGGCACACGCACTCGCCGGGGAGAACGGCGCAGGCAAGTCGACGCTGATCAAGGCCCTCGCCGGGGTGCACCGTCCGGACAGCGGCGAGGTGCTGCTCGACGGGCGGCCCGTCGTCTTCCACGGCCCCGCCGACGCCCGTGACGCCGGCATCGCGGTCATCTACCAGGAGCCGACGCTCTTCCCCGATCTGTCGATCGCCGAGAACATCTTCATGGGCCGCCAGCCGCGGCGCAGCCTGGGCCGCATCGACCGCAAGGCCGTGCACGCCACCACTGCGGGGCTGATGCGCCGGCTCGGCGTCGATCTGGCCCCCGACCGGCCGGCCCGGGGACTGTCGATCGCCGACCAGCAGATCGTCGAGATCGCCAAGGCCCTCTCCTTCGACGCCCGCATCCTGATCATGGACGAGCCGACCGCCGCCCTGACCGGCAGCGAGACGGCCCGGCTCTTCTCCGTCGTGCAGACGCTGCGCGCCGAGGGCGCGGCGGTGCTGTTCATCTCGCACCGCCTCGATGAAATCTTCGAGCTGTGCCAGCGCGTCACGACCCTGCGCGACGGCCGGTGGATCTCCTCCGAGCCGCTGGAAGGACTGACCGAGGACGACCTGGTGCACAGGATGGTCGGCCGTGACCTCGACGACCTCTACCCGAAGCAGGTCGCCGAGGTCGGCGAGGTCGCCCTGTCCGTGCACCGGCTGACCCGCGAGGGCGTCTTCCGCGATGTGTCCTTCGACGTCCGCCGCGGCGAGATCGTCGCACTCGCCGGGCTCGTCGGCGCCGGGCGTACCGAGGTCGCACAGGCCGTCTTCGGTGTCGACCGTGCCGACGCGGGCGAGGTGAAGGTGGGCGACGCCGTACTGCGGCCCGGTTCGCCGACCGCCGCGATGGCCGCCGGGATCGCGCTCGTCCCCGAGGACCGGCGCCAGCGCGGGCTGGTCATGGATATGTCGATCGAGCGCAACATCGGCCTCACGGGCCTGGACGAGGTCCGTCAGCGCGGGCTCGTCAGCCGGGCCCTGGAGCACGACCGGGCCGCCGACTGGGCCGTGCGCCTCCAGCTGAAGTACAACCGGCTGGCCGACACGGTGGGTGTGCTGTCCGGCGGCAACCAGCAGAAGGTCGTGCTGGCCAAATGGCTGGCGACCGGCCCCGCCGTACTGATCGTCGACGAGCCGACCCGCGGCATCGATGTCGGTACCAAGGCCGAGGTGCACCGTCTGCTGTCCTCGCTCGCGGCGGACGGCCTCGCCGTGCTGATGATCTCCTCCGACCTGCCGGAGGTGATCGGCATGGCCGACCGGGTGCTCGTGATGCACGAGGGCCGGCTCGTCGCCGAGATCCCGCGCGAGAGCGCCACCGAGGAGTCGGTCATGGCGGCGGCCACCGGACGCAATGAGAGGGCAGCGGCATGACCACCACCATTGAGAGTCCTCCGGACACGGCGAAGTCTCCCGAGCGGAGTGCTTCCTCGCTCGTGGACACGGTCTTCCGGGCCCGCGAGATCTCCATCGCCGGGGCGCTGGTCCTGCTGATCCTCGGCACCTACCTGGCCAACCCGCGCTTCCTGTCCGACCAGGGCATCAAGGACCTGCTGCTCAACGCCTCGATCCTGGTACTGCTCGCGGTCGGCCAGTCCGCCGTCGTGATCACCCGCAACATCGACCTGTCGGTCGGCTCCGTCGTCGGTCTCTCCGCCTTCGCCTGCGGCAAGTTCGTCGCGGGAAGCGACCACGGCGTGCTGACCGTGATGCTGCTCGGCATCGCCATCGGTGTGGTCTGCGGACTGATCTCCGGCGCCCTCGTCAGCTTCGGCAAGGTCCCCGCGCTCGTCGTCACCCTGGGCATGCTCTACATCATCCAGGGCGTCGACTACTGGTGGGCGCAGGGCGACCAGATCAGCGCCGGCGATGTGCCGGAGGCCGTCCTGGGGCTGGGCAGCGGCAGCGTCCTCGGGGTGCCGTACCTCCCGCTGATCGCCCTCGTCCTGCTCGCGGTGACCGCGTACTTCCTGCGCAGCTACCGCTCCGGTCGTGAGCTGTACGCGATCGGGTCGAGCCCCGAGGCCGCCCGTCTCGCCGGCATCCCGATCCGCCGCCGGGTGCTCGCCGCGTACGCCTTCTCCGGAGCCGTCGCCGGCTTCGCCGGAGCCCTGTGGCTGGCCCGCTTCGGCACCGTCGTCGCGGACAACGCGCACGGCTGGGAACTGACCGTCGTCAGCGCCGTCGTCGTCGGCGGGGTCGCCATCACCGGCGGCACCGGCAGCGTCTGGGGCGCCGCACTCGGTGCCCTGCTGCTCACCACCATCGGCAGCGTCCTGGTCGTGCTGAAGGTGGACTCCTTCTGGCAGGGCGCCATCACCGGTGCGCTCCTCCTGCTGGCCATCAGCGTCGACCGGATCGTGAACCTGCGGATGACCGCCGCACTGAGGAAGAGGAGCGCCCGTTCATGACCACGGCGCCTGACACACAGGGCACGAAGAAGACGCCCCGGCCCCCGGCCGGCTCCCTGCGGAGCCTGGCCCTGCGCTGGGACACCGCCGTCGGCGTCCTGCTGGTGGCCGTCCTCGTCGTCGGTCTGGGCAGCACGCAGGGCTTCGGCTCGAGCGAGAACCTGGCGTTCGCCCTCAACGACATCGCCGAAGTCGCCATCATCGCCCTCCCGATGACCCTCCTGGTCGTCGCCGGGCAGGTCGACCTGTCGGTCGCCTCCATGCTGGGCCTGGGCAGTGCGCTGACCGGTGCACTGTGGGAGGCGGGCTGGGCCTTCGAGACGATCGTGCCGGTGGTGCTCCTGGTGGGCGTCGCCGGAGGTCTGCTCAACGGCTGGCTGGTCACCAGGGTGGGGCTGCCGTCCCTGGCCGTCACCATCGGCACCCTCGCGCTCTACCGGGGCCTCGCCTCGGTGGCACTCGGCAGCGACGCGGTGACCGACTTCCCGCAGACGTACGCCGACTGGGCCGTCGACACCACGACCGTGCCCGGCACCTTCCTCACCTACCCGGTCCTGCTCTTCGTCGTGCTGGCCGCGGTCACCGCGGTGGTGCTGCACGCCACCGGCCTGGGCCGCTCGCTCTTCGCGATCGGCGCCCAGGAGGAGGCCGCGTACTTCTCCGGCATCCGGGTCAAGCGGATCAAGCTGCTCCTCTTCGTCGTGACCGGGCTGTTCTCCGCCTTCGCGGGTGTCATCTTCACCCTCAGGTACGGAAGTGCCCGTGCGGACAACGGACTCGGCTTCGAGATGCTCGTCATCGCGTCCGTGCTGCTCGGCGGCATCGACTTCGACGGCGGAAAGGGCACGCTCTTCGGAGCGGTCGCCGGTGTCCTGCTGATCGGTGTCCTGAAGAACCTGCTCACCCTCAACGACATCGCCAACGAGGTGCAGGTCATCGTGACCGGCCTGCTGCTCGTGGCGTCCGTCCTCACCCCACGGGTCATCGCCACCGTCGTCGAACGACGGCACAGGCGGGCCGCGCACACCCCTGCACCCCAGTCGCCATAACCGCTCTTTCCCCCCGTACCTCTCCGAAAGGCACAACGCCGCCATGATGCTCCGCAATGCCGCTGGGCGCCGCGCCGTCGCGACCGCCGCCACCGCCGTCTCCCTCGCGCTCGCCCTCACCGCCTGTTCCGGCACCACGAAGGACAGCAAGGACACCGGTACCGAGAAGGCCGGCAGCTCCGCGAAGGCCGACCCGAACGCGCCGTTGAAGAAGGGCCTGAAGATCGCCTTCCTGCCCAAGCAGATCAACAACCCGTACGAGAAGATCGTCGACGACGCGGGCATCGCCGCGGCGAAGGAGTACGGCGGCACGGGCAAGGAGGTCGGCCCGTCCGACGCCAGCGCCTCCTCGCAGGTCAGTTACATCAACACGCTGATCCAGCAGCGCCAGGACGCGATCCTGGTCGCGGCGAACGACCCCAACGCGGTGTGCGGCCCGCTCAAGCAGGCCATGAAGAAGGACATCAAGGTCGTCGCGTACGACTCCGACACGGCGAAGGACTGCCGTCAGCTCTTCATCAACCAGGCCAGCTCCGAGCAGATCGGCCGCAGCCTGGTCCAGCACCTCGGCGAGCAGCTGAACTACAAGGGCAAGGTCGCGATCCTCTCGGCCACGCAGAACGCGACCAACCAGAACACCTGGATCGAGTTCATGAAGGAGGAGCTCAAGCTCCCCAAGTACAAGGACATGGAGCTGGTCAAGGTCGCGTACGGCGACGACGCGGACCAGAAGTCGTTCCAGCAGACGCAGGGTCTCATGCAGGCCTACCCCGACCTCAAGGGCATCATCTCGCCCACGACGGTCGGCATCGCCGCCGCGGCACGCTACCTGAGCGACTCCTCGTACCAGGGCAAGGTCGTGCTCAACGGTCTGGGGACGCCGAACCAGATGCGCCCGTACGTCAAGGACGGCACCGTCGAGCAGTTCTCGCTGTGGAACCCGGAGGAGCTCGGCTACCTCGGCTCGTACGCCGCCGCCGCCCTGGCGTCGGGGCAGATCACCGGCGCGGAGGGCGAGAAGTTCAAGGCGGGCAAGCTCGGCGACTACACGATCGGCAAGGACGGCGAGGTCATCCTCGGCGAGCCGACGGTCTTCGACTCCAAGAACATCGACCAGTTCAACTTCTGAGCGCGGGAGCCGGCTTCATGCAGCGTGTCTGCTTTCTGCTGAAGGTCCGCGAGGACCGCAAGGACGAGTACCGCGAGCGGCACGCCGCGGTGTGGCCGGAGATGCTCGCCGCACTGTCCGAGTCCGGGTGGCGCAACTACTCGCTCTTCCTGCGCGAGGACGGACTGCTCGTCGGCTACCTGGAGACGGAGGACTTCGACGCGGCACGTGAGGCAATGGCCGCGACCGAGGTCAACGACCGGTGGCAGCGGGAGATGGCGGAGTTCTTCGAGCAGCCCGAGGCGCCGGACGAGGCGATGGCCCCGCTGACGGAGGTCTTCCACCTCGCCTAGAGGGTGTGCGAAGGGCCGGGTCCCCCGTTTCGGGGCCCGGCCCTCGGCATGTCCGGCCGGTCAGTACGCGGGCCGGCCGGTTACAGGGCGGCGACCGTCAGCAGGGTGAAGGCGGCGAGCGAGAACGCGGTCCGGGCCTGGTGGAGGCTGTTCCAGCGGGACTCGAACGCGGTGCGGGCCGCACTGTCGTCGCCGCCCTCCGCCCCGGCGAGCGCCGTGTTCAGCGGGATGTTCCCGGCGACCGTGATCAGGTGGCCGACGACGGCGCACAGGAGCGCGCCGAGGACCGTCGGCCAGTCGGACGTCCCCGCGATGAGCGCGGCGGCGGGGAAGACGATCACCCCTGCGAAGAGGACGAGGAAGGCCGCCCCGGGCACCTTCTCGTTGAAGCGGCGCATCGCGGAGGCGAACTGATCGTCCGGCAGGGCCGCGAGGCCGGGCATGATCGCGATCAGGAACGTCAGCATGAAGCCGGCATAGAGGCCGGCGGTGAGCACGGCGGCCAGCAGGAGCACGAAGGACATGGGGCTCATGATGGCGCGGGCGCGGGGTTCGCACAGCGGTTTCTGCACGTCCGTGCGAGCCGCGCGGAGGGCTCTCACAGTCACGTGAGCCACGCCGGTGACTCGCACAGTCATGTGAGCGACGCGGGTGGCTTTCTCAGTCACGTGAGCCACGCGGGTGGCTCGCACAGTCACGTGAGCCACGCGGGTGACTCGCACAGTCATGCGAGCCACCCGGCGAACCACGGCCGGGGACCGCACCTCCGTGCGGGCCCCGGCCGGCGGTCAGCCGAGCTCGCCCTCGCCCTCGCCGCCGGTCGGCTTCTCCTCGTCGCCGCTCCTGATCCTGTCCGCCTGTTCGATCGCCGTCGCGAGCTTCGCCACCGAACTGTCCTCGGTGCTGTCCGCCAGCTTCCCCGCCCGGGTGGCGAGTTCGGCGAGCGTGGGGGTGCCCGGCAGGTCGCCGCCGCGCAGCACGTCCGCGAAGTACGCGGCCACCGCCGTCACCTGGAGCCGTGGGCTGTCACCGCCCCAGAGCTTGCCGTCGATCGCGCCGGTCTCCACCGAACCGGTCTCCTCCTGCGCCTTCCGCGTCTTCGGGTCCAGCCAGCGCACCGTCGCCGTCGCCACGTGCCCGGAGGCGCCGTCGCGCAGGCGTACGGCGTAGAGCGCCGTCACGGTGTGGCCGGGGCCCACCTCGCCGCCGTCGACGCTGTCGTCGCGGAAGTCGTCGTCGGCGACCTTGCGGTTCTCGTAGCCGATGAGCCTGAACTGCTGGACGGTCTTGCGGTCGAAGGCCACCTGGGCCTTGGCGTCGCGTGCCCGCAGCTCGACATGGGCGGGCAGCTGGTCGACGAAGACCTTCCTGGCCTGGGTCTCGTCGCCGACGTAAGTGGTGTTGCCGTCGCCCTTGTTGGTGAGGCGTTCCATCAGCGCGTCGCCGTAGTCGCTGCCGACCCCGACGCCGAACAGCGTGATGCCGTATTCCTTGCGTGCGTCGCCGATCCGTTCCAGGATCGCGTCGGCGTCGGTCTCTCCGGTGTTGGCGAGCGCGTCGGAGAGCAGGACGACCCGGTTGTTGGCACCCTTGCGGTGGCCCTTGACCGCCTCGTCGTAGCCCCGCTCCACGCCGGCTGCCACATTGGTGGAGTCCGCGGGTTCCAGCTCGTCGACGGCGTCCCGGATCTTGGTGCGGTTGCCCCCGAGCCGGGTCATCCCCAGCCGGGTCTCCGCCTCCCCGCTGAAGGTGACCAGGGAGACGGAGTCGTCGTCGCGCAGTTCGTCGGTGAGGATGCCCAGCGACTTCTTCGCCAGGTCGAGACGGCCCGGCTCGGCCATCGACCCGGAGATGTCGACGACGAAGGTCAGTGCGGCGGGCGGGCGTTCGCCGGCGTCGGTGGCGGCACCGGTCGCCAGGCCGACCCGTACGAGTGACCAGTCATTGGCCCCGGCGCCGACCGCCGCGCCGTCGACGTTCACCGAGAAACCGTTGCCCTTCGGCCGCTCGTAGCCCTGCCGGAAGCTGTTGACGAACTCCTCCGGCCGGACGGTCTCCGCTGCGGGCAGCTTCCCGTCACCGAGCAGACGGCGCGCGTAGCCGTAACTGGCGGTGTCCACGTCCAGGGCGAAGGTCGACAGGTAGTCGGGCGGCGCGATCTCACGCGTATCGCCGTCCTCCTTGCGCTGCGCACCGTCCTCCTGCTGCTCCGGTGCGGCGGACGGCGCGGCGGGCGCGGGCTGCCCGCCACGCGGTCCGCCGGTACCGCTGCTCCGGTCCGCAGAGGTGTCGCTGGTCGAACCGCCGCCGCAGCCGGTCAGCAGCATCCCGCCCGCCAACAGCAGAACCAGCGCACCCCGATGAGTCCTTGTCCGGCGTTCCATCCGTACCCCCCACGTCGTCGACATCTGTGAATGGGACGTACGGGGCGCCTGTCAGGATCAGACGAACGTGTTGCGGATCCGTCTCGATGCGGCAACAGCGTGCGATTGCGGGGCGGAACGTCAAGGTCACGTCAAGGTCAGGACACGATGTCCTTACGACTGAACCCCCGGAAGGCGAACGCGAACAGAATCAGGGCATACGTCACCGAGACCGCCGCGCCCTTCGTCATCCCGCTCCATTCGAGGTCGGGCTGGAGCGCGTCGGCCCAGGCGAACTGCCAGTGCGCGGGCAGGAAGTCCCGCCAGGAACCGAGCGCGGTGACCGCGTCCAGCACGTTGCCGACGATGGTCAGCCCGACCGCGCCGCCGACCGCGCCGAGCGGCGCGTCGGTCTTGGTCGACAGCCAGAACGCCAGGCCCGCGGTGACGAGTTGGGAGACGAAGATGAACCCGACGACGAGCGCGAGGCGCGGCACGGTGTCGGCGGTGGCGAGTGCGCCGCCGGTGGGCAGCTGGAGCGGCCCCCAGCCGTAGGCGGCGGCTCCCGCGGCCAGTGCGACGACCGGCAGCAGCACCATCGCGGCCAGGCTGAAGCCGAGCGCCACGACGAGCTTGCTCCACAGCAGCCTGGAGCGGGGTACGGGTGCGGCCAGCAGGTAGCGCAGCGAGGACCAGCTCGCCTCGGAGGCAACGGTGTCCCCGCAGAACAGCGCCACCGGCACCACCAGCAGGAAGCCGGCGGAGACGAACAGGCAGGTCGCGGCGAAGTTCGCCGCGGACTCGGTGGCGACGTCCATCAGGTTGATCCGCGAGCCGCCTCCGCCGCCGCCCCCTTCGCCGCCCGGAGTGCCGCCGATCGCGAAGGCGATGATCAGGATGAACGGCAGGGCGGCCAGCACCCCGCCCATGAGCAGGGTGCGGCGCCTGCGGAGCTGCCGCATCGCTTCGACGCGCAGGGGCAGGGTGCGGCGGGCGTGGTAGCCGGGGGCTTCGGCCGGGCCCCGGACGTCGGTGGCGGAGCTCATGCGGATCCTCCGGAGATGAGGGTGAGGAAGGCGTCCTCCAGGCGGCGGTGCGGCCCGACACCTGTCACCGGCACGTCGAGACGGACCAGGTCGGCGACCAGCTGGGCCGCTGTGGCGCCGTCGAGGCGGACCAGCAGCCCGTGTCCGTCGTCCACGCGGACGGCGGAGCCGATGCCGGGCAGGGCTGCCACCTTGTCCACGAGGGGTTCGGCGACCTCGTCCGCGGTGGTGACGAGCAGCATGTCTCCGGATCCGGTGATCTCGGCGACGGGGCCGGCCTGGACGAGCCGGCCACGGTCCATGACCACGAGGTGGGTGCAGGACTGTTCGACCTCGGAGAGGAGGTGGCTGGAGACGATGACGGTGCGGCCCCCGGCCGCGTACCGGATCATCACGTCCCGCATCTCACGGATCTGGGGCGGGTCGAGGCCGTTGGTCGGTTCGTCGAGGATGAGCAGGTCCGGCATGCCGAGCATGGCCTGGGCGATGGCGAGCCGCTGCCTCATGCCCTGCGAGTACGTGCGCACGGCGCGGGCCAGGGCGTCGCCGAGCCCGGCGATCTCCAGGGCCTCGTCGATGTGCGAGTCCTCGGAGGGCCGTCCGGTCGCCTGCCAGTACAGCTCCAGGTTGGCGCGGCCCGACAGGTGCGGCAGGAATCCGGCGCCCTCGACGAAGGACCCGACCCGCGACAGCACGGGCGCCCCGGGCCGGATCGCGTGCCCGAAGACCCGGATCTCTCCGGCGTCGGGCGTGATGAGCCCCATCAGCATGCGCAGGGTGGTGGTCTTGCCGGCACCGTTCGGTCCGAGGAGGCCGAGGACCTGCCCCTTCTCGACCCGGAAGCCGAGGTCGCGCACGGCGTACCGGTCGGAGGACTTGGCGTACTTCTTGGACAGGTCCGTGATCTGCAGCGGTACGCCCTCGAGTGCAGGATCGGGTGCGGGGGTCGCCGTGCGCCTGCGCGCGGTGAGCAGGAGTACGGCCGCGATGACCACGGCCGCGACGGGGAGACCCCACGTCCACCAGGGCAGGGTGGCCGCCGCGGTCCTGACGGCAGGAGCGGTGGGGACGGTCATCGGCCCGTCGAGGGAGACGGTGTACGTGGCCGGCTCGGCGGGCGACGCGTAGCCGAGGTCGGTCGCGGAGAGGACGAGCCGGAGCCGGTGCCCGGAGTCGACTTCGTAGTCGATGGCGGGCAGGGTCAGCTCGACCGCCTTCCCCTGCTCCCCGGGGGCGATCCGGTAGGGGGTGACGAGCTGGTTGGGCAGCACCTGCTGCTTGCCGTCCGGCGAGACGTCGTACACCTTCCCGAACAGCACGGCGTCGCCCCGGTCCGCCTTCACGCTCACGCGGACGGTGGGTGAGCCGGTGACGCGGAGGGACGTGTCCAGCGGCGCGGAGTCGAAGCGCGCGTACTGCCCGGGGAAGTCGAGGGAGAGACCGACGCCGAGGGAGGAGAACTGGGAGAGTCCGCCGCCGATGCCGGGGAGGGCCGAGACGGAGGGCGGGTTGGCCCCTGCCGGGTTACGGAAGGTCTGGGTCCGCCGCTCTCCGAGGGCGATCTGCTCGCCGCCGCCGACCAGGCCCGGGTAGGTGTCACCGTCCGCGCCGCGCTTGAGGGCCGCCCCGTCGGTGGAGTCGATTCCTCCGGTCCGGGTGACGCGGAAGGCGGGGCCGGTGTCGGCGCCCTTGTCGTCCTTCAGGTACCGGTCGAACCACGCACCGATCCTGCTCTCGACGCGATCGCCCTCCATGTCGCCGCCGTCGTGGCCGCCCGAGATCCAGTCGACGGACACGGGGGCGCCGTTGTCGCTGATGGCCTCGGCCATGGCGTCGGCCTGGCCGAGCGGGAAGAGGGAGTCGCTCTGGCCCTGCACGATGAGTGCGGGCACGTCGATGCGGTCGGCCACGGCGACGGGGGAACGTTCCTTCAGGAGCTCACGCGCGGCCGCGTCCGGTGTGCCGCTGACGGCGACCCGCTCGTACATCTCGCACAGGTGCTTCTCGAACTTCTGGCAGCCGCCGCCGGTGGTGACGAAGATCCCGGCCCAGAGCTTCTTGAACACTCCGTCCGGGAACAGTGCGTCGGCCAGGTTCCAGTAGGAGATCACCGGGGCGATGGCGTCGACCCGTTTGTCGTACCCGGCGGCGAGCAGCGACACCGCGCCACCGTACGACGCGCCCGTGACGCCGACCCGCGGGTCGCCCTTCGCGTCGAGCTCCACCTCGGGCCTGCCCGCCAGCCAGTCGATGAGCCCCGAGACGTCCTTCACCTCGCCGTCGGGGGCGTTGAGCGTGATCTCCCCGCTGGTCCTCCCGAACCCGCGGGCCGACCAGGTCATGACGGCGTACCCGTCGGCGGCCAGCTTCTCGGCCTGGGCACGCACATCGTCCTTGCTGCCGCCGAAGCCGTGCCCGATGAGGACAGCGGGCCTGCGCCGAGAACCCCCGGTCGTGAAGTACGAGGTGTCGACGGACACCCCGTTCATCCGCATCATCCGGTCCTCGCGGTGCACGGACGGCACACTGTCGTCGGCAACGGCGGTCCAGGTACCGGCGCCCGCGAGCACGGCGAGCGCGGCAACGACCGCGGCCCACCGGCCTCGGGTACGGGGCAGCCGCCGCCACCGGGAAGTCGGTTTCTCCATGACTCGACCCTAAAGGCCACGCGCCCGGCCCCGGGGTGCCGCCAGGGTGAAGTGCCTCGCATCCCTGAGAGGTACAGCAGGACCGCACCGTACTCCGTACGTGGTACACCACCGTCACGAAGGGCCCGTCCATGGACATCCGCCGCGCCACCACCACCACAGAACTACTCGGGGCCTCGCACCTGTACGACGGTCCCGCGACCCCGACGTGGGCGGCCCGCTTCCTGGCCGCGAGCGGTCACCTGATGCTGATCGCGTACGTGGACGGGGTCCCGGCGGGGTTCGTCTCCGGCATCGAGATGCTGCACCCGGACAAGGGCACGGAGATGTGCCTGTACGAGCTCGCGGTCGACGAGCCCTACCGCCGCCGCGGCATCGGCCGGGCACTGACCGAAGCCCTGGCGGCCGAGGCGCGGCGGCGTGGCTGCTACGGGATGTGGGTGGGCGTGGAACGCGACAACGAGGCGGCGCTGGCCGCCTATCGCTCGGCGGGAGCGGGGGACGACGGTGTGTTCGCGATGCGGACCTGGGAGTTCGGCGCCGGGTCCTGAGCATCCCGGTGCGTGGCGGTCCCGCACACCGCCGATTCCGAACTCCCCCGACCGGCAGCGGCCTCCGGCCGGGCGCCCCCGTCCCGTCAGCGGGACGGAGCCGTCCGGAAGATCGCCGGTGCGTCGGTCACCGGGGCGTCGGGGTGGTCGTGGACGAAGCGCACCGTTTCCTCGAAGTCGGCGGCGATCCGCGCCACGAGCGACGCGTCGACCGGCGGCGAGACATACCGCAGACCGGCGTCCACCTTGTCCTGGCCGAGCGTGAAGGAGAGCAGCAGGACCGGCCCGCCGTTCTCACAGGCGGCCTCCTCGGACAGGGGGACCTCGGCGACCAGCACCGGGGCCTGCTGCATCGAGAGATCCGGCGTCGCCGCGTACATTCCGTTCAGTTCGACCTCCCACGCGCCGAGCTGCCCGGCACGCCAGCCCGGGGTGCGGCCGGTGCGGGCGCAGACCTCCTCGAACGGCAGCTTCGCGAAGTGCTCGGTGCGGTGACGCAGGAGGTCCCGTCGCCGGCGCACCGCGTCGGTGACGGTGGGTACACCCGCGTGGTCCACCACGTCGACCACGTAACTGCGCAGCAGACCCTGCACGTCGAAGCCGCCCGACCGGTGCCGGCCGCTGTGGATGACACCGAAGTTCACGGGGTGGCCGTCCTCCCGGCGGAAGTAGAGCGCGGCGCAGGCGGCGAGCACTTCGAACTGGGTGCACCCCTGGGCCCGCGTGACCTCCGCCAGGGCTGCCGTGCTCAGGGATTCGAGCGACCAGTAGTGGAAGCCGACGGCCACGTCCCGCGCGTCGAGCTTCTCCTCGATCATCCAGGAGGGCAGCGCGGGTGACCCCTCGTCGAGGAGCCGCACCCAGTCCTCGTACACCTCGTCCAGTCCCTCGGCGAGCATCGCCTCGTAGTACGAGGAGAACTGCTCCACATCGGCCGGTTTGGCGCCTTCGCCGTCGTACTCCCGGCGGATCTGGTCGAAGACCATCTCGGCCGAGACGCCATCGCTGCTGACATGGTTGAAGACGCAGACCACCAGGGTCTCCTCCTCCGGCCCGTGCCCGGCGAGCACCTGCACGGCCAGCGGCCGGGGCACCGTCCACCAGTCGTCCAGCGCGCCCACCAGCTGCGCGGTGGTCGCGGGTGTGCCGTCCCAGGTCACGGACCGCAGGGCAGGCCCGGTGATCTCGCCGGGCTCGCGCACCACCTGCATCGGTGCGCCGTCGACGAGCTCGACCGCGGTGCGCAGGCTGTCGTGCAGAGCGACGACCCGGTCGACGGACTGGGCCAGCCGTTCCAGGTCCAGCCGGGCGCGCACCACATACGCGGCGAAGAGCCGCTTGGCCGGCACGCACGTCGTGTCCGCGACGATGAAGTCGTGGTAGACGGCCTGGCCGGCTGTCAACTGTCGGACGATCATGGCGAGTTCAACTCCTGGTGATGGCATGGTTGAGGAAGGGTCACAACGTCCAGCGCCCCTCGGCGCCGTCCACGGAAAGCGGTGAAACCGCCATGGCCGACATCCGGAGCCTCACGCTGGAGACCTCGGGCACCGTCCTCACTCTCCTGCGCGATCCTCAGCTGAGGCGGGCCTGGTCCGCCGGCAGCGCGCTGCCCCGGTTCTCCGTCGGCGGTCTCGCCGGTCACTTGGCCGCGCAGGTGTTCCAGGTGGAACAGGTGCTCGTGGAGCCACCGGGAACGGGCCCGCTCCTGACGCCGGTCGAGCACTACGGCCGGGCCGCGTGGATCGGGGCCGGGCTCGACGCCCCCGTGAACGTCGGCGTCCGGGAAGCCGGGGAGCGACTGGCCGAGGGAGGACCGGACGAGCTCGCGAAGGCGGTGGCCGCCTCGCTCGGCAGGCTGCGCGAGCGGCTGCCCGCCGAGCCCGCCGACCGGATCGTGACCATCGCGTGGACCGGATGGCGGCTGACGCTCGATGACTTCCTCCTCACGCGGCTGGTCGAAATGGCGGTGCACACCGACGATCTGGCGGTCAGTGCCCCGGTGGCGGCGCCCGGGGTCCCGGACGCCGCCACCGATCTCGTGCTGGCCCTGCTGGCGCGCGTCGCGGCCCATCGGCACGGACGGCTCGCCGTGCTGCGCGCCTTCAGCCGCGCCGACCGTGCCGGTGGGCCGGTCACGGCCCTGTGATCGCGAAGGGCGGTCAGCCGTAGCGCTGGGTCACATGCTTGATGCGGGTGTACTCCTCCAGCCCGAACACGGACAGGTCCTTGCCGTGGCCCGATTGCTTGAACCCTCCGTGCGGCATCTCGGTGGGGAAAATGAGGTGGGTGTTGACCCAGACGACACCGAAGTCGAGCCGGGCGGTCAGCCGCAGTGCCGTCGCGTGGTCGGTGGTCCAGACCGAGGAAGCCAGGCCGTGCACCACGGAGTTGGCGAGCCGCACCGCCTCCGCCTCGGAGGTGAACGGCTGGACGGTGATGACCGGGCCGAAGATCTCCTCGGTGCTGATGCGGTCGTCGCCGCGCACCCCGGCCACCACCGTGGGGGCGAAGAAGTACCCGGAGGTACCGACCCGGGCACCCCCGGTGACGATCCGGGCGTGATCGGGCAGTGTCTCCAGGAAGCTGCTGACGCGCTCCAGCTGGGCCGCGTTGTTGAGGGGTCCGTACAGCGCGCCCTCGTCGTCGGGGCTGCCGGGGCGGACGGCGGCGACCGCTGCTTCGAGCCGTGCGAGGAGCTCGTCGTGCACCTCCGCGGCGACCAGGACCCGGGAGGCCGCCGTGCAGTCCTGCCCGGCGTTGCTCAGGGCTCCGGTGACGATGCCCTGCACCACCTCGTCGAGATCCGCGTCGGCGAAGACCACGACGGGGGTCTTGCCGCCGAGTTCCAGCTGGGTACGTTTCAGGCCCGCCGCGGCGGTGGTGGCCACATCCACGCCGGTGGCGATCGAGCCGGTCAGCGACACGGCCGCCGGGACCGGGTGGGCCGCCATCAGCCGACCGGTCTCCGGGCCGCCGCAGATGACGTTGAGCACGCCGGGCGGCAGGAACTCCGCCGCGATCTCCGCGAACAGCAGCGCCGTCGCGGGAGTCGTCTCCGCAGGCTTGAGCACGACGGTGTTGCCGGCCGCCAGTGCGGGTGCCGATTTCATCGCGGCCATCATCATCGGGTAGTTCCAGGGAGCCAGCTGGGCGCACACCCCGATCGGCTCTCTGCGTACGTAGGAGGTGTGGCCGGCGACGTACTCGCCGGCGCCGAGTCCGCCCAGGGTGCGTGCCGCCCCGGCGAAGAACCGCAGCTGGTCGCCGGCGAGGCCTATCTCGTTGCCCGCGGCGCGGCTGCCGGTCTGCTGCAGTTCCGCGGCGCGGAGTTCGGGCAGCCGCTCCTGGAGGGCGTCGGCCAGACCCAGCAGCAGGAGCTGGCGCTCCGCCGGTGTGGTGGTGCGCCAGCGGTCGAAGGCGGCGTCGGCGGCGCGCATCGCCGCGTCCACCGTGGCCGCGTCCGAGGACGGGGCGGTGGCGAAGGCCTCGGAGGTGACCGGGTCGATCAGCTCGCTGTACGCGCTGTCGCCCGCGTCCGAGGACTTGCCGTCGACGAAGTTCGCGAGCCGCTTCATGCCGCCACCAGCAGGCTCTGGAACCCGTGGAATCCGAGATTGTTGTTCCAGTCCATGGTCTGCGGCAGCACCCGCAGCTTCGGGAAGCGGCTGTACAGGCTCGCCATCGCGATCCGGGTGGTCTGGCGGACCAGCGGGTCACCGAAGCACAGGTGCCGGCCGGCTCCGAAGGTCAGGTGGCGGTTGGGGGCCGGCCGGGTCAGCTGGAGCGAGTCGGCGTCGGGGAACCGTTGCTCGTCGCGGTTGGCCGAGGCCACGTAGAGCAGCATCGGACGCTTTGCCCTGACGGTGCAGACGTCTCCGCGGGCGTCGGTGAAGTTGAAGTCCTCCCGGGCGATCCGGCCGACGAACTGCACGGGGGTGCAGAAGCGCAGGATCTCCTCGACAGCGTTGTCAACGGTGTCCTTGTCGAGCAGGAGCCGACGGTCCGACTGCGGCTGATTCTCCATGGCGTGGACGCCGTTGCCCACGAGGTAGCGGATGGACGCCACACCCGCAAAGAGCAGCAGCGCCGCCTGGGACACGACGTCCTCCTCGCTGAGGCGGTGACCGTGCACCTCGGTGGTGCGCAGTGTGTGGAGTAACCCGTTGCTGCGGGCCGCCGCGGCCACCACATCGGGTGCCGACAGGAACTCCACCAGTTCCTTGGTGCTCTGCCGGGTGCGGTGCACGTGCTCGATGGAGACCTGGGTGGAGCCGAAGAGGTGCGCGATGTCGTCGGTCCAGCGCGTCAGTTCGGCGTGCGCCTCCAACGGCACCCCGAGCACGTCGGCGATCACCATCGCGGGGAGCGGGAAGGCGACCTCCTTCATGAGGTCGAAGCCCGTGGGATCGACCCCGTCCAGCAGCCGGTCGACGATGGACTGGATGCGGGGCTCCAGCAGTTCGTCGCTGAACGGCACGTAGCTGCGGTTGGCCTGCCGGCGAAGCTTGGTGTGGCTCTGGCCGTCGTGGAAGGCGAGCCAGCGTTCGAAGACGCCGACCATGTCCTGCACGGCATCGCGCTGGTCCTGCGGCAGGAACCACAACGGCACCGCGGCACGGGCGTTGGACAGGCGCTCGTCGGTCATCAGCGAGAGGTTGTCGGCGTAGCTGAAGAACAGCCACGTCCCGCCGAATATCTTGTCGGAGTAGTAGGAAGGCGACTCCGCTCTCATCCGGGTGTAAAAGGGGAACGGGTCCGGTATGTACTTGTCCTCGTTGTGCGTGAATTCGTCGGCGGGCAGTGCTTCTGCAGTCACTTCGGCTCCCGGTTGCGAGCGGGCGCCCGTGCGGGCGCGACTGATGATCGCGGCGTCGTGCGGCGCCGGCGCCGAGGAAGGGCGGCGGGCCGGCCGCAGAGCTGTTCCGATGTACGACGGTGGGCGGATTCGTCCTCGACGGACAGGATTTCTTTTCGTGTTCCGGGGGGCGCACATCGTTTTCCGGAGGTCCGGCGAAAGGGCCGCAGGAAGATTGGCTCATAGGGGCATAAAGGGCGGGTCCGTCACGGGCAGTTGGACCCCTGCCCACCAATCAGTTCCGTGCAGATTCAAACAGCGACGCCCATCGGTCCACAACCCCGCACCGCAAGTATTTCCGATCAACGAGGGGTTCACCGTGCCCCCTCACCCCCCTTCCGGGTCTCTTTTCCTCGCAATTCCCGCAGGTGGGTGCCGCCCCCTCCGGGGCCACGGGTCGCCCGACGGAGAACCAGCAGGGGTCCGGCATGCGGGACACCTCCGGTCACCCCGGAAAGGGCATGCGACATTCCGGATAGCGCGCCGGCCGGCGGCGCCGGGGCCGATCCGCCGCCGGGGCGCGGCGGACGCGGAAGACTCCGGCGGAAAGTCGATCATTGTTCGTCCAGCTCACACGGCAGGAAGGGCCGATGATCACCACGACCCGTCCGCTGCCCGTCCGCATTCCAGGTTTACGCGATCTTCGGAGTGGAGAGGTTATCGATCATCACATGGGCCCCATGGGACTCTTCTGACACCTAGTTGATTTCATCTTGTGATGCTGTAACATCCGGGTCGGATCTTGTCGCCGCATCGCCACAACGGCGAATGCGTCCATGTATGGCGCCACCCCTTCACGGTGTTCCGGACACGGCTTCTGCCGTCCGGTCGAATATCCGAACGCGTTCGTGAACGCGCCGGAATTACGCGTGGGCCACGTCTTTTTGACAGTACTCCCGGGAGTCGCGCATGTCTGCCGCCGAAGGCTGGGAGAAAACCCAGCAGCCCTATCGGATGGATCGCCGGATATTCTTCGACGAGGAGTGCCTGGAGCGGGAACTGGAGCTGGTCTTCGCGCCGTCCTGGCAGTTCGTCGCGTTCGAGTCCGAGCTCCCGGACCGGGGCGACTACGTGGTCCGCCGGATGGGCCGCGACAGTGTCATCGTGACGCGGGACGAGCAGGGCAGGATGGCCGTCCTGCTCAACTCCTGCAATCACCGCGGCACTCAGCTGTGCCGGGCGACATTCGGCAACTCAGCTCATTTCAGGTGTAGTTACCACGGCTGGACCTATGCGAACGACGGCCGACTGGTCGGCGTACCGCATCTGCGCAGCGCCTACCCCCCGGAGTTCGACAAGTCGTTGTACGACCTGTCCACCGCCCGGGTGGCCACCTACCGCGGCTTCGTCTTCGCCACCTGGTCCCAGGACGGCCCCGCCCTGGCGGAGTACCTCGGCGACTTCCTCTGGTACCTCGACGCGATGCTGGACCAGGCCGGCGGCGAGTGGGAGGTGTACGGACCCCCGCAGCGCGTGATCGCGAAGGGCAACTGGAAGGTGCCCACCGACAACTTCGCCGGCGACGGCTACCACATGGGCACCACCCACCAGGCGGCGTTCGAGCAGGGCGTGTACGGGAACTCGCTGGCCAGCGGCACGCTGGGCCGCAAGGAGCTCGAACTGATCGGGATCAACGTGACCACCGGCCACGGTCACAGCCTGCGCGCGGGCTACGTGGTGGGCAAGGGGGAACGTGAGGTCAACACCGACGTCTCCGAGCCGGTCTACCTCGGATACCCGCAGGAGATGTGGCCCGGGTTCACCGCCGGGCAGACCCGGGAGCAGATCCGCTTCAACTCCCGTTGCGAGGTGCTGCACGGGGCGGTCTTCCCGAACATGGCCTACCTCAGCGTGTCGCACGACAAGGCCATCGGCCGTGACGACGACCCGCTGACGAAGTACACGGTGTGGCGCACGCACACACCGGTCGACGCCCGGCACACCGAGTGCCATTACTGGACGCTCGTGCCGAAGGCGATGCCGGAGGAATGGAAGCGCCGCTCGTACGCCTACCAGGCCCGTTCGCAGTCGGCCGGCGGAATGCTCTTCGAGATGGACGACTTCGAGAACTTCGCCCGGATCGACTCCGCGATCAGCGGGCCGGTCTCCGCCAAGGCACCGCTCGACCTGACGCTCGGCCTCGGCCTGGGCGAGCCCGTGCCGGACTTCCCGGGCCCGGGCACCGCCGAGTTCTGCACCCTCTCGGAGCGCAACCAGCGTGCCTTCTACCGGCGTTGGGGCGAGCTGATGGGATACGACGGGTTGATGGGAGACGCATGATGAGCAAGGCCACCGCGCCCGCCGCCGGGCCGCCCGCCGAGGAAGAGGGCTACGAACGGCAGCCCTTCCCCGCGCGCGGCACCCGCCGGAGGGACCTGGCCGGTGCCGTCAACGAGTTCTACGTCGACGAGGCCGCGGCCCTCGACGAGGGCCGCGTGGACGACTGGCTGGAGATGCTCGCGCCCGGTTTCATCTACCAGGTGCCCGTTCCCCTGCTGCGCGAGGACCCTCATCTCGCCCGGTACAGCGACCGCGCCATGCTCTTCGAGGCGACGAAGCACATCATGGCCATGAAGCTGGGCCGTACCGAGACCTATTACGCATGGGCGGACCGGCCCGGCGCCAATGTCCGCCACCTTGTCGGCGGCGTCCGGGTGTTCGACACCGACCGGCCCGGCGACCTGCGCGTCGACAGCAACGTCATCGCGTGCCGCAACCGCGGCGTGGACGAGTCGGCCCTGGTCAGCGCGGGCCGCCAGGACGTCCTGCGGCACCTCGGCGACGAGAGGTTCCTGCTGCTGCGACGACGGGTCCTGCTCGACGCGGAAGTCGCCGACCATCAGCAGCTGTCCATCATCCTCTGAGCGGAGTACGGCACATGAGCGGGCTGGCCTGGGCCGACGGTGAGCGGGAGGAGGAGGTGCTGTGCCGGATCGTGTGCGAGTCGTCGGCCGTCACCGTCCTCGCCGCCCCCACCGGCAACGGAAGACGTCTGAAACTCGTATCCGAACGGTCCGGTGCCACGGTGCTGCTGGACGCCACCGTGCTCGACGCACTCTGCCATCTGACGCCGGCGGACGCGGTCGAACTCGTGCGGCGGCGCACCGAGGGCGATGACGGCGCCCCGACGGAACGGGGGCGGCCATGAAACCCGCCGCCTTCGACTACCACCGTCCGGACACGGTGGAGGACGTGCTCGGCCTGCTCACCGGGGGCGCACCGGATGTCGCGCTGCTCGCCGGCGGACAGTCCCTGGTCCGGCTCATGAACCTGCGCACGGTCCGCCCCTCGGTCGTGGTCGACATCAACCGCGTCGCCGGCCTCGGCCATGTCACCGCCACCGCCGATGCTCTGCGGATCGGTCCCATGGTCCGCCTGCACCGGATCGAGCACGACCCGCTGGTGCGCGAGCGGCTGCCCGTGCTGGCCAGGGCCGCCGCGCTCGTCGGCCATCCCCAGATCCGCAGCCGCGCCACGATCGGTGGCTCGCTCTGCCACGGCGACCCCGCGGCCGAACTGCCCACGCTGGCCGTCGCGCTCGGCGCCCGGCTGCGGCTGCGCTCGGCGGACGGCGAACGCACCGTCGCGGCCGAGGAGTTCTACCACCGGCCGTACACGACCGTCCGCCGGCCGTCCGAACTGCTCACCGACATCGAGATTCCGGTGCCGTCCGGCGTCGTCCGCCATGTGGAGGAGATCTCCCGCCGGACCAACGACCTGCCGCTCGTGGTCGTCTGCGTGGCGCTGGGCCTGGCCGGCGGCACCGTGGCCACGGCCCGGATCGCCGCGGGCGGGGTCGCGCCGACGCCCGTACGGCTCACCGCCGCGGAGCACGCCCTCACCGGCCTGGCTCCCGGAGCGCCGCTGGACGCGGTGCTGGCGGCTGCGGCCGAGGAGGCCGACCCCCTGGACGTACCGCACGCACCACCGGGACTGCGCCGTGCGTTGCTGCGCACCGCGCTCAGGCGTGCGCTCGTCCGGCTCACACCCTCGGAGGGCCGATGAATACCTGGGACATCAGCGTGACCGTCAACGGCTCGGCCCGCCGGGGGGCGGTCGAGCCCCGCACGCTGCTGAGCGACTTTCTCCGCCACCACCTGCGGCTCACCGGCACCCATGTGGGCTGCGAACAGGGTGCCTGCGGCTCCTGCACCGTGCTGCTCGACGGATCCCCCGTCCGCTCCTGCCTCATGTTCGCGGTGCAGGCCGACGGGCAGAGCGTGGAGACGGTCGAAGGGCTCACCGAGGGCGCGGAACTCACCGGGCTCCAACAGGCCATGATTGCCGAGCACGGCCTCCAGTGCGGCTTCTGCACGCCCGGCATCCTGATGACCCTGACGGCGGCGGACCGTGCCAGGCTGACCGCCGAGGAGGCCGCCGGCCCCCAGCTGGGTGGCCATACCTGCCGGTGCACCGGTTACGCGGGCATCCGGGCCGCGGTAAACAGCCACTGGTCGCAGCGCGACGGAAGGAGCTCCGATGAGCCCGCACCCCGCTGAACCGTATGTCGGCCGGTCCGTTCCCAGGCCGCAGGACCCCCGGCTGCTGCGGGGTGAGGGGCGGTACGTCGACGACGTCGAGGAGGGCGGCGCGCGGCACGCGGCCTTCGTGCGCAGCCCGGTGGCACACGGACGGCTCACCCGGTTCGACGCGACCGCCGTCCTCGCCGAGGGCCTCGCGGAACTGGTGCTCGGCCCGGATCAGCTCGCGGAGCTGGCCGACTCGCTGCCGGGCAAGTGGCTGCTGCCCGGCCAGTACCCCGCCGGTATCCAGGTGGCGGCGACGACCGCGCGCTATGTCGGGCAGCCCCTGGGCGTCGTCGTCGCGGCCACGCGCGCCCTCGCCGAGGACGCCGCCGAACGGGTCGAGCTGGCCTTCGAGGAGCTGCCGCCCGTCCCGGACGCCGTGGCAGCCACGGCGCCCGGCGCCCCGCTGCTGTATCCGGAGCACGGCAGCAATGTCGCCGGCCGGATCCACTTCGGCGACCCGGCCGATGCCCTGGAGGCCGCCATCGCCGCCGCGCCCCATGTGGTGGAGCGCGAGCTGGGCATCCAGCGCGTCGCGCACAGCCCCCTGGAGCCACGCGGCCTGCTCGCCGAATGGATCCCCGGCATCGACGAGCTGACGGTGTGGACGAGCAGCCAGTCGCCGCAGGGCGTCCGCCACGAGCTGGCCGCGAGTCTGCGGCTGCGTGTCGACCAGGTGCGCCTCGTCGCGGGCGACGTGGGCGGGTCCTTCGGCGGCAAGAACGTGCTGTACGTCGACGAGGTGATGGTCTGCGCCGCCGCCATCGTGCTGGGCGGCCGGGTCAAGTGGATCGAGGACCGGCGGGAGAACCTGCTCGCCGCCTACCAGGGCCGGGGCCAGCGGGCCCGGGCCCGGCTCGCCCTCGACGCCGACGGCCGGTTCCTGGCCCTGCACGCCGAGGTCACCGGCGATCTCGGGGCCTTCGCCACCCAGGCGGGCAGCGGCCCGTTCCAGGTGACGGGCCTGACGGTGGAGGGGCCGTACCGCTTCCCGGCGGCGGGTTCCACCGTGTCCGCCGTCTACACCAGCCTCGTCCCCACGGGCGCGTACCGGGGCTACGGGATGCAGGAGGCGGCGTGGATCAGGGAACGGCTGATCGACGAGGCGGCCCGCGAACTCGGCATCGATGCCGTCGAGTTGCGGCTGCGCAACCTCGTCGCACCCCAGGACATGCCGTACACGACACGCACCTCCCTCACCTACGACTCCGGTGACTACCCGGCGGCGCTCCGCCGGGTGGCGGAGCTCGCCGAGGCCCACCGCGCCCCGGAGCCCGGCGCGGACAGCCGGGTCCGCCGCGGGGTCGGCCTGGCGTGCGGGGTCGAGATCACCGGCTTCGCACCGAGTGCGTTGCTGGAGGCGTTCCAGATCTCCTGGAGCGGCTGGGAGAGCGGCCGTATCCGGGTCAACGAGGACGGCAGCGTCACGGTGACGTCCGGGGTGATGGCCGTGGGGCAGGGCATCGAGACGGCACTCGCCCAGATCGTCGCCGACGAGCTGCGGGTGCCCCTCGACCGGGTCCGCGTCCGGCTGGGCGACACCGCGACATCCACGTACTCCGACCTGTCGTCCCAGGCGAGCCGGTCGGTGGCGCTGGCCGGCGGCGCGCTGGTACAGGCCGGCGCCCGGATGCGGGAACGCATGCGGGGCCTGGCCGCCGGGGCGCTCGGCGCGGCCGATGCGGAGGTGGTCTGGGACGGCGAGGCCTTCTCCGGCGGGCCGGGCGGCAAGCGCCTCACCTGGCGTGAGGTCGCCCACCGGGGCTGGATGGGCTGGGGCCGCCCCGAGGGCGACCGGATCCGCCTGGAGGAGGCGGTCGACTTCGATCCCCCGGCGATCACCTACGCCTACTCGGTGGCCGGCGCCGCGGTGGCAGCGGAACTCGACACCGGCCGGCTCACCGTGGAGGCGTACTGGTCGGTCAATGACAGCGGGGTGCTGGTCAACCCCCAGCTCGCCGACGGGCAGATCACCGGGGCCATCGCGCAGGGGATCGGCATCGCGCTGCTGGAGGAGGTGGTCCACGACGGGGCGAACGGACAGCCGCTGACCACCACCCTGTCCGACTATCTGCTGCCGTCGTCCTCGGACGTGCCTACGCCGCACATCGAGCATCTCCACACCCCCAGCACCGTCATCCCCGGCGGGTTCAAGGGGCTCGGCGAGGGCGGGTGCATCCCGACCCCGGCAGCCATCGGCAACGCGCTCGCCGCCGCGGTTCCCGAGATCGCCGCCCTGACCATGGCGACACCCCTGGCCCCGGCCACCCTGTGGTCGGCCATGGCAAAGGCGGGGCTGACCGATGACTGATCCTGCGCAGCCCCCGGCGACCGTCCGGGAGGCGACACTCGCGGTCCTGCGGGACATGGGGATGACGACCGTCTTCGGCAACCCCGGCTCCACCGAGCTGCCGATGTTCCGCGACCTGCCCCCCGACTTCCGCTACGTCCTCGGCCTCCAGGAGTCCGTCGTGGTGGGGATGGCCGACGGCTACGCCCAGGCGACCCGGCGGGCGGCGCTGGTCAATCTGCACTCGGCGATCGGCGTCGGCCACGCCATGGGCGCCGTGTTCAACGCCTATCGCAACCGCACCCCGCTCGTCGTCACCGCCGGGCAGCAGGCACGCGCGCTGCTGGCGGGCGAGCCGTACCTCTTCTCCGAGGACGCCACTCTGCTGCCCCGGCCGTACGTCAAGTGGAGCCGCGAACCCGCGCGCGCCGAGGACGTCCCGGCGGCGATAGCCCGCGCCTTCCACGTGGCGATGAGCCCGCCCCGGGGTCCGGCCTTCGTGTCGATCCCGGTCGACGACTGGGACCGGCCGGCAGAACCCGTGGCCCCGCACCGCGTCAGCCAGGTCCTCCGGGCGGGCGCCGACGAGATGGCGGAGCTCGCCGAGGCCCTGGCCGGTGCCCGCCGTCCGGTGTTCGTGGCCGGTGCCGCGGTCGACCAGGAAGGCGCCTTCGACGCGACGGTCCGGCTCGCCGAGGCGCACGGGGCCAGGGTCTGGGCGGCACCCATGTCCTCGCGCTGCGCCTTCCCCGAGACGCATCCGCTGTTCGCCGGGTTCCTGCCGCCCACCCGGGAGGGTGTGCTGGAGTGCTTCGCCGACGCCGACCTCGTCCTCGTCCTGGGGGCCCCGGTGTTCACCTACCGCCTCGTCGGCTCCGGCCCCTACGTGCCCGCCGGGGCGAAGGTCTTCCAGCTCACCGACGACCCGCAGCAGGCGGCGTGGACACCGGTGGGCACATCGCTGGTCACCGGCGTGCGTCCCGCGGTGGAGGAACTGCTCGGCCACCCGCCGCACCACCCGCGCCCCGCCCCGGCGCGGCGGCCCCTGCCCGCCCCGGCCGAGGCGGCGGAGCACATCACGGTGGCGTACCTCATGCGCACGCTCGACGTGCAGCGCCCGCCGGACAGCGTCATCGTCGAGGAGGCGCCGAGCAGCAGGCCCGTCATGTGCGAGTACCTGCCCAACCGTGGCCCGGAGAGCTTCTACACCTGTGCCGGCGGCGGCCTCGGGCTGGGGCTGCCCTCCGCGGTCGGGATGCTGCTGGGCCGTCCCGGCCGCCGGGTCGTGGCGGTCATCGGTGACGGCTCGATGATGTATTCCATCCAGGCGCTGTGGTCCGCTTCCCAGCTCGGCAGCGTGCCGATGACCGTGATCGTGGTCAACAACGGCGGGTACTCCACGGTGCACCAGTTCGCCCGAGCGCTCGGGATGGAGAAGCCCGTCGGTGCCGACCTGCCGGGGATCGACTTCGCCGGGCTGGCGCTCGCACAGGGGTGCCGCGGTGCCCGCGTGAGCCGGGCCGCGGCGCTCCCCGCGGCGCTCGCCGAGGCGCTTTCGGCGGACGGGCCGTACCTGCTCGACGTCGTGGTGGGCTGAGTCGAGGGGGGGGGGGGGGCCGGACGGGCCCCCCCCCCCCCCAAACCCGGCCCCCCCCCCCCCCCCCCGGGGGCGGCAAGAACCCCCCAAGCCCCACCCCCGCCGGGCCCCCCCCCCCCCGCGGGGGGGGGG